>UQWG01000010.1 GCA_900544645.1 uncultured Collinsella sp.
CGAGATTTCTGCCTGTCTCGTGGGCTCGGAGATGTGTATAAGAGACAGTATCTGAGCCGTACAAAATATTAGACCCTCTATTGAGAAGTTGTGTAGGGGTTAGCCGCAGGCGTTGGATAAAGCAGACAAGTGTGGGGACAAATAACCACTTACGGAAAAAATAGTAGCATTTGGCGGAAAGACGTTGATAAAAACGCGGAAGCAGCTACGGTGATTGTTAGAAATAGATTTCAGATTGGCTTTTTCGAACTCATCTATTAAACGTCTTAGAAAAGTGGCTAATCCTTGATGGGATCGAATATAGCCTCGATGGGGATGAAATAATCACGTTGGCAACGCGCGGATTCAGACGATTTATTTCACTTCTTAGTGGCATGGCGCTTGCGCTTGTCATAGCCCTTGCCGTTGTTTCTTTTGCTCCCCGCGCATTTGGTTACATGCCCTTTGCCGTGCTCTCGGGATCTATGGAACCCGAGCTTCCCGTCGGCTCCATGGTGTTTGTTCACAAGGTTGACCCAACGAATATCGCCGTGGGCGACAATGCAACTTTTTACCGGTCGGACGGCGCCGTAGTGACCCACCAGGTGTACGAGGTCGACCCTGTGGCGCAGACGATCAGCACGCAGGGAATCGCAAACAAAAATGCAGATGGAACCATCGTGCACGACGCCGAGCAGACGCCTTTTTCACGCGTGATCGGCGTCGTTTCTTTTTGTGTCCCTTACCTGGGCTTCGTTAACGCATATTGCACGACGATGCCCGGTTTGCTTGTTGTGGTGGCCGTTCTGGCGCTGCTGGTCGCGGCGTCGATAGTGCTCGATCGGATGGTTTCCGACGAGCCTGCGGACAAGCATGCTCGCGCGCATGCGAGGGGGCGGCGTCCATAGCGGCAGGGGAGAGGTGTCGGCAACGGCAAGGGCCGTTGCCGGGGAAAACGATTCTCGAAAGGAAGAGAACGATGGAGAACAAGAGGAAAAAGCGCTACGGCATAGTTGCCGCCTTGCTGCTGCTGGTACTGGCTGCCGGCGTGGGCACCTACGCCTGGCTGACGGCGCAGTCGACCCTGACCAACAACTTCACCACTGCGGGCATCAACAAGCCCACTACCGATCCCGACCATCCGAATCAGCCGCTTCCGGATGATAACACTAAGGTCAACGGCAACCTGACCGAGACCAAATGGGTTAAGGACTCTAAGCTCGCCCCTGGCGTGTCTGTACCCAAGAATCCTAATGTCGGTATCGGCAAGGGATCCGAGAATGCATATGTGTACGTTTTCGTGAACAACAAGACGGCGCCTGCCGGGACCGCTGATTCCAAGACGACTTACTTCACTATTAACTCTGGCTGGAAGGCCGTTGAAGCGACCGCCGTTGAGGGCGAGCCGACTCATTATCTCGGTGGCCTTTTCGTTTATGTTGGCGAAGGAACCGAGGCTACCCCGCTTATTGCCAGCAAGACTGAGGATAAGTGGACTGGCGAGCTGTTCAGCCAGGTGACTACGCCCAAGGACACCGAGCAAAAGGATTTCGCCAATTCTGCCACGATGGATGTCAACTGCTTCATTTACGCAGCAGACAATACCGCTGAGGGTTCGTCTGCGTCTGCCTTGACTGCTGCCACGGATTGGGCTAACGACCTGAAGTAATCCAACCCCCTCCACCGAGATCCCGACCCGCTCCCCATCCCCATTTTCGGGTCGGGATCTCGATCCCCCTCTTATCGACGATTGGCGAACGTAATGCTCAACAATCTTTCCGACAATCAGAAACGCACCTTGGCGCTTGCCGCGATGGCGCTGTTGGCCCTGGCGTGCCTGTGCGGCACGCTGGCTTTTACCGTTGATATGGTTCCGGCGAACAACGTCCTTTCGTTTGGCAGCGTGAAGGTACGAGTCTGCGAATTCACCCTAAACGAGCAGGGTGAGGAGATTCCGTTTGAGGCCAACGAGCACGGGGACTATCCCGACACCAAGGCCGGGAGCTCTGACATCAGCCGCATTGTGCGCGTGGAGAACGCCGGCGCGCAGCCTGAGTACGTTCGCGCTCGCCTGCGCATGACGTCGGTGGCGCCCGACGGTTCGAGTGCGGACGCCTCGGGCAATGTCGCCTTTCACGTGAACGCGGGCGAGGGGTCCCCGTGGATCGATGGCGGCGATGGGTGGTACTACTACCGCGGATTGGCCGGACGCGGGGGCGTGCTCGATTCCGGCGCCATGACGGAGAGCCTCATGGACTCGCTGCGCTTTGTGGGCGACTACCACGATGCCGCGCGCGACGGTTCGTTCAGGCTCGATATCGACGTCCAGGCCGTGCAGGCCAAAAACCAGCAGGCAAACGATACCGTCCTCGATGTGCTCGACGTCGCGGGCTGGCCGGAGGCGAACTAGCCCATGAAGATCAAGAACATGAACCGAGGTGTGCTCAGCAGGCTGATTGCCGTGGCGGCAATCGCCCTTTGCTGCGTAATAGTGCTGCCGACGATGGCGCATGCCGAGGATGTGCCTGAGAGCCAGACCGAGTTTCATATCGAAAACAGGAACGACTTCTTGTCGTGTGTCGCGCTGTCGCGTCAACGCGACACGTCGAAGTGGCGCGTCTATCTCGATAACGATATCGTTCTTAACGATGAAGATATGAACGCCATTGTTGCGAATACGGTCAAGCACCTCTCCTTTGGCAACAAGGACTATCCCTTTAGGGGCGTCTTCGATGGCCAAAACCACACCGTGACGGGTCTTAACTACGCCAACAATATGTTGGATCCCGAGCGCGATACGGGCTTTTTTGCCGAGACCGATGGCGCCACCATCAAGAACTTCCTAGTTAAGGACGCTAACATTTGGGCAGACTTCCGTGGCGGCATTATCGTGGGCAAGGCGGTTAAGACTCACTTCGAAAACGTCATGGTCATGGAGAGCACCCTGCACGTTACATGCGCCAACAACATGCTCAACGTTATTACCAACGCGGGCTTTGAGGGTGGATTGATTGCCGGCGAGCTCGACGGCTGCACCCTCTACAACTGCGAGGTCCGTGGTGGCCGCGCCGTTAACAACACGACTTCGGGCGTGCAGGCCATCGGCGGCGAGGGCCTGTATATGGCGGCGTTTGCCGGCTACGTCAAAAACTCGACCATCGAGTATTGCCGCGTGACGCCTACGCGCAAAAAGGACGGCTCGATTGCCGAGAAGGGCATGACCGACGTCACCAATAAGTACGATGTGGCCATTGGCGCCCTGGGCGGCAACAACGTGTATGCCTCGGGCTTTGTGGGCTGCATGGCAGAAGGCGCTAAAGTCATTGACTGCTTTTCAACGGCGAAATGCTATAGCTATGCTGCTTCTTACGTGGGCGTTGTCTCCGTAACGCGCGCTTGGACGGGCGGTCTTGCAGGCCGCATCTTGTCTAAAAGCGGTAATGAAATCACTCGCAGCCATTTCGCCGGCGATTTGAGCTCGCGCCAGTACAACCCCATCGCCGTGATTCCCATCATCCAAAACGATGTGAACCTGGGCGGTATTGCTGCGCGCGCCAACAAGGGCGACGCCACGGTCGCCGAGTGCTACTTTAAGCCGAGCGTGAGCCTAAGCGGCAGCAGCCAGGGCAACCCTGCCAAAAAGAAAATCCCCTCGTTTGGCGGCGACGGCACTACCGCGGGTGGCAGCTACGGTCCGTGGGATGACGAGCGCTACAACACGCGTGAGCTATGGGAAGAGCACGACTACGACTTCTGTGCCGGCACCATGCGCTCGACCGATAACGATGAGACCCTGGGCGGTCCGCATGCCAACGAGTGGGCGATGGACTACAGGCTGAATATCCCCGTGCATGGCCAGAGCGTTAAGGCGACGATTGATTTTCCCGGTGCGGGTACGGCAACAATCGAGAAGACCAAACTTGGCAAAGACCAGGCGACCACGGATCCATACACCTTTGCGGTGAGTGCCGTGCTGGCGGGAACTGCTCAGGGCTTGGCCCAGGGCGATACCTCGGTAACGTTTAAGCAGGAGACCTCTGCAAAGCCTGCCGACCTGAGCGAGGAGAACGGCGGCTACCGTTTTATGGGCTGGTTCCGCGAGCCCGATGTGCAGGTGAATCGAATTGGACAAGACAACAGCTGGTTTGACGGCAAGACCGATGCCGATGCTGTGGCTGCTGGCAAGCAGGTCCAGAAAAGCGAGTTGCACGACGAAACGTCAACCTATACTGCCGATAACGCGAAAGGGGCCAAGGCTTTTGAGGGCAATGACCTGTTTATCGCTTCGTACGAGGCACAGGTGCTGTTCTATAACGTTAAGGGCGAGACGCTTGATTGGAAAACCGGTGCTGCGCACGGCAAGTCAACTGATTGGTACCGCTATGGCGTGGGTTTGACGCCCGCCGCCCCCGCGGATCGCGGCAACTTGAAGCCTACCGCGACATTTATCGGCTGGACCACGCAGCCTAGCAGCGAGGCGGGGATGAATGGTGGCTATGCCGCCATCACCTCGACTCAGTTAGCCGAGCTTAAAAATCAGGGAGCTTTTTATCCTGCAGGTAGCGAGATCACGGTTGTCCGTCCTACCGACTTCTACCCGGTGTACAGCGACTACGTGTCGAACATCATAACGGTGTTCGAGGGCAATGAGCAGGACACAACCGACAATAAGGCTCTGCGCGACGGTGTGGGCAAAACCAATGTCGACGTCCAGACTACCGAGGACGGCACCAGCGTCTACACGGTACAGGTGTGCAACACGGAAGGTACGCCCCTGTCCAATGGCGGCAAGCTGCCCGATGGCTATCGCTTCTTGGGTTGGTACGAAAACAAGGGAACCGAGGGTGCTCCGCTCGAGGTGCGCGTAAGCCGCGATTCCAGCTATACGCTCCCCGCAGATGTCGATTTAACCGCGCCGCATACCTACATCGCCCGCTTTGAGTACCGAGTGGATTATTACGTTCGGGCTTATACCAACCATGAGTTTACGGACAGCAAGCTACTTTGTTCCGTTTGGAATCGCTATCAAACGCCCTTTGAGGAAAACGTCGGTAGTACCTTCGTGCGTGAAAACGTCGTCCACTGGGGTCCGGAGCATGTTGACCACGGTATAAAGGATAGGTATGACGAAACGTGTGGCACGCGCTTCACGGCGAATACCCTTGTCGTGAGTCCCCTTAATGCGTACTCGCACAACGTTAAAAACGATACGGGAGCCGATACTCTGAAAAACCTCTATGCCGATACCGATTTTCCAGGCGCTGCAACGCTAAGCGATACTTGGACTTCGGCTTCGCTGAACGTAACGGTCAAACCGGTGAACGATCGCTATCGCCTGAATTTCTGGACGCTTGAGCGCGATGGTGAATATTGGACATATGTGAAAAATCCCATCGAGAGCATGGTGCGTACAGATAAGAAGTACTACGTTCGCGCGATGATTACCACGGACGTTAATTTCTACAACAAGGGCGATAATGTCGTGAGGACTGCCACGCGGCGCTATGAGAGTAACTTGCTGCAGGCCAAGGTGAACGGGGTTGATCCGACGTTCACGTATTATTACCCGCATGTTAATACGTCGGTTAAAGTGGCAGAAAAGCCAGAAGATGGTGAGAAGGGATCGTATGATAACCCCCTGACCCTCGAAGCTTCCCCGACCGATGCCGAAATGGCGGTGCCGGGCTATAAGTTCCTGGGCTGGATTTCGACCGCCGAGGTCCAGAAGGGTTCTGACGTCTGGAACTATATCTATGATGTCGCCAACGACCCCTATGTGACAAGCGATCCGGAAAAGGCGGCGCCATACTTGGCGACGGATGACTCCAAGGTCACCAAGTGTCAGGATGCCTATCCCGTCTACGCAAAGTACGACGTCAACTACACCACCAACCTGCACCGCGCAGGTTTTGATGGCACGGATAAGGTCAATGTGCCTAGGTATGACATCGATCCCGTTATCAACGCGGGTACCGACCCTGCTACGGCAACGGTGACCCCTGACGTCACGACGTCGGTTTATAAAGCAGGCGGTAAGCTGTATAAGTTGCAGAAGGTTGAGATTGAGCTTCCGAATGGCGAAGTTAAAAAGCTCGAACCTAACGGCGATAACTCGTATTCCTATCAGGTGGAACCCGGCGGGCCCTATACATTTGTGGCGTACTATTCGCCGTTGGCGGTCGTGTATCATCTCAATGCCAAAGATGTGGATGGCAAAGTTGCTCAGCAAGGCGATATGCTCGGCAACCTTGATGGCGGCATCCCGAAGCCCACTTATGACATCAGCACTATCGATGCGGATACAGGTGCGTTCAACGTCTTCGTGGGCTGGACGGAAGCCCAGCCGGCACCTGGCAAGGGCTATGTCGCTTGGTCGGAGGGCATCCGTATGGTGAGTGCTTCTACCGTGGTCAAGGCCCCCATGGAGCTGTACCCGGTCTACCGTCCCAGCCTGGTTACCGTTCGATCGAACATCGACTCAAATCTCGCGAATCCTGCTCTTGTCCGCGGTCTCGGCCGTACTGATTCCGGCGACCAGATTTCTCTTGAGGTCAAGGCTGTCAAGGAGGTTGTGGGCATTGACGGCGCCAAGTACGACTTTGTCGGCTGGTCGCGCGACTACGAACCCGATGGCAAATACACCCTGTTGACCGATGACGAGAAGTATCCCCTCGAGGGCAGCGAGCCCTTTGAGAGCGTGACCTACACCGCGGTGTACAAGATCGCGCCGTATAAGGTTCGCTATCACGGTGTCGATGGGTCGGTCGTCTTTACGGCGACGGTCGACTCGGTCGGCGAGCGCGCGACGGGCGCCGGCTTTGTCCATAACGTCGATGTTCCCAAGGTGGATGAGAGCGGCAACCCGGTCTATGACGACAACGGCAATCCCGAGATGGAGAAAAAGTCCGTGGCATACGACCCAGACGCCCACTCCAAGATCGTCGCGCTGCTCGATGAACAGGCGACCAGCGGTGACGTGCGCGAACTCTTCCTGGAGTGGCGATATGTGCCTGACGGTGGCGCTGCGAAGTCTTGGGATGAGTTTAAGGACGAGCCGGTCAAGGGAGACATGGACCTGTATCCCGTGACGTATCGAGTGGCCGCCAACGATACGTCCGATACCGAGAGACCCGTAGCCATGACCGCGCAGCTTAAGTGGCTGCTCGACCCCAACGCCGCCAACACAGTCGACAACAACGCCGACGAGGCGCCGTTTAAGGCCTGCTTCGCCGAGCCGTTTATGGGGACGCAGCTGACTGTTACCGTTAAGCGGGCGAGCTACGGTCCTGATGCGTCCATGACGGAGGAACCCGTTAACGACCAGTATGTCTCGCTCTACAGCTTGGGCTCGGGTAACGGTTCGTTCGACTTGGCCAACCGCCTGGAGTCCAAGAAGACGGGCGAAGGCAAGCAAGGCGACGGCAATGCCGTGTTCGACTTCGCCAAGACCCATGCGCTGACGATCGTCAAAAAGACCACCGATGCTAGCGCCATGGGACAAACGTTCCGCTTTAAGGTGACGAAGACGGCGGAGGGAGCCTCTCCCGAGACACGCGTGGCCGAGGTGAAGGTCGATAAGCGGCAGCATGAAAACGGCGAGACCTGGTATGTCGGCAGTGTGCAATTTGCCGCGCCGGCGGGTTTCTATACCGTCGAGGAAGACACGGCTTGGGCATGGCGCTATCAGGGCGAGCTGAGCACGCCGGGTAAGGCGCCCGGCAAATCTGCCGAGCTGACGATTTCGTCTGCTTCGAGCGCGGGCGATGCGGTGGTGACGTGCGTTAACACGCGCGCGAAGGACAAATGGGTCGACGGCGGTTCACGGGCTAAGAACGTTTGGGAAAACGACCAGCTGAAGAGGGAGGACTAGGATGACAAAGCGCAAGCAGATCATGGCCCTTCTCGCGGGCGTCCTCCTTTTTGCTGGCGTCGCCGGTACCTTTGCGTGGCTTTCGGTTACGGGCGTACTGGTCAACGAGTTTGGCTTTGGCTCGGTGAAGCCCTTGGTGGACGAGACGCTCGAGGGCAACGTGAAGAGTGACGTCACGATTACAAACACGGGCACGGCTCCGGCCTATCTGCGTGCGGCGGTGGATATCTACTGGCAGGACCAGGATGGCGCGCGCCTGTGGGATGAGCCGGTTGCCGGCACCAACTACACCATTGTGTGGGGCGACGTGTCCAATGCCTCCGCTACTAATAGCGCTTCGTCTTGGGTTCGCTCGACCGACGGGTTCTACTACTGGACGTCTCCTGTCGCACCGATGGACAAGACCGGCGTGCTCATCAAGAGCGCGTCCGAGAATAAGGCAGATGGTAAAAACCTAGTCGTTGACATTTCGACCCAAGCGATTCAGTCCACGCCCGACGATGCGGTTACCGAGGCATGGAACTGCACGGTTAAAGATGGCGTGCTGGTACCGCCGCACGGAGGTGCGTAAGTATGGCTTTCCCGATTCGCAAAGACGTTGCGCACTCCTTGCGTTGTGTGATCGCGGCCATTTTCTGCATTGCTGCGTTCGCCGCTCCTGCCCACGCGTTTGCCGATGCTCCTGCGATTGTCTATGACGGAAACGCACGACAGCTGACGGTCTCGGGGACGACGGGCTCCTCGGGGGAGCCCGATCTGTTTCCCGCCTTTAAAGGCCTAATGCCCGGCGATGCGCGCGAGCAGCAGATCGAGGTTCGTGCCACGGGCGTAAAGTCCCAGGTACGCGTGTTTGTGCGGGCCGTTGTCGATCACGAGACGGCACACCTGCTGTCGCCCATTACTTTAACGGCGTCGGCTGGCGATGCGTCTGACGGTTGGCTCCAGACGGGAACGCCGGGCAGCGTGTTCGCCTATCCCACGCAGGTCGCCACGTTCACGAGCGATGGCAGCACGGTGCTCAATCTGCAGCTGAGTGTCCCGACGTCGGTGGGCAACGAGCTTGCCGACGCAAACAAGACCATTCGCTGGGAGATCACCGCCGAGGACGATGGCGAAACAATTCCTGCGCAGCCCGCTGGCTCCAAAAAGCCCAGCCTGTTTGGCCTGGCTGCGACGGGCGACAACTCGCTCGCTCTGCTTTTGACGCTGCTAACGCTAGCGATTATCGCTTTCATGGCTGCGCTGATCTTGTCCCGAAGGAATAAACGCTAGGTCCATCTTCTAAATGCAATGCCCTCCCGGGTGGCGGGCACGAAGTTCCCTGCTCTACAGTCCTGCGCAAGACGGAAGCCACATTAAGTGGCTTCCTTTGCGTGCGGAACTCGCGATGAACTTCGTGCCCGCCACCCGGGAGGGCACCCCTTTCTTGATGGAAGGCCTAATAAGCTGATAATTCCATGCCCGGATGCGTCCAGAGTAGGACGGGCTTTCCGGATGGGCAGGGTCTTGGAAACTGTGTCCCAGAATTCGCCTTTGGAATGGGACGTAGTTTCCCGTTGAGGTGCTTTGCGGAAAGTGCATCCCACTCTGGGCGGTCGAAGTGGGACACACTTTCCCAAAGGCGCTCCAACGGGAAATTGCGTCCCATTATTCGGTCAAGAAACGGGATGCATTTTCCCAATGAGAGCAAAACCGGAAAATGCATCCCACAATCAGCCCTCAAAGTGGGACGCCGTTTCCCAATGAGGCTCAAGCGGAAAATGCATCCCGGAATTTGCGCTCAAAGTGGGATGCGGTTTCCGGTTGAGGGTCTAAGGGGAAAGTGCGTCCCAGAATCGACGCTTGAAATGGGATGCAGTTTCCCGATGAGGCACTCGACGGAAAATACATCCCAGAAATGGCCTTTGAGCTGGGATAAGATTTCCGCGGCATCTCGGATTCTCAAAAATGAGACACGCCGTTGGCGAAAATGAGACACGTGATATCGGGCATCGGATGTATCATTTGCAAAAATGAGTCCACTCCACTCGAATAAAGCGAGGTCCCTCATGTACGTTCCACACCCCCGTATCCGTAGGCTGTCGAAAATCCCGCTTGTTGGGACGGCGGCGCTTGCTGCGTTGATCGCCACGAGCGTCGCCTGCTTCACGGCCACGCCCCAGGTTGCCCAGGCGGCAGACGCGCCCGCAATCACCGATATGACCGAGCAGGATTATCAAGCCCTGGGTCTGGGCACGAGCGAGGACATTCCGGCCGATACCGTTGGCCCCTATTCCACTGATACCCCCCACGACGTTTGCCACGCGCAGCGAGGTCTATATGGCAGCTAACGGTAGCCATGGCAATCGCTACACTCTGCGCGACAAGCTCGAGAACGTCGAGCGCGGTGACATTGGCGGCAGCAGCAAACTCACCGATGGCTATGGAAGTGTGTGGGGCGCCGCAAAGTTCTGGCAAAACGTCAACAACTTCGATACGAACAGCGATCTCTACAAGCATAGCGACTACGGTGGCGGCACCTGGTCGTACCTAAGCAACAATGAGTCCTCAACAGTACTCGCCAACGACAACAACGGTTTCTCGGGCATTCACGCCACGAGTGTTGAGTTCTGCAGCGACGCCAGCACGGGCAAAAAGAGCCGCGTTGCCGAGCTCCGTGCCTACGGCGACAGTTCCTCCACGACGATTGACGGCAAGTCATACGCCGGAAAGGTTGAGCTGGTCCTCTACTCGTTTAGCAACGGGCGTACGCGCACTCTCGACACACACCTGCCGGTGACGGTCAACACTAATATGATGTACGAAGGCCGTTTTAAGTACCTGGATGCCGGTTACCTGCAAGAGCACGACGCCGTCTTTGATGTCGAGGCGGGCGATGTCGATGGCGACGGCGTCGACGAGCTTTTTGTCTACGCGGGCTGCTATGTCGACGAGAACGGCGTGCGCAAGGCTGTAGTCGACATGTATGACTTGGAGGGCGGCAACTGGAAGCAAAGCGTCGTCAAGATCGATGCCGGTAACGCCGCGGACTACACCACGCACAACAAGGGCGGGAACGACTCCTGGACGCAGCTTCAGTCAGCTCCTGTCGTTTCGCTAGCGGCCGGCGACCTCGATCGCGATTTTTGCGATGACCTCGCCATCGTGGTCTCGGCACCCTACGGCAAGAAGAATATTGATAAGTCGACGCATTGCGAGCTGTTTTCGTGGGATGCATCCAAGGGTGCGCTCGTCCATGTCGATGCTCTGGGCGACGCGGGCGCAATCTCCCTCTCCGCGAACGGCAAGACCATGGTCGCTGCGAATGCGACGTTCGGCACGTTTGCCGCCTACGATGAAGAAGGAAAGAAGACGGGTGAAACCGTCACGGGCCTTATTCTTGCGGGCTATGACTGGCAACGCAGCGCTTTTGATTACGGCGCTTCTGACGGCAGTAAGGGGCTGTACGGCGCGCTGTACCGCTACGCGTATTATGACTCGGAGTCTGGCGAGTTCAAGCTTTCCGATTGCAAGGAATACAGAGACGGGCTCCTCGCCTCCTATGGGCTGATGCATGTGCCCAACAGCGCATGGAAGGATAGCGCTCAGGATAAGCGCTATCCGTGCACCTTGGCGCCTATTGCCCTTGCCACTGCCAACCTTGACGGCCTGTCCGAGCAGCTGGCGGTCGACGAGGTGCTCGTGGGCGGCGATGTGTTCCGCGACTTTGCCTGCAACACGGCACAGAGCGGGGCTCAGGGCTTGGGGTCCATGGTCGGAACCATGAGCATGAGCGGTCAGCAATACAACAGCAGCAACAAGCATGACCACAAGGGTATAGAGCAGGTGTGGATCAGCGACGTCAAGGCGGGCAGCGTCTCGGGTTCGGACCGCTATAACGAGAGCTTTATCGCCGTGGTGGGCAAGCACCGCGACGAGGACCTGCGCAAGAACGATGACTACTATTGGATGACCGCCTCGCATTTTTCGCTCGACGAGAACGGAAAGGTGCGCCGCGGCGAGGAGCAGGTGATTAGCGAGAGCAACCGTCGCGGCACTACCTACGGCACATTTATCTCGCTCGCGCTGCCCGATGTCGACAACGACAGCGTCAAGATCACGTACAAGGACCGCTACAAGGTCTATACCAACCCGCGCGTGCTTGCCGTGCTGCAGGATGCGCCCTATGTTGAGGATCTGGAGCAGGCATACGGCTATCTGGTGTTGGGCGGCACGTCATACGGAGAGGAAAAGGGCACGGGGACATCCCAGGGCTATAGCATTGGCGCCGAGTTGGGCGTTGCCGTCGAGGTGCAGACCGGTCCGCCCCTGGTCGCGATGAATGCTTCAGTCGATTTTGCCGCCGAGGGATGCTATGACTACCGGAGCGAGCGCACGGTCAGCGCAAGCGTAAGCTATGAGTCGCATGCCGGCGAGGGTGACAAGACCGTGCTCTACACGATTCCGATGGTCTATTACGAGTATGAGATCGAAAATGAGGAAACTGGTGGCAAGGGCGTGATGGCGGCGCCCGTGTCGCTCGGCGCGCAGACCTCGGTCGTTAATGTCGAGGCCTATGACCGCATTGCCAAACAGCACAATATGACGCCGCTCAGCTACTTTTTGACCAACCGGTCGGGAGAACCCGGAACCTATCAAACGACGCTCAACGGCGAGACTCCCGTTGGGGATTCCTTTGGCCTGGGCAAGCCTGGCGTAACGCGCGCCTACACGCACGATGGGTTTAACGGCGCCGCCGCGCAGTCGGGGGCGAGCATTGAGCAGACCATCGAAGTCGAGGAGGGCAAGGAGCAGGAGCTCGAGCTCGGCTTGACGCTGAACGGCAGCGTTGTCATGGGCGCGAAGCTCGCAAAGCACGAGTTGTTTGGCGGCCTGTGCTTTGGTGCCAACGCCGGCTTTACTACGGGTAACTCCTCGAGTGAATCGACCGAATACGGCGGCACCGTCGACAACCTGCCCGAGGCCGCGCAGGGCAAGTACGGTTTTGTGTGGCGTCTGGGCGTCAACGCGGTGGATGTCGACAAGTTCGAGGCAGACTCGGGCGACAAGCTCGGCACCAAGGACACCGACCAGTTCTGGATCGTGGGCTATGACGTTAAGGACGTCGAGATGCCCGACGCGCCGGCCGTGACGGGCTTTACGGCAAACGCCGTCGATTCGACCAGCGTTACGTTTAGCTGGGACGATGTACTCGCAAACAAGAGTGGCTTTAGCTACGGCGTGGGCATGCTGCAGAGCAATGCGGCGGATGCGGTCGTCAATAGCTGGAAGATTGCCGACAACACGCAGACCTCGCTCAAGTGGGATGGGCTGCAGCCCAATACGGAGTATCGATTCGCCATCGCCGCCGTTAAGAATGGATCCACGACCGAAACAGGTATTCGCTCGGCAATCATCACGGTCAAGACCATGCCTGATGGCATGACGATGACCGTGAGCGGACCTGCGGCGGATGCTGCGGAGGGGTCGGATCTTGGATACGACTCTTCGGTTGAGCGCGCGGCGGGAAGCCACCTGACGCTCTCGGCGATTGGCCATGTGAAGCAACTCGGTGCCGACGATAGCGAAACAGGGCTGGCACCGACCTATATGTGGTACCGCAAGGGCCGCGGCGAGACAGAGTTTAAGCTCGTGGGTGCCGATGGCAACCTCGCGGCTGGAACGGCCTCAAGGCTCGAGATTGACCTGACCGCAGACGATGACGGTGCGCAGTATTACTGCCACGTGGGATACAACGACGTGGGCCTCGACACCGGCACGACGCTCGTGAATATCGAGGCCGAGGAGACGGCGCCCACAACGGTGAACGCCACCCCGATCCGCACGCGCCGCCTGTTCTCACAGGCAAGTGCGGGCGCCAAGAAGTTCCTGGACCATACGCTGGTAAACACCGCCGGCCCAACCGATTCCGAAGGCTCAAAGGACCCCGAGACTCCTGAGACCCCGACGAACCCGGACAAGCCCAAGTCCGACAACGGAGCTAAGATCGACACCAAGGTCAAGACTACGACCACAGCGAAGAACCTCGCAAACACCGGCGACCAAACATTCGCCCTAGTCGCCACCGCAGCAGCAGCAGCGGGAGCAACGCTCGTAGTGATAGCCCTCATCATGCTGATCAAGCGCCGCAAGACCCACTAGTAGCCAGTCGAACATATCGACAACCCAAAAACCCGGGTAGCCAAAAAACAGGCCACCCGGGTTTTCTGTTGAGTGGAGACTCCGCAAGCGGAAACTGCATCCCACAATTAGCGCCCGGAACGGGACACATTTTCCGTCAAGCCCTCATCCGGAAAATCCATCCCAGTTTGAGCGCCCAAACCGGGACGCACTTTCCCAAAGGGTCCTCAACGGGAAACTGCGTCCCATAATTAGGCCGAGAAATGGGATGAACTTTCCCAATGAGAGCCAACCGGAAACCACGTCCCAGAATCAGCCCCCAAAGTGGGACGCACTTTCCCAACGAGCCTCAACCGGAAAATACATCCCGGAATCCAGCTGAATAGTGGGACACACTTTCCCAATCGGGTCCCAAGCGGAAACTGCATCCCATTCCAGACAAGAATTCCGGGACACACTTTCCGCAAACAAAGAAGGCCACATAACGTGGCCTTCAACTTATATATGCCTCCGCCTGGACAGACGTTTCAGTTGTGGCTCAGCAGCTAGTAGCTACTTAATCTTGGTCGTACCCGGTGCCAGGTTGGGGTCGGTTTCATTGGCCTCGGTCTGGAAGTGCTCCGTATAGACGTTCTTTCCGTCGCGGAACATCTCGTAGTACTGCATCTTGGCGTAATCCTCGCGCGCCTTGGTGGCGGCTGCGGCAGCGGCGTCGTCGCCGGTGACGTTGGAGGAAAGCGCCCAGCGCAGGCTGGCGTCCTCGTAGCCCACGGAGTTGATAGCGGGCAGCGACTCGCGCAGCGTCATGTGCGCCTTCTGATAGTCGGTCAGCGGTGCGCCGATCAGCTGCATCAGCTGCGTGGACAGGTAGTTGGTGGACAGGTCGTCGACCTCGCTTGTCTGGTCGCAGCCGGCAACGTCGTAGTTAGCCCAGATGATGTAGTCGGTCTGCCACAGGCGCTCCTGATGCGTGGCATCGTCTTCGCCGGTAAACCACTTATCGTTGAACTTGGACGGGAAGAACGGCTGGTGATCGCCCCAGAACACCACGACCACCTTGCGGTCGAGCTTGCTCAGGGCGTTGAGGAAGTAGCGCAGCGCCTGGTCGGACTGCTCGATGCACGAGACATACTCGTCGACATCGGAGAGCGTGCCGTCCTCGACAGTCTTGGCGTCCAGATCGGTCGTGTCGATATTCAGGTGCATCTGCTTATCGACCGGCAGCAGACCCGTATCGTAGCCCGAGTGGTTCTGCATGGTCACGTCGAAGATAAACTGCGGATCGGCGTTCTGGTTGAGCAGCTCAAGAATCTTGTCGTAGGTCGCCTGGTCGGTCACCATGCCGCGCAGGGTATCGGCGCCCTGGAAGTCGTTGATGGACAGGAACTGGTCAAAGCCAAAGTCCTTGTAGACGTTCTCGCGGTTCCAGTTGGTCGCGTGGTTGGGGTGCATAGCCGTGGTGGAATAGCCGAGCGATTTGAACTGCTCTGCCAGGTTCCCGGTCGTCTCCATGTTGTAGATGGTGTAGGGGTACACGCCCGAGCCCAGGTTGGCCATGGAGTTGCCGGTCATAAACTCAAACTCGGTATTGGCCGTGCCGCCGCCGTAGGCGCTCACGTAGAGCTTGCCGCGGCTGAGGCAGTTGGACAGGCTCTTAAAGTACTGCGGACCCTCGTAGCCGGCGCGCATGTTCTGGTAGATGGATAGGTCCGAGAAGGTCTCGTTCATGATGGCGATGACCGTAGGCTTCTCGCTGTCGAACTGCTCCTTTGCGGCGGCGCGCTCGTCGCTCTTGGCCGCGTCGGACTTGTCGTAGGCCTTGGCATACTTTTTGAGCGTGGCCTTGGCATCGTCGACGGAGTAGTCGGCGGGTTTGGGCGGCTTGATGGACTGTGCCGCACTAATAAAGGCGGGCAGGTAGCCCTCGCGCCAGTAGCTCTCGAGCGGGCGCCAGGTGTAGACGGTGATGCCGAGGGTGTTGTAGTAGTCGATAAGCGTGGCGTGCGCGGTCACGCCGCCCAGGCACAGCACGGCGACGAGCAGATTGGTGAGCAGCATGCGCTTGGCGTTGGCGGCGCCCTTCTGACGGTGCGGTGCCACCAGGCCGGCGCACTCGCACAGCAGCATGGCGATGGCGGTAAAGCCCATGGACAGCACGCAGAACAGTGAGATCGAGAAGGTGTAGCCGGTGCCGGCGACCGCGGCGGCGGTGGAGATGGCCGAAAGGTCGCCCGGCTGGATGGGCATGGATTTAAACGTGATGACGAAGAACTCGGCAATGCCCAGGACAAAGAGAGCAAAGGCCAGGACCGCGGGAGCTGCGCCGTGGCGCTGGAACAGGAAGAACAGGCCGACCATGAGCGTGGTGATGATGGCCCACTCGAGCAGGATGCACAGGGGGTAGACCCAGGTAAAGTCGTGGTTGGACGAGACCTCCATGCCCAGCAGCGCAAAGACGCCGGCGAGCAGCAGGCATAGGACGGCGGCGACGAGCGGTTTGCCCACAAAGGCGCCGCGCAGGCGGGCGAGCTTGCCGGTGGGGGCGGGGGCGTCGGGCCCGGCGAACGCAAAGACGCGCGGGGCGATGCGGTCGCGGGCGATGCTGGCCCAAGCGCAGCCGGTGAGGATGGCGTTGGTCAGGATGAGCATCACAAAGGCGAGCGGCTCGTTTTGCGCGACGAGGCCAATAGCGCCCCAGACGGTCAAAAAGAGCTGGAACAGGCCGAAGGCGACGCTCCACCCAAGAGCGCTTTTGGCAACGGTGCCCGACTGAGCGCGAATGGCCTTGGCTTCGCGCAAAACAAGGTAGACGGTCGCCGCAAGACCGACGAGCGAGATGGCGGCAGCGAACATGCTGAGACTCCTCACAAACTTAAAACCTACGAAAGCGGGGGTTTACCCGATTGTTACCTAAATATGCGCTGCATTTGCGGGCTGCGCACAACAACCAGCCATATTAACGCGCATGCGCGGCGGTGTGGCGCAATGTAGTGGCGACCTGCGCGATAATGGACGGGAATTACACGGAAACGTAAAGGCTTCTTAAAGAATTGGCGAGGATGAGGCGATGAACGAGCAGGTTTGCACCAAGGCTGTGGATACGTGCGGCTATCCGGTCGAGACGACGGGCAATGCGGTGCTGGACACGTTGGAGCACCGTTCCTCCACGCGTGCCTTCGCGCGTGATGACGATGACCGTCCCGTGGCGGTGACCGACGAGCAGCGGGCGGCGATTCTGCATGCGGCGAGTCGTGCGCCGTCGGCGGGCGCCATGATGATGTATTCCATCGTGAGCATCCGCGAGCAGGCAACGCTCGACCGCCTGGCCGACCTGTGCGACCACCAGCCCATGATCGCCAAGGCGCCCTGGGCACTAATATTTGTGGTCGATTATGCCAAGTGGATCGATCTGTTTGAGCACGTGGGCTGCTTTGAGCCCGAGTTTGTCGAGCGCACGGGTAAGGCGCCCCGCCGCGCGCCGGGTTTGGGCGACTTTGCCATCGCGGCCCAGGACGCCGTGATCGCCGCGCAAAACGCCGTGGTTGCCGCCGAGGCTCTGGGCCTGGGGAGCTGCTATATCGGTGATATCGTCGAGAATGCCGAGGAAGTTGCCGAGCTGCTCGATCTGCCGCCCTATACCATGCCGCTGTCGATGCTCATCATCGGCACGCCCCGCAAGGAGCGCCCGGCTATTGCGCATCCCGTGGTGAACCTGGTGCACGAGGAGCGCTACTGCCGCGCCGATGCTGCGACCATGGACGCGCAGGTGGCCGAGATGGACGCGATGTTCCGTCCGCATGCCCGCGAGGTAGGCGAGCGCGTGGTGGATATCTACACCCGCAAGCACACGAGCCCCTTTATGGCCGAGATGAGCCGTTCCATGGAGTGGTGGTTCAAAAACTGGCTCGGCAAGTAACGAATGCGGCGATGTGACAAAGGGACAGTCCCTTTGTCACATTCCATATCGCCGAGGTGGCCTAAAGGCCGTATAAATGTTTATTTAGCTGGGAAAACAGTGCATTAAAACATGGGCCGATTACCTATAATCCCTTCGAACATTAAAGTTGGGAGGAAACCGGCTTATGGAACAAAAGGCCAAGGAGGCAGCCTCGCACGCTGCGATTCCTGTGAGCATCTCGGCGATGCTCGTCACGCTGGGCGTGGTGTACGGCGATATCGGCACCAGCCCTATGTATGTAACCAAGGCGCTCGTCGCCGGTAACGGCGGCATCGGAAGCGTCACGGAGGAGTTCGTGCTCGGCGCGCTCTCCCTTGTCGTGTGGACGGTCACGTTGCTGACCACCATCAAGTATGTGCTCATCTCGCTGCGCGCCGATAACCATGGTGAGGGCGGCATCTTTGCCCTGTACAGCCTGGTCAAGCGCTGCGGCAAGTGGCTTATCATCCCCGCCATGCTGGGTGGCGCCGCGCTTCTCGCCGACGGCATCCTGACGCCGGCCGTTACCGTTACCACGGCCATCGAGGGCCTGCGCACCATCCCGGCGGTCCATGCCGTGCTGGGCGATGACCAGGGTCGCGTCGTCGCCATTACGCTCGCCATCATCATCGCGCTCTTTTTGGTGCAGCGCATCGGTACGGCCAAGATCGGTCACGCCTTTGGCCCCATCATGACGCTGTGGTTCCTGTTCCTGGGCGGCACGGGTCTGTTTTTTGTATTCCAGCACCCCGCCGTGCTGCTGTGCCTCAACCCGCTGCGCGGCATCGCCTTTTTGCTGAGCCCCAACAACCACGCGGGCATCATGATTCTGGGCAGCTGCTTCCTCGCCACCACCGGTGCCGAGGCGCTCTACTCCGACATGGGCCACGTCGGCCGCGGCAACATCTACGCTACCTGGCCATTCGTTAAGTGCTGCCTGCTGCTGTCCTATATGGGTCAGGGCGCTTGGCTTATGAACAACGCTGCCAACCCCGAGCTCATGGGCATTGCCGACCTCAACCCGTTCTACCAGATGCTCGCCCCGGGCCTGCGCCCGTTTGCCGTAGGCCTTTCCACCGTCGCGGCCATCATTGCCTCGCAGGCGCTCATCACCGGCGCGTTTTCGCTGGTGTCCGAGGCCAGCCGCCTGGACCTTATGCCGCACATGCAGGTCTTCTACCCTGCCGAGACCAAGGGCCAGCTCTACATCCCCATGGTCAACAACGTCATGCTTGTCGGCTGCGTCATCGTGGTGCTGCTGTTCCAGAACTCGGCGCATATGGAAGCCGCCTACGGCCTTGCCATTACGCTGACTATGATGTGCACCACGCTGCTGCTCTTCTTCTACCTGCACGAGGAGCGCAAGCTCAAGGTTGCTCCGTGGATCTTCGCGGCCTTCTTCCTTTTGCTCGAAGGCTTCTTCTTCGTGAGCTCGCTCACCAAGTTCTTCCACGGCGGCTACTTCACCATCCTCATGGCTGCACTCATCATGGGCATTATGGTGTGCTGGTACAACGGCACGGCGGTCGAGCAGCGCCAGTTTACGCTGCTGCCGCTGCGTAGCTACCTGCCGCAGCTCAAGCGCCTGCGCGACGACGACCGTTACGAGCGCATGAGCGACAACATCGTGTACCTGACCAAGGACACCCATACCGACTACATCGACCGCGATATCGTCTATTCGATCTTGGACAAGCATCCCAAGCGTGCCCACGCTTGGTGGTTTGTGAATGTCGAGACCATGGACGAACCGCACACCTTTGCCTATTCGGTCGAGACGTTCGGCACCGACTACGTGTTCCGCGTGCATCTGTACCTGGGCTACAAGATTAACCAGCGCGTCAATGCCTACTTGCGTCAGGTTGTTCAGGACCTGGCCGCCACTGGCGAGCTGCCGCCGCAGACGCATGACTACTCGGTCTACAAGGATCCGGGTAACATCGGCACGTTCAAGTTCGTCCTGATCCGTAAGCTGCTGGCACCCGAAAGCGATGTGGAGCCGAGCGAGCGTACGGCTATCACGCTCAAGTACATCATCCGCCGTGCCGCCGGCACGCCCGCGCGTTGGTACGGCCTGGAGAACTCCAACGTGAGCTTTGAGTACGTGCCGCTGTTCACCAAGTTCAAGGCTGTGAACAAGATGCAGCGCCTGGCCCCCAACGAGCGGCCGTAGTCACCGACAGGCTGCATGGAGTTGGTTTTCGATGGACAAGATTGAGGCCGGGGAGGTAAACATGGATACAAAGGCGCTCGATGGCCGTGAGGCGGTGGTCGAAATGGTGCGTGAGGCGCGCGTCGACGCCGCCGAAGATCGGTTCTTTACGAATCGCGCCAACATGGACATGGCCGACCGCGTGATCTCGATCGTGGTTACGCTGCTTGTCGCGGCGTGCGTTTGCGCGCTGCTCGCGCACGTGTTGTTTGTCTAGCGACCGCCGGCTGCAAAGGCTATACACTTGGAACCACCACAAGGGAAACCACCACAAAGGTGCCTGTCCCTTTGTGGTGGTTTTTGTTTTTGAGAGAGGGGCGGGGCGCTGATGGACGTCCGTACGGACGGCGATATTGCCGATAGCTTTTGGTGGCGGCGCACAACGCTGACGCGCCGCACTCCTCTGTATGACGCCTGCGTGTCGGTGGGGCTGTTGGTCGCGGCGACGATTGTGGGCGCGCTGCTCGACCATCCGGGTCTCGCGCCGAGCATCATGATCGTCTATGTGTTCGCCGTGCAGCTGTGCGCATTCTTTACCTGGAGTCGCCTGTATTGCTTGCTGAGCTCGGCTGCCGCCGTGGCGCTCTACAACTTCTTGTTTGTCGACCCGCGCTACTCGCTGTCGCTTATCGACCGCGGCTATCCCGGCATGTTCTTCATCATGTTTGTGGTCTCGCTTGTATCGAGCTCGATTGCGTTAGCCCTGCGCCGGGCCTTGGCGCAGGCTGCCGCCAGCGACCGTCGCACGCATATGGTGCTCGAGACCAACCGCATGCTCCAGCGCTGCGCCGACGAGCAGCAGATCGTTCACGCCATGGCCACGCAGCTGGCGCGTCTTTCGGGCTGTCCGGTCGTGTGGTACAGCGACGACGCCGAGGGCGATGACCTGCTGCCGCGTGCGACGTACACGGCCGTGGGCGATGCCGCGCCGGTGCACGAGCTGGCGCCGCAGATGCCGCCGCGGCTTTCGGCGTCCGCCTATGTGGGAACGCCGCTCGACGCCACGTTTGGCGGCTCGGCGTTTTATGGCATCTACCTGACGGTTCGCACGGGCGACGGCTTCGTGCGCTCGGGCGACCCCGCCTCGGTGGTGGGCGTGCTGGCTATCGTTGCCGAGCCCGACGTGCTGACGCATGAGGAGCGGACGCTTGCCGATGCTATCGTGAGCGAAGGCGAGCTGGCACTCGATCGCGCCCGCGCCATGGAGGCCCGCGAGGAGGCGGCGGTGCTCGCCAAAAACGAACAGTTGCGCGCCAACCTGCTGCGCTCCATCTCGCACGATCTGCGCACGCCGCTTACCAGTATTTCGGGTAATGCCGACGTGCTGCTCGACCAGGGCTCGACCGGCACCGCGGTGCTCGATGCCCAGACGCGCCGCGGCCTGCTTCTATCCATTCGCTCGGATGCGCTGTGGCTCAACGCCACCGTCGAGAACCTGCTCGCCATCACCAAGCTCGAGGGTGGCGGTATGCGCCTGTCGACCACACTCGAGCTCATGGACGATATCGTCGAGGAGGCGCTGCGCCACGTGAACCCTGCCGTGCGCGAGCACGACCTTAAGGTAGTGGCGTGCGATGAGCCGGCGCTCGTCAACGTCGATGCGCGCCTGATGGTGCAGCTGGTGGTCAATCTGGTGAACAACGCCATCACCTATACGCCCGCGGGCTCGCATATCATGATTTCGATTAGCGTCGACGATGGACGCGTGGCGTGCTCGGTGGCCGATGATGGTCCGGGCATCGCACCCGAGGATCGCGAGCGGATCTTCGAGTCGTTCTATACCGCCAACCACGGTCTGGCTGACAGTCACCGCAGCGTGGGCCTGGGTCTTTCGCTCTGCCGCTCCATTGCGCTGGCGCATGGCGGTAGCATAGAGGTTGCCGCGGCGGACCCGCACGGCTCGGTCTTTACGATTGAGCTTCCTGCCGCCGACGTTTCGTTTGATAAGGAGTAGCGCTGTGCCGAACTCTGCCGTAAAACCGCTCATCTTGGTCGTTGAGGACGACCCCGCCGTCCGCAATCTTATTGTTGCCGCGCTCGAGGCGCACGGCTTGCGCCATATGGCTGTGGAGACCGCCCATGCCGCTATCGCCGCCGCCTCGTCGCAGACGCCGAGCATTGTGCTGCTCGATCTGGGCCTGCCCGATATGGACGGCGTCAAGGTGGTGGAGTCGGTGCGCGCATGGTCGGGCATGCCGATTATCGTGGTCTCGGCGCGCAGCGAGGACGCGGACAAAATCCGCGCGCTCGATGCCGGCGCCGACGACTATCTGACCAAGCCGTTTTCGGTCGAGGAACTGCTCGCGCGCATTCGCACGACGCTCAGGCGCCTTTCGTATGCGCAGACGGGCGGTGTTTCCTCCGAGGGCTCGTTCGATGCCGGTGAGCTGCATATCGATTTTGATGCCGGTATCGCCACGATGGATGGCGAGGAACTGCATCTGACGCCGATCGAGTACAAGCTCCTGTGCCTGCTGGCGCACAACGCCGACAAGGTGCTGACGCACCAGTTTATCCTGCACGAGATTTGGGGCACGGCAACTAAGAGCGATCTGGCGAGCCTGCGCGTCTTTATGGGCACGTTGCGCAAGAAGATCGAGTCCGACCCCGCGCACCCGCGCTATATCCAGACGCACGTGGGTATTGGTTACCGATTGGTCATCCAGGGATAGGTCGGCATCCGCCATCCCAATATGAGTTGCGGTGAAATACGGTCTAAATTTACCTAATTCCAGGCAAAACAGTCCGTATTCCACCGCAACGTTGTCTATTTATCCTTGGGCTTGCTGGCGTAGAACTTCTTCTTTTTGGGCTTGCCGGCAGGGGAGGGTTTGCCGGCAAAGTTAGACTTGCCGTTGCCAGCCTGCGCGTGCGCGGGCGCCGTTGCGCGAGGCTTGCGGGCCTCGGGGTTGCGCAGCTCCTCGACACGCTCGGCAATCTCCTCGGCGCTAAAGCCGACCTCGGCCATGGCGTCCTCAATGGGCAGGCGGCGCACGATGTAGCAGTGGTGCACCTTCTGGTTGCGCGCGAAGTCCTCGGGGATGGTCTGTGCCGTAATGTCCTCCAGCACCACGCCCGCACGCGCGAGCTTGCGCGTCTCGGGACGGAAGCCGCGCAGGTTGCAGCTAAAGATGGCATGTCCGCCCTGTGCGAGCAGGCGCGATACGCCGGCCAAAAGCTCAACATGGTCGCGCTGGACGTCCCAGGTGCGGCGGCCCATCTTGGACGAGTTCGAGAACGTGGGTGGGTCGACAAAGATCAGGTCCCAGCGGTTGCGCGTCTGGCGCTGGTCGCGAATCCAGGCAAGCACGTCGTCGCGCACAAAGTGATGCTGCGGACCCACAAAGCCGTTCTGGCGCATGTTGCGCTCGGCCCAGTCCAGGTAGGTGTTGGAAAGGTCGACCGTCACAGTTTCCTCGACGCCGCCGTCTGCCGCATAGCAGGTGGCGGTACCGGTGTAGGCGAACAGGTTGAGGAAGCGGCGCGCCTGTTTGGCGTGCTCGCGCACCAGGTTGCGGGTGACACGGTGATCCAAGAAGATGCCCACATCCAGGTAGTCATCAAAGTTGACGGCAAAGGTGAGTCCGCCCTCTTCGATGAGCGGCAGGCGACGGCGCGCGATGTTGGCGCGCTCGCCCGAGCCGCCCTTGCCGGCGCCCTGCTTACCGTACTGCGAGCCGCCGCGCGAACGCATGCGGGCCTTGGCGTGCACATGCTCGGCCGGAACATCTAGGATACGCGGCGCGATAGCCAAGATGTCGAGCATGCGGGCCTGGGCTAGCGCGGGATCGATGGTCTTGGGTGCGGCGTACTCGGCGATGACGAGCCAGCGGCCCGGCGTCTGCGGGCAGCCCTCGTACAGGTCGATGGCGGCGGAGTAGTCGGGCAGGTCGGCATCGTAGACGCGGTAGCAGCTCACGCCCTCGCGCTTTGCCCACTTGCGACGCAGACGGGCATTCTTGCGCAGGCGGTTGGCGAACTGCTCCGACTCGGGGATGAGCACGGGCAGCGGCTTGCCGTCGCCCAGGTCGAGCGTGGCAGCAGGTTCGGACATGGGGGTGTCGGCGGCTTCGTCGTTGGCTTCGCTGGCATCCGCAACCTCGGCCTCGGCATCCGCACTGGTCGAAGCTTCAAACGCCGCGGCGGCGTGGTCGAGCGAAGGCCAGACTTCGACGGTCGCCTCCTCGTTATTGGGCATGACGGCAATCGAACGCTCGGGCTCGGCGTGGAGCGCACGGGCCAGCAATCCGTCACGGGTGAGCGCGGCGACCGGCGCCGCGGCAAGCTCGGGCGCGCGGCGCAGCTCACCGACCAGCGTCATGGCGTCGTGCATGAGCGAAAGCGGCGTCTCGGTCGCATCCGCGACCACGGCGGCACCGGCGACGGCGTCCGCGTGGTCCAGTACGGTGGCGGACTTGGCGGCGCAAAAATCGACAAAGCGCTTGTAGCCGGCGCACTTGACCATGCGCTCAGCGGTCTTGCGGGCGGCGGGGTCAACATCCACGGCCACGATGCGTGCCTGGCGCTCGCGTGCTGCTGCCTCGCGCTCGCGTGCCTCGGCAAGCAACTGCTCCCACAGAGCGGCGTCGTGCAGCTGCCAGCCCTCAAAGCCCCAGCGCTCGCGTGCGGCGCCCGGGGCGCGGTCGGTCAGAATATTCACGGCCTCCAGCAGCAGACCGCCGCCGGCGCACGAGGCGTCGATCAGCGTGGGCAGCGCTTCGTTTTCGTAATCATCGGCCGTCAGCTCGCGCTCGCACAGTGCGGTCCAGCCGACCTGCGCCAGCACTAGGGCGGCGTAGTCGGGGCGCAGCACGTGTGTGCCCTCGCCGGCGCGTGTCGCGGCAGGTGGCAGGCGCTTGAATAACGGATCGCCCGAAAGGTCCAGGCTAATGCTCGCGCGGCGCTGGCGCAGCGAAAGCAGCAGGTGAACGTCGGGATCGGCGGCGTCGACATCGGCGCGACGGCCTGTGGTCTCGGCCAGACGGTCGCACAGCGCGTCCTTGGCGCGCAGGGCCGAGAAGCGCGTGTTGCGCAGCTGCTCTGTCACGCCGCGGGCGGTAATGGCGATGGTGGCACCGGGGCGGATGATGGTCTCCCAGGCGATGTCGTAAACGCCGTCGTACAGCTCATCGGCATCCTGCGCCCCAAAGCGCCCGAGTACCACGAACACGCGGCTCGCCAGGCGCGACCACAGACAGGCGCGGTAGCCTTCTTCGAGCTCGCCCTCAAATGTAGCGCGGCCTTTCAGGCGGCGGACATGCGAAAGTCCGAGGCGTTTAAGCTCATCGGCGAGTGCGGACTCAAAGCCCTCGGGGCAGCTTGCGTAAAATTCCATGGGTGACCTCTCTGGTTGCGTCGCTCCATTATATGATGGATGCTTCGTTTGCCCTTATCCTCGAAAGGAACCCATATGATTGATGCGTGTCCCGAACCCGCTGTGCTCTTTTTTGACGTGGACGGCACGCTGACGTCGTTCGATCCCGACAACATGACCGACAAGGACTTTTCGGCGGTTCGCCCCTCGCAGGCGGTCGTCGAGGCGTTTCATCGTCTGCGCGACGCGGGACACAAGGCGTTTATCTGCACGGGTCGCCCCCTGTGGCTCATCGCCGATAGCTTGCGTGCGCTCGACCCCGCGGGCGTCGTTGCCATGGCGGGCGCCACGCTCGAGGTCGAGGGCCGCGTGGTGTATGAGGACTGCTTTGACGAAGACATTGTTGAGGAGCTTGCACGCCGTATGGCCGCGGCAGGGATTGAAGCCTTTTTCGAGACCAACGTGGCTACTTTTGCCCTGGAACCCGCGGGTGTTGAGCAGTCGTCTCTGATCGGCACTTCTGTGGTGCACAGCACCGAGGAAATGCGCGTCGACGGCCGTCTGCGCGTGGGCAAGGTGGGCATCGTCGCGAGCGACCTGGCTCGCGTAGCCAACGATGATGGCTTTATCGATCGCGAGTTTGAGCTGTGCAACACCGGTGGTCAGAATCGCGAGCTGAGCCCCAAGGGCATCGACAAGGGCGTAGGCGTGGCGCGAGCGCTGGAATACCTGGGTCGCACCGGCAACGCACGCACCTTTGGCTTCGGCGATTCGGGTAACGACCTGGGCATGCTCGCTGCGGTCGAGACGGCTGTCGCCATGGGCAACGCCATGCCTGAGGTCAAGGCGGTCGCCGACTACGTGACCGACGATGTCGCACACGACGGCACCGTCACAGCGATGCACCACTTTGGGTTGATTTAATAAATGGCCGGGTCGCCCGCAGTGGGGGGCGACCCGGCCATTTGGGCTATTTTGCAATATAGAGCTTGGGATGACTGCGGCTGCTCTCGATCGCCGCCGTCATGATGCCCTCGTCGTCTCCGTCAACGATGATGCCATCGAGGTCATCGATCTGCGCGGACTGATAAAAACTGGTCTTGTTGAACTTTCCCTGGTCAACCATCATGTAACCCTGGTTTGAGTTGGTCAGGTACATATGCTTGATCATGGCCGAGAAGTCGTGCTCGACGGTAAAACCGTGGTCGGGGTGGAATCCGTCGGCACTGACAAACGCCTTGTCGGCATGTAGTTTGCTCATACAGTCGAGCGTTAGTGCGCCCGCGAGATAGAGGTGGCCCTTGCGCACGGAGCCGCCCAGCAGCACTACCGAAGCATTGGGGAGATTGAAGCTGGCGTAGTTCGCGATTGCAAGATCGCCGGTGATAATGGTGATCTCACGCTTGTCCATGAGGGCCTTAGCGAAGTAAAAGCCCGTGGTGCCGATATCAATTACCAGAACATCGCCATCATCAACAAGAGTTGCTGCGGTTGCGGCGATGGCCTCCTTGGCCTCGACTTGGACATTGATGCGCTCCTCGGGATACGAGAGTGCGGTGGAGCGAGAAAGCGATACCGCTCCACCGCGTACGCGACGCAGCTTGCCTTCGGATTCCAGCGAGACGAGGTCGTGTCGTGCGGTGACTTCCGAAACCGAAAAACGGCGAACGATGTCGGATACCGAGATATTTGGTTTTTCGGCCAGCCAGTTCATAATAAATCGCTGACGCTCGGCCGGTGAAAGGTCTGAAGTAGATGCCATATGCCACTCCTTTTGAACGAAAGGCAAAAGAGGGGCCTTTCGTAATCGAAATATAACGTATCGATATGAAAAGAACAAGGCAAAATCGTATGAATCAAATGAACGGAATGGCATGTCCCGAATGCATATGTAGCAGATAGTTCGCACTTAAATAGCGTATAGAGGGGCTTGTTCTGAAGGCGCCGCCAAAAAGAAGCACGTTCACATCCGATATTCGACCGTTCACGGAAAGTTGACAATTGAGCTTTCGATAGCTTTTGAAATGGTTTATAAAAGAAAACCGAAAAGCTTTTGAAACAAAGAAGAAGGCTTTCGATAGCAATAGCGTTAGATGAGAAAGGACCGAACATGGCGATCAAGGTGTTTGCCGACGGCGCTAACCTCGAGGGCATGCTTGACATGCATGACAATGGCAACGTTCAGGGCTTCACGACCAATCCTTCCCTTATGAAGGCCGGCGGCGTGACCGACTACCGCGCTTTTGCCAAGACGGTTCTTGAGCACATTACCGATGTCTCGGTTTCTTTTGAGGTTTTCGCTGATGACGAGGCTGGTATGGAGGCCGAGGCTCGCGAGATTGCAACCTGGGCAGACAACGTCTACGTTAAGATTCCGGCGCTCAACACCAAGGGCGAGTCCACTGCCGCGCTGGTCAAGCGCCTTTCTGCCGACGGCATCAAGGTGAACGTCACCACTATCTTCACGCCCGAGCAGGTCGACGAGTTCGTCGATGCCGTTTCTGCCGAGACCCCCTCTATTCTGTCCATCTTTGCCGGTCGCATTGCCGATACCGGCGTCGATCCGCTGCCCCTCATGGCGGAGTCCGTAAAGAAGGCTGCCGTTAAGCCTGCTGCCGAGGTTCTCTGGGCGTCTACGCGCGAGGTCCTCAATATCTTCCAGGCGGAGTCCGTTGGATGCCAGATCATTACGGTCCCCAATGCCATTCTTGCCAAGCGCAAGAATTTCGGGAAAGATTTGCTTGAGTACTCGCTTGATACGGTCAAGGGCTTTGCCCGCGACGTTCAGGCGCTTGGTTTTCATATCTTGCCCGAGGAGTAGGGGACGAGCATGCTGACCGATCTTCTTAAACCCGAGCTTGTTGCCTGCCACGTCGAGGCCTCCGACTGGGAGGAAGCGATCAGGGCATGCGGTAAATTGCTCGTAGACGCTGGCAAATGCGACCAGAGCTATGTTGACGCCATGATTTCATCGGTTCACAAATTCGGCCCCTATATGGTCTTGGAAGAGGGCATCGCCATGCCCCACGCTCAGGCAGATGGCAATGTGAGCGAAGCGGGAATCTGTATCGTCACGCTTGACCCTGCCGTGGCGTTTGGACACGAGGATTTCGATCCGGTTCACGTGCTCGTGGGTATTTGCGCACCCGACCCCAAGGCTCATCTTGGCTGCTTGGCGGAGCTTTCGCAGATGTTCGAGGACGAGGACTGCGTTGCCAAGCTCAGCGCATGCGATACGCCCGAGCAGGTTTTGGAGACCATGCGTTCATTCTTTTAGGCCTTAATGGCACGGCGATGCGTCGCCGCTTTTGGATAGACGGAAAACCGTCACGTGTAGGAGAGGAAGGTTGCCATGCATATCATCACCGTATGCGGAAACGGCATCGGGTCTAGCCTGATGCTCGCTGGCAAAGTCGAGGAGCTTTGCGAGGAGGAGGGCATCAAGGCCGACGTTGAGTCTATGGACCTGAACGGTGCTTCTTCCGCAAATCCGGATCTGTTCATCACCGTTAAGGAGCTCGCCCCCGAGCTCCACGGCAACGTTGTGATCGTTCGCAGCTATGTGAACAAGAAGAAGATCCGCGAAGACGCCCTCGAGGCAATCAAGGCGGCCGCCGCTAACGCCTAAAGCGGCACGAAAAAGGGCGGTTCCCTGTGGAAGAGGGAAACGCGCCCACGTTAGAGAGAAAGGAAGCGCAGATGCAAGCCATCCTTCCCATACTTGAGTTTATCCAATCGATTCTGACTAAGCCAGCGTGGATCATGGGTCTGTTTGCCTTTGTGGGCCTTGTTGCGCTCAAGCGCCCTGCCCACAAGGTGATGACGGGAACCCTGAAGCCCATTCTTGGTTACATCATGCTGTCTGCCGGCGCTGCTGTTGTTCAGGAGAACCTTGCTCCGCTGGGCACCTTCATCGAGACCGGTTTCCACATCACCGGCGTCGTGCCCAACAACGAGGTCGTCGTTTCGATGGCTCAGAGCGTCCTCGGCGTTCAGACCATGATGATCCTGATTCTCGGCTACGTCGTGAACATTATCATTGCCCGTTTTACCAAGTTTAAGTACATCTTCCTGACGGGCCATCACAGCATGTTCATGGCTTGCCTGCTGTCTGCCGTTCTGCAGGCATCTGGCTTCCAGGATGTCCAGCTTGTCATCGTGGGCGGCATGTTCCTGGGCCTCGTGAGCGCTATGCTTCCCGCCGTTGGTCAGCGTTTCACCGAGAAGGTTACCGATGGCGATGAAATCGCCATGGGCCACTTCGGTTCACTCGCCTATTACATCTCCGCTGCAGTCGGTACGCTTTTTGCTAAGGACGCCGAGGAGAATAGCACCGAGAAGATCGAGGTTCCCGAGAAGTTCTCCTTCCTGCGCGACACCACCATCTCCACGGCTCTTACCATGGCCTTCTTCTACTTGGTTACCGCTTTCGCCGCTTACATCGCAGATCCTGCGGTCGTTACCAAGACCGCTGGCGGCGACAATGTAATCGTCTATGCCCTGACCTGTGCCCTGTCCTTCGCCGTTGGTGTCACCATCGTCTACAACGGCGTTCGTATGATCCTCGCCGACCTGGTCCCGGCTTTCCAGGGCATCTCCAACAAGCTGATCCCTGGCGCCATCCCCGCCGTCGACTGCGCCGTCTTCTTCCCCTATGCTCCCACCGCCGTCATCCTCGGCTTTGTTGCCTCCTTCATCGGCGGCGTAGTCGGTATGTTCATCGTGGGCGCTACCCTGGGCATCTTCATCATCCCGGGCATGGTTCCCCACTTCTTCTGCGGTGCTACCGCAGGCATCTACGGCAATGCTACTGGCGGTCGCAAGGGCGCAGCTCTTGGTGCTTTCGTCAACGGCCTGCTCATCACCTTTGCCCCGGCCCTGCTCCTGCCCGTTCTTGACGTCTTTGGCTTCAAGAACACTACGTTCGGCGACTTCGACTTCTCCGTCATTGGTATTACGCTCGGCCGCGCTGCCGAGGCCTTCGGTACCACCGGTGTCTACGCGATTCTCGCTGTCCTTCTGATCGTCGCCTTCGTCCCCAACTTCATCCACACCAAGGGTGCTGTGATCAACCACGTTGAGGAAGAGTAAACCAGGCATACGTTAAGCCCTAATCGGGCGGAGCTCCGATAACCGGCTCCTACACGGAAGCGGTGACGTCTCAAATGAGGCGTCACCGCTTTTTGCTTTGGAGCAATTGTGAAAACGAGCCGGTGAGGCGCTGTTCCTGTTCCGTGAACGGAATCAAACGCAATGATCGGCAAAAACGTTTTGCCGCTGGGGCGGCGATATAAAAATGGTAAATCTGCAAAACCGTTTGCCGAGAAGATAAAAACCCGCAGCTCACGCCTTGATAAACGTAGGTAAAGTGTTTAGCAGTTCAACGTCCATATGCAGACGAAAGGAATCAGGCAGATGGCAATCAAGGTGTTCGCTGACGGCGCAAACCTCGAGGGCATGCTCGACATGTACGAGAACGGCAACGTTCAGGGTTTCACGACCAACCCGTCCCTTATGAAGAAGGGCGGCGTGACGGATTACCGCGCGTTTGCCAAGGAGGTCCTGACCCACATCACCGATGTGTCCGTCTCGTTTGAGGTCTTTGCCGACGACGTCGAGACCATGGAGGTCGAGGCGCGCGAGATCGCTACCTGGGCCGAGAACGTCTACGTCAAGATTCCGTGCGTGACCACCAAGGGCGAGTCCACCGCCGAGCTGGTGCGCAAGCTTTCGGCCGACGGCATCAAGGTCAACGTCACCACCATCTTTACGCCTACGCAGGTTGATGAGATGGTCGAGGCCGTCGACGCCGAGACGCCGTCCATCATCTCGCTCTTTGCCGGCCGCATCGCCGATACCGGCGTCGACCCCATTCCGTTTATGACGGAGTCGGTCAAGAAGGCCGCCGCAAAGCCCAGCTGCGAGGTCCTGTGGGCGTCCACGCGCGAGCTCATCAACATTTACCAGGCCGAGGCCTGCGGTTGCCAGATCATTACGGTGCCCAACAGCATCCTGGCCAAGCGCAAGAACATTGGTCGCGACCCGTACGAGGTCTCGCTCGATACCGTGCGCGGTTTTGCCAAGGATATCGCGGCGCTCGGTTTCCATATCCTGCCGTAGCGCGAACACCGACTGTACCGTGGGTTGTTCGCCCCGGCCTTTCCTTTCCCTATCGCTCACGCGCTCCGCGAGGGTCGCGCTAGGCAAAGGAAAGGCCGGGGCTGCCGGCACGAGCTTGCCAGCAAGTTGGCGATTGGCTTCCATATCCTGCCGTGGGCAAAGGTACCCCCGCCTGCGCCGTGCAAAATCGAGAGTATTCAGCAAGGTAAAGGCTTTTACCAGTTAACCGAAGCATGGAACGGCCCCCGTTTTGGCTCTGACGACGCTAAAACGGGGGCTGTTTTTGTTTTTTCGTCTCTGAGGGGCATCCGGAACGGCGGAATTTGCAGAATACTCGCGATTTTGCACGTCGCTGCAGGGGGTACCCCTGCTTTGGCGGTTTACTTCCCCTGCACCATGGTGAGGGAGATCTTCTTGCGGTCGCGATCGACCTTTTCCACCCACACCTTTACCGTGTCGCCGACGCGCACCACGTCGCTCGGGTGCTTGACGAAGCGGTTGGCCAGCTTGGAGATGTGCACGAGGCCGTCCTGGTGCACACCCACGTCGACGAAGGCGCCAAAGTCCACAACGTTGCGCACCGTGCCCTTGAGTTCCATGCCGGGCTCCAGGTCGTCGATGGAAAGTGCCGAGCGGCTAAAGACCACCTCGGGCGCGTCGTCGCGCGGGTCGCGGCCGGGCTTCTTGAGCTCGTTGACGATGTCGATGAGCGTGAGGGTGCCGCAGTTCAGGTCGCTTGCCAGCGCCGAGATGCTGCCCAGGCGGCGCTCGATGTCGGGCACGCCGCCACGGCTGAGCTCGCTTGCCGCAACGCCGGCGCGCTTCAGGACGGACGTGGCCACCTCGTAGCTCTCGGGGTGGACGCTTGTCGCGTCGAGTGGGTTCTTGCCGCCGCTAATACGCAAAAAGCCCGCGGCGTTGAGATATGCCTTGGGTCCCAGCTTGGGGACCTTCTTAAGCTGGCGGCGATCGGTAAAGGCGCCGTTTTCCTCGCGGTAGGCCACGATATTCTTGGCCACGCTCGGCGTGATACCCGATACGTATCCCAGCAGACTTGCGCTCGCAGTGTTTACGTCGACGCCTACGCGGTTGACGACGTCCTCCACCACGTGGCCCAGGGTGCGCGAGAGCTCGGCCTGGTCAAGGTCGTGCTGGTACTGGCCAACGCCGATAGACTGGGGCGGAATCTTGACGAGCTCTGCCAGCGGGTCTTGCAGGCGACGGCCCAGGCTCATGGCGCCACGCACAGTGACGTCCAGGTCGGGATATTCCTGGCTGGCGAGCTCGGAGGCGGAGTACACCGACGCGCCGGCTTCGTTAACGATGGTGTAGCGAAGGCTGGGCGCCTGCTCGGCAATGAACTCCGAGACGACTTTCTCGGTCTCGCGGCTGGCGGTGCCGTTGCCGATGACGATGGTGTTGACGCTGTCCTTTTTGACGAGGCGGGCGAGCTCGCGCTTGGTGCCGGCGACGTCGTGGCGCGGCTTGGTGGGGTAGACCACGCCGTGGTCGAGCAGCTTGCCGGTCTCGTCCATGACGGCGACCTTGCAGCCGGTGCGGTAGCCCGGATCGAGCGCGAGCACGCGGGCGCCGCGCACGGGGCGTGCCGAGAGCAGGCCCTCGAGATTCTTGGCAAAGACATTGATGGCCTCGGTCTGCGCGCGGACGGTGAGCTTGGCGCGGGCCTCGCGCTCCAGCGAGGGGGCCATGAGGCGCTTGTAACCGTCGGCGATGGCGGCATCGAAGACGGGCGCGAAGACGCCCTGGCGTCGGGGCCAACGGCTGCCGAGGCGTGCCGTGGCAGCGGCGCCGTCGACGTTCACGCGCACGCGGAGCTTGCCCTCGCGCTCACCGCGGTCGATAGCCAGCACGCGGTGGTTGGGTATACGGCGCAGCGGCTCATCATAGCTGTAATACGGCTCGTAGGGAGTCTTCTCCGCGGGGTCGGTGGCCTCGACGACGATATCGGCGGTGTTTTGCGTAAAGGCGCGCAGGTCGGCGACGTTCTCGGGGTCTTCGGCCACCGTCTCGGCCACGATGTCCGCCGCGCCGGCGAGCGCCTTTTCGGGCGTGTCGAAGCCGGCTTCCTCGTTGACGTAGGCCGCGGCGGCGTCGAGTGCGCTGCCCTTGGCCGAGGCCTGCATGATGATCATGTTGGCGAGCGGCTCCAGGCTTGCCTCGCGGGCCTTCTGCGCGCGGGTCATGCGCTTTTTGCGGTAGGGCTTGTAGAGGTCCTCGACACGCTGGAGCTGCGTGGCCTCGCGAATTTGCTGTTCGAGCTCGGGCGTAAGTTTGCCCTGGGCGTCGATGAGCAGAATGACGTCCTCTTTGCGCTGTTCAAGATTGCGCAGGTAGGACAGGCGCTCGTCGAGTGCGCGCAGGGCGACGTCGTCCATGCCGCCCGTGGCTTCCTTGCGGTAGCGCGAGATAAAGGGGATGGTGTTGCCCTCGTCGATGAGCTTGACGGCCGCCTCGATGTTGGCGGCCTTAAGGTTGAGCTCGTGGGCGAGCTGGGCGATAAGATTCATGGGACTCCTTGCGTTTAAGGTGCGTTTGCAGCACAGAGCTACCAAGGATACCACCCGTCCCAAAAGGCTGTTTTGGGGCCGCGCCACGAAAACGGCCTATCTACTACGTTTTACCCGTAGGGGCTGACCATGCCTGGTTTTCCGAAAATCGGCAAGTCGTCTACCTGCGGTTTTTATTTCGCGAAATTTGGCATGGTTAAGGGCGATCGGTTAAACGTAGTAGATAGGCCCATTTCGTGGCGAACGAATCAGACTGAGGCGCAAAATGGCCCCCGCCCCAGAAAAATCGTCGGCAAGGTAGCAAAATGCCCCGCGGGCAGGAGGCTGCTCGCGGGGTAAAGAAGAGGGGCTTGTTGGTGGCGGACCGAAGGGTTCGGCATGGGACTTCCGCCGCGGCCGCTCTTAAGGCATTACAGCTCGACGAGCTGGCCGGTCTCGGCGGCCTCCTTGATGGCGTTGAGAAGCGTGAGCGTCTTAACGTTGTCGGCGGGGGTCACGACGGGCTCGACCTCGCGGCGGACAACCTTCACAAAGTGCTTGAGCTGCATCTTGTGCGGCAGTGCCGGGTCGACGGCCGGAATCTCCATCTGCAGCGGCTTGTGCCAGTTGGAGGCGCCGTCGTAGGAGAACTGGTGCAGGCGGGGCAGCGACAGGGCGCCCTTAGTGCCGCCGATAAAGTAGGCGTCGGCGTCGAAGGGGCGGTACTGCGGATCCTCGCGAGCGGTTGCCTCCCAGTTCCAGGGGCTGGCGGTGGCGTCGGAGATGGTCATGCTTGCGAGCGCGCCATCGGCAAAACGGACGTTGACCACGGCGGAGTCCTCGGTCTCAAAACCGCGGGCGGCGCTGGACTGCATACCCTGGACGGCAACGGGCTCGCCCAGCAGGTAGCGGAGCAGGTCGACGTCGTGAACCAGGTTGACCAGGATCGGGCCGGCACCCTTCTTACGGCGCCACTCGACGTCGAAGTACTCGTCATTCTTATAGATCATGTAGTGGAAGCTCGACACGGTGAGCTTGCCCAGCTCGCCGGACTCGATGATCTCCTTGGCCTTGTTGACGAAGGGGTTGTGGCGACGGTGCTGGCCCACGAGCACGGGCACGCCGGCGGTCTCGGCCTCGGCAGCGAAAGCCTGGGCATCCTCCAGGTCGTTGGAGATCGGCTTTTCGACCAACGGCACGATATTGCGCTTCACAGCCTCGCGAGCAACGCCCAGGTGCAGGTCGTTGGGGGTGGCGATAATGACGGCCTCGGGCTTGACCTCGTCCATCATCTGGGCGGGATCGGTGTAAAACGGCACGCCGGCGGCCTCGGCCGTGGCGCGGGCGCCCTCAAAGGCGTCGGCGATGGCGACGAGCTCGGCCTCGGGCTCCTCGGTGACAAAGCGGATGTGGTTGCGGCCCATGGCGCCGGCGCCGATAACGGCAATGCGGACGGGGTTGAGCTCAGACATTTCGACTCCTTAAATACTGGTGACCGGTGGAATGCGACAAAGGGGCCGTCCCTTTGTCGCATCGGTAAAACTAGGCGGACTTCTTCTTGCTGTCGGAGACCATCATGTAGACGGTGAGCACGACGGCGATGGCGGCGATCACAATGGCGCCGTAGAAGGACTGCTGGTAGGCGGCGCTGCCGGCCTCGGCGTGATACAGCACGGCGGTGATGGGCTGGCTGATCCAGGTGGAAGCGGCATAACCCAAAAACATGATGCCGTAGTTGACGCCGATGTTGCTGGTGCCGAAGGCGCCACCGGTGAGCGGCGGGTAGATGACGAGCAGGGCGCCAAAGCTAAAGCCGAGCAGGGCGAGCGCCACAAAGAACATGCTCTGCGTAAAGCTTATCGACATGATAACGAGGGCGACGATGGTGACGACAAGGCTGATGAGCAGCGACTTATAGGCGCCGAGCTTGTCGATGATCTGGCCAAAGGACAGGCGGCCAACCAAGTTGGCGCAGGTGTTGACGGAGACCACCACACCGCCGAGGGCGACGGCCGCGGCGCTCGTGGGGTCGGCGAAGAGCTGGACGGCGGCGATGGAGGCAACCTTGCCCACGAGCAGGGTGCCCGCGGTGGCGGCAAAGGCGAAGGTGACGATAAGGACCCAGAAGCGCGGGGTCTTGACCATCTCGCCCGGGGTGAGGTCGCCGAAGGTGCCAGCGTGCGCGCCGCCCTTGGGGGCCTCGAAGCCCTCGGGCAGCCAACCGGCCTCGGGGGCCTTCAGGAACAGGGCGGAGGCGGCGATCGTCACAAAGAAGATGACGCCGAGCGCCTTAAGGGCGCCGAAGATGCCCAGGCTCGGGATGAGCAGCGAGGCGAGCACCGGGGACAGCACGGCGGGGCCGGCGGTCGAAGCGGCGAGCGTAATGCCGGAGGCGAGACCCTTCTTGTCGATGAACCACTTCTGACCCGTGGTGAGCGCCGGGTTGTAGCCCAGGCCGTTGCCAACGGCGGCGACGAGCGAGAACCACAGGTAGAACTGCCACGGCTCGGTGACGGTGCCGGACATGAACCAGCCCACGCCGTAGCACACGGCGGCGGCGATCACGACGTTGCGCGGACCGATCTTGTCGGAGATGCGGCCGGCGAAGATGCCCGTCACGGCCATGATGGTCTGAAAGACCGGGAACGCCCAGGTAAGGGCGCTGGACCACTCGGGGTAGACGGCGAGCAAGTTCTTGCTCACGACGGAGTACAGCGCGATGGAGCTGATGAAGAACATGGTGACGCACGCGGCGGAAAGCACGACGGCGCGACCCTTGTTGGAGTTGGTGGAAGCCATTGGACTCTTTCTAATCGATACGAGGGAGGAGCGGGCGTGTCCGCGGGGCCTCCCTGTCAGGTTGGTTTACTGGTCAGTCGGCTTGGCGACGCCGGACTCATCGGACCAAAGCTCGACACCCTTGTTCTTAAGGTAGTTGTCGGCATAGGCGCGACGGCCGCCGGGCTTGGCGGTGAGGTCGCCCATCATATTGGAGAAGCCGCCATCGACCTTGATGGCGTCGCCGGTGGTAAAGTCCGAGCGCTTGGACGCCAGGAACATGACGGCGTTGGCGATATCGCTGACCTCGCCGATGCGGCGCGTGGCGATCAGACGGCTGCGGCTCTTTTCGACCTCGGGGTCGGCGTAGAAGTTGGCCGACATCGGGGTCTTAACGAAGCAGGGCTCGACGCAGTTGGAGCGGACGCCGTAGGGGCCCCACTCGGTGGCGAGCATCTTGGACATCATGTTGACGCCGGCCTTGGTGGAGCTGTACACGCCCGAGAACGTCTCGGGGGAGTGGCTGGCGACGGTCGAGATGTGCACCAGGCGGCCCTGGCCGGCCTTGATCATCTCGCGACCAAAGCGCTGCGAGGTGATGAAGTAGCCGGTGAGGTTGACGTTGAGCACCTGCTCCCAGTCGCTCAGCGGCAGGTCCTCCATGGCGGCGAAGCGCAGGATGCCGGCGGTGTTGACAAGGACGTCGACGCGGCCGAAGTCGGCGATGGTGGCATCGACGGCGGCCTGAACCTCGGCCTCGTCGGTGGCGTTCATCTTGTAGCCCTCGGCGTGGATGCCAAACTCGGCGGCGAGGTCGGCGGCTGCGGCCTTGACCTTCTCCTCGTCCAGGTCGAGCAGGACGACGTTGGCGCCGTTGCGGGCGAACTCGCGGCAAATCTCGACGCCCATACCGCCGAGTGCGCCGGTCACGGCGCAGACATCGCCCTCGAGCTTAAGCCAATTGCTCATAGGAACTTCCCTTCTTGTGCCTCCCGGTGGGTCGCTCCCATTAACCGACCCACGTGGTTTTCGCTGGTTATCGTATGCTTTGCATTTGCGTAGGTGAATTGCATATTTGTTAGAATGGTGTTAACCGTAGGTTTACACTGTGCGATGCAGTTTATGCTCAATTGAGCGCGTGACCTGCGAAAACAACCCCCTGTGGCACCATGTGGCCACGGGCGCGAAAACGGGAGATTGACGTGTACGATCGACGACTAGAGGCCATATCGGCCGCCGCGGAGCTGGGAAGCTTTTCGCGTGCGGCGGCAAAATTGCGCGTGTCGACTCCGGCGCTCGTCAAGCAGGTGTCGGGCTTCGAGACCGAGTTCGGCATCACGTTGTTCGAGCGCTCGCATTCGGGTGTCAAGGTGACGCCGGCGGGCGCTCTGCTGGTGGACGATGCGCGCTCGATCATGCGGCAGTCCGAGGACGCGCTGCGCCGTGCCCGACGCGCGGCGGGCGATGGCGGTGCCGTGCGTCTGGGCGTGTCGATGATGTGCCCGGGGCGCCAAACGCTGTCGATGTGGTCGGGCATCCATGACCTGGAACCGTCGCTGCGATTTGAGATCGTGCCGGTAAGCGACCTCTATGACGAGCACGAGACCGTCATGCGCAGCTTGGGCCGCGAGGTCGATGTGGTGCAGTCGAGTTTTTCGACCCCACGCTGGGGCGACGCCTGCCAAAAGCTCCGCATCGTCAACGTGCCGTTTTATATCGACCTGCCGCGCACGAGCCCGCTGGCGCGCAAGACGCGCATCACGGTTGCCGACCTGGAGGGCATGCGCCTGCGCGTGCTCCGCCACGGCAACGATGCCATGGACAGTCTACGTATCGACCTTTTGGCCGACGGCGGTGTGGACGTGATCGATGTGGATAGCTTTGGCTTTGCGCTCTTTAACGATGCAGAGGAAAAGGGCGACGCGGTGCTCACCTGCGGCGCATGGTCGGGCGTGCACCCGGCCTTTGTGGGCGTGCCGTTCCTGTGCGGGCGAGAGGTGCCGGTCTTTTTGCACTACCCGCTCGAGCCCACCCTCCAAGTACAAAAATTCGTCAACGCCATGGCACAACTTCTCAAATAGCTATCGTGTCGATGATTCTTTAATCCCCGTCCTAGAAAAATCATCTGGTAGAGTTGACCTCACGTGAATTTCAGTACACTGCGTACTACCTGTGCTTTTGTCATTTTGGGAGTGAACTTGTGAATACTTCTGTCGCCAAGAAAGCCAGCCAGGCGGTGCGCCTGCTCATGATGGTGCTCACGGCAGTTCTCATCTTCTTCTTCATCAATGTTATGCTGCTCGTCTCCGATATCCAGGGCACGGCGCGCGTGGTCAACTACGCCGGTCTGGTGCGCGGTACCACGCAGCGAATCGTTAAGCTCGAGGACGCGGGCCAGCCTCAAGATGACCTGCTCAAAGCCGTGGATTCATACATCAACGGTTTGCGTTACGGAAGTGACGACCTCAACCTCGTCCGTCTCGACGACGATGAGTATCAGGCAAAGATGACCGAGCTTGCAAATTATTATGATGAGCTTTGCGCCGAGATTAGCCGCGTGCGCGAAGTCGGCTACGAGAGCACCGACATCATCTCCATGAGCGAGGAGTTCTTTGGCATTTGCGACGATGCTACGCGACTCGCAGAGGACTACTCTCAGGAGAAGGCGTCGGCGCTCAACTATCTCGAGGGCTTGGTGATCATCGACATCGTGGGCTTGGTGGCGACCTTTGCGGTCGAACTTGTTCGCGCGGTGCGCACTGCCGCGCTCAACCGCGAGCTGCAGAGCAAAGTCTATCTCGACGAAGCCACGGGACTGCCCAACAAGAACAAGTGCGAGGAGATCTTGGGGCAGGAGCAGCCTGTCTCCGCGGAGGCGCCCGTTGCGGTGTGCGTCTTCGACCTTAACAATCTGCATACGGTCAATAACAACTTCGGCCACGAGAAGGGCGACGAATACATCCGTTCTTTTGCCCAGCAGCTGGGGTGCGTGGCGTCCGAGACCTGCTTTGTGGGCCGCGACGGCGGCGATGAGTTTATCGCGGTGCTGTGGGATGCCGATCGGGCTGCCGTGGAGTCCTGTCTCGCTCGGGTTCGTGCGAACGTGAACGAGTATTCCGAGGCTCACCCCGACATGCCTATCAGCTATGCGGTGGGCTATGCGCTTTCCAGTGATTTTGATGAACCGCCTACGATGCGCGAGCTCTTTTCCCAGGCCGACAAAAACATGTACATCGACAAGAACCGCGTAAAGACAGCCGAGGCGGCCGGGCCGCAACGCGAGGAACGATAAGCTTGTAACAAAGGGCATAGAAAAGCCTCCGCAGCTCGTGTGGCTGCGGAGGCTTTATGCGTTGCGGTGCATTGTGTTTGGGTCGTTGAGATGAGTCGATTTGCCCCGAAAGAGGAGGGCATTGACCTTGGGGTCATGCCCGACGAATGAGCGGCAAATCGGCCGTCTCGGCGAGCCGAACTACTCCAGCTCAAACGCTCCGGTATAGAGCTGATAGTAGTATCCGCGCTTGGCGATCAGCTCGTCGTGGTTGCCGCGCTCGATGATGCGGCCGTGGTCCAGACAGATGATTGCGTCGGAGTTGCGCACGGTGGAGAGACGGTGCGCGATGACAAACGTCGTGCGGCCTTCCATGAGCTTGTCCATGCCGGCCTGCACGATAGCCTCGGTGCGGGTATCGATGCTCGACGTGGCCTCGTCCAGAATCATTGCCGGCGGATCGGCGACGGCGGCGCGTGCGATCGAAATCAGCTGACGCTGGCCCTGCGACAGCTGCGCGCCGTTGCCGGTGAGCATGGTGTCGTAGCCGTCGGGCAGGCGGGTGATAAAGTCATCCGCGCCCGCGAGCTTGGCCGCCGCGATGCACTCCTCGTCGGTAGCGTCCAGGTTGCCGTAGCGGATGTTATCCATCACAGTGCCGGTGAACAGGTTCACGTCCTGTAGCACGACGCCCAGCGAGCGGCGCAGGTCGGCCTTGCGGATCTTGTTGACGTTGATGCCGTCGTAGCGGATCTTGCCGTCGGCGATGTCGTAGAAGCGGTTGATGAGGTTGGTGATGGTCGTCTTGCCGGCACCGGTGGCGCCGACAAACGCGACCTTCTGGCCCGGCTTGGCAAACACGGACACGCCGTGCAACACCTCGTGGTCGGGCGTGTAGCCAAAGTCGACGTTGTCCATGACCAGATCGCCACGCAGCGGCACGTACTCAATTTCGCCGGTCGCGCGGTGCGGATGCTTCCACGCCCACATGCCGGTGTGGTGGTCGGCCTCCTCGAGCTGCCAAGTGTCGGGGTTGACCTGCGCGTTGACAAGCGTCACGTAGCCCTCGTCGGCCTCGGGCTCCTCGTCGAGCAGCTCAAAGATGCGCTCGGCGCCGGCAAGGCCCATGACCACGGCGTTGATCTGCTGCGAGATCTGGCCGATCTGGCCGCAGAACTGCTTGGTCATGTTGAGGAACGGTACCACGACGGCGATGGAAAGCGCCGTGCCCGAGATGCTCAGGTTAGGCACGCCCAGCGCCAGGAAGATGCCGCCGGCCAGCGCGACCAGCACGTAGAGCAGGTTGCCCAGGTTCATAAGGACGGGCATGAGGATGTTGGCGTACATGTTGGCCTTCTGCGAGACCTCGAAGAGCTTTTCGTTGCGCTCATCGAAATCGGCCTCGGCGGCGGACTCGTGGCAAAACGCCTTGACGACCTTCTGACCGTTCATGACCTCCTCGATATGACCTTCGACCACGCCGAGCTCGGTCTGCTGTGCAATGAAGAAGCGCGCGGAGTTGGAGCCGAGCAGCTTGGTCATAAAGGTCATAAAGGCGACGCCGGCAATGATGACCAGGCACATCCAAACGCTGTAGTACAGCATGATGAAGAACACCGTGACGATAACGATGATCGTCATGAGCAGGTTGGGCAGCGACTGGCTGATCATTTGGCGCAGCGTGTCGATGTCGTTGGTGTAGTGGCTCATGATGTCGCCGCGCTGATGCGTGTCGAAGTAGCGGATCGGCAGGTCCTGCATGCGGTTGAACATCTTCTCGCGCAGCTTCTCGAGCGAGCCCTGCGTGATGACGGCCATGGCGCGGTTCCAGAAGAGCGAAGACGCGACGCCCACGGCGTAGATGCAGCCGAGGGTAGTCACAAGCTTCAGAATTTTGGGCTGCGCGGCCGTCCAGTCGCCCGACTGCCATGATTCGCTGATGACCTGCAGCGCGCTCTGGAGAAACGTCGCGCCGATGGAGTTGATGACGGCGCAGAGCACCACGCCGGCGACGACGAGGGGCAAAAGCACCGGGTAGAAGCCAAAGAGCATTCTGATGAGGCGCGTCATGGCGCCGCCCTTGCGGTTGCGTACGCGCTCGGCGGTAGTGGCCTTACTCATGTGCCTCGCCTCCTTCCTGGGTCTGGGCTTGCGATGCAGATGCCTCGGTGCCGGCTGCAGCGGTCTCGCCCGCGTCCTCGCCCTCGGCGCTCATCTTGTTCTGCGAGGTAAAGGTCTCGCGGTAGATCTCGCTCGTCTTGAGCAGCTCGTCGTGGTTGCCGATGTCCTTGATGCGGCCGCCCTCCATGACGATGATGCGATCGGCATCCTGCACGGAGCTAATACGCTGGGCAATGATGAGCTTGGTCGTGTTGGGCAGATAACTCGCCAGGCCCTCGCGGATCTTGGCGTCGGTCTTGGTGTCGACGGCGCTCGTGGAGTCATCCAGGATCAAGATCTTGGGGCGACGCAGCAGGGCACGCGCAATGCACAGGCGCTGCTTCTGGCCGCCGGAAACGTTGGAGCCGCCCTGCTCAATCCAGGTGTCGTAGCCCTTGGGGAAGCCGTCGACAAACTCGTCGGCGCAGGCCAGATGTGCTGCCTCGCGGACTTCCTCGTCGGTGGCGTTCGGGTCGCCCCAGCGCAGGTTTTCGGCGATGGTGCCGCTAAACAGCACGTTTTTCTGCAGCACCATGGCTACCTGGTGGCGCAGCGCGTCCAGATCGTAGTTGCGTACGTTCACGCCGCCGACGCGCACGGTGCCTTCGGTGACATCGTACAGGCGGGCGATCAGATTCACGAGCGTCGACTTGGCCGAGCCGGTGCCGCCGATAATACCGATGGTCTCGCCGCTCTTAATATGCAGGTCGATATCGTCGAGCGCCTGGCGCTTCGCGTGCTCGGAGTACTTAAAGCTCACGTGGTCAAAGTCGATGGAGCCGTCGGCAACCTCGAGCACGGGCTCGGTCGGGTTGGCGATTGTGGGCTCGGCGGCAAGCACCTCGGTAATGCGGTGTGCCGACTCGTCGGCCATGGTCACCATGACAAAGATCATCGACAGCTGCATCAGACTCATCAGAATCTGGAAGCCATAGGTAAAGATGGAGGAGAGCTGGCCCACGTCGAACAAGGTGCCCTGGCTCGTGATGATGAGCTCGGAGCCCAGGTAGATGATGACGACGAACGCGCCGTTGACGCAGATGTTCATCATGGGGTTATTGAAGGCGAGCAGCTTTTCGGCGCGGGTGAAGTCCATCTGGACGTCGCGCGCGGCGGTGGCGAACTTCTCTTTCTCGTAGTCCTGGCGCACGTAACTCTTGACCACGCGCATGCCGGTGACGTTTTCCTCGACGGACTCGTTGAGCGCGTCGTACTTGCGGAACACGCGGGCAAAGATCGGGCGCACCTTATAGATGATAAAGAACAGGCCAAAGCCCAGCAGCGGAATGATGACCAGGTAGACCATGGCGACGCTGCCGCCCATGGCGTAGGCCATGGCAAAGGCAAAGACCAACACCAGCGGCGCGCGCACGGCGATGCGGATGAGCATCATAAAGGCCTGCTGCACGTTGTTGATGTCGGTGGTGAGGCGGGTGACGAGCGAGGAGCTCGAGAACTCATCGATGTTGGCAAAGCTGAACGTCTGGATCTTGTAGAACAGGTCGTGACGCAGGTTCTTGGCGAAGCCGCAGCTCGCATGACTGCAGGTGACGCCGGCAGCGGCACCAAAAGCGAGCGACGTCAGTGCGATGAGCACCAAAAAGCCCGCGGTGGGAAGCATCTCGGCCACGGTGGCGCCGTCTTTGATGGCATCGATCAGGTTGGCGGTGATAAATGGAATCAGCATCTCGCAGAGCACCTCGCCAAGCACGAGCAATGGCGTGGCAACGGTGACTTTCATATAGTCGCGGATGCTTCCCATGAGGGTTTTAATCATCCAGTTCCTCCCAGGTTACACGGATTTTCTCGAGCATTTCGGCGAGCTGCTCGCGCTCGTCGTGGGTGAGCGCGCTAAAGGCCTGCTCTCTAAAGCGGATGCGGGCCGCCTGCTCAACGCGGGCCTTTTCCCATCCCGCATCGGTCAGGCGGATGGTGAGCTGCCGACGGTCTTTGGGATTGCGACTGCGCTCGATAAGACCGCCCAGTTCGAGCTTGGACAGAATCTCGGAAAGGGACCCCGGCTTGAGGTCGAAGTGCATGCCGAGCTCCTGTTGGGACAGCTCGCCGGTCGGCTGCTTGGCGAGTAGGCAGACAATAGGCGCCTTGCCAGATATGCCGCCGCCGTGAAAATGCATGTAATGGCCGCAAAACCCCAGCCCATGGAGGATTCTCTTGGCGAGACGGTCCTCCTTGGACTGAGTCTCGGGCTCGTCTACCGGCTGCGAGGGGTCGTCGCCGGGTTCATGCGGATGGGTGTGTGGTTCAACACACATATCTAATCTTCGCTCCTTTCTTTAGTTAGGTAGTGGAATTGTTTTGTGCCTAACTAATCTAGGAGCATGAGAAATGAATGTCAAGGTACCAAACTAGTGGTTACGCGGTTTTACCAAACCGCGTAACGGCTCGACGCTGCAAACGCTCCCTGCGCTACACTTAGTCGCACTGTGGCGCTGCTGCGCCGTGCCCGAACCAAGGGAGACCCTCATGAAGAACACTCAGCTGCTGCTGATCAACGATATGTGCGGCTACGGCAAGGTTGCGCTTTCCGCCATGCTGCCGGTGCTGTCGCACATGGGTTACCGTATCCACAATCTGCCGACGGCACTTGTGTCCGATACGCTCAACTATCCCAAGTTCTACATCCATGACACCACCGAGTACGTGCGCCAGAGCCTCGCCATCTGGGAGGATCTCGGCTTTGAGTTCGACGCCATCTCCACCGGCTTTATCGTGACCGAGGAAGAGACGCGCATTATTTCGGACTTCTGCCACCGTCGCGCGCAAAAGGGCACCAAGGTGTTCGTCGACCCCATCATGGGCGACAACGGCAAGCTCTACGCCGGCGTGCCCGAGTCCACGATCGGCCTCATGCGCAGCCTGCTCGAGTGCGCCGACTATGCGGTGCCAAACTACACCGAGGCGTGCCTGCTCACCGATACGCCCATTGCCGAGCAAATCACGCCCGATAAGGGCCGCGCTCTTGTGGATGCCGTGCGTGCCTTGGGCGCCAAGTCGGTGGTCATTACGAGCGCTGTGGTCGACGGTGCGAATGTCGTCATCGGTTACGACCATGTGGCGGGGGAGTACTTTACGATTCCCTTCGACCTGATCCCGGTCTACTTCCCGGGCACGGGCGACACGTTCTCGGCGGTGCTCGTCGGCCGCGTTATGGCAGGTTGGAGTCTGCAGCGCGCGACGAGCGATGCCATGCGCGTGGTAGCCGAGCTTATCGAGCGCAATGCCGACCAGGAGGATAAGTCCGCCGGCCTTCCCATCGAGGCCTGCCTGGATGTGATTGACCATGAGTAACGCCGACGAGAGCAGTACCGAGGCGGCGGGCGAGAACAAGCCGCTCGGCGCGCCGCGTGGCAAGCGTCCGCGTATTCGCATTAGCTGCGTGGACCAGCTGGGCACATGCCGCTGCCATCACGGGCACAAGCCGGGTGACGTCTTCGACTTCGACCGCGACCGCGGCAAGATGTGCGCCATGGCCTGCCATGTGGGCTTTCCCTATATCGACATCCTGCGCTATGGCGGTACCGTGCCCGGCAACGAGCCCGGCACGGCAAAGTTCTGCTGTCCCGAGGTCGATACGTTGAACGTCTGGCTCGCCGAGATCGTCGACGAGTAGTTGAGCGTGGATTTTCTCCCGTTTAGAGCGCGCTTGAACGCTCAAAGTGGGAGATCATCCACGCTCGTTTTATGCCGATGGCGTGGCACGTGCGTCCGCGTGCTCGCTTGCCTATAACTGCTCGAGCATGGCCGTGCAGCCGGCGAGCACATCGCGGTAGGTGGCATCGAAGTTGCCGGTGTACCAGGGATCGGCCACGTCGCCGGGGCGATCGGTCCAATCGAGCAGGCGCGAGATCTTGCCATCGGGGTCGCTGCCAAAAATGCGACGCAGACCTCGCGCGTTCTCGGCATCCATATAGACAATGTGGTCCCAGTTACCATACTCTGCGCGACGCACCTGGCGGGCGCGGTGCGCAACGACGGGAATCCCGACTTCACGCAGCTTGGCAACGGTGCCACGATGCGGCGGATTGCCGATCTCCTCGGTCGACGTTGCAGCGGAATCAATGACAAACTCCGCCTCGCGTCCAGCGCGGCGCACCAGCTCGGTAAACACCGACTCAGCCATCGTCGAGCGGCAGATATTCCCATGGCAGATAAACAGTACACGTTGCATATGCGGTTTCCTTTCGATCGCCATCATCGAGCTCGAGTATCGCATCTACGCCTGCGCCCTCGCCCGCTTGCGCTCCCAGCGAGCCAACTTAATCGTCACCAGCGTGAGCGCCCAGGCCACAAGCGAGAACACGGCACCGACCGCGCCAACGTAGGCAATGCCAGCTCCGCTTACCACGGCGCCGCCCACCGCGGTGCCAAACGAAATGCCGACATTAAACGCCATGGGTTCTACCGAGCTCGCGAGCACCATCGACTTGGGGTGGCGGCTGCGTGCCACGTCCATAAAGTGCGTGATGCACGACACCGAGAACAGGTACATGAGCATCGCCAGGCTAAAGACAAAGACAAGTGCGAGCGGCATGGCAGCGCCTACGGCAAACAGCCCAAACAATGCCGCCGCCTGCAGCACAAACGTCACAAGCAGCGCCTTCATGCCAAAGCGCGCATCGATCCATCCGCCCAGGATGTTCGAGACCAGGCAGAACACGCCGTAGGCCATAAGCGTGGTACTGGCTTCGACCGTGCCCATGCCCAGCACCTGCTCAAGATAAGGCGTCACGTAGCCGTAGAACACATAGACCGACCCCACGCCAAACAAGAAGATGAGCATGCCAGTGATGATGCTCGGCTCGCGCAGCAGACCCGCCTGCTCGCGAAAGGTGGCAGGCTCGTCGGTTTGCCCGGCGCGCGGCATAAACGCCACGAGCGCTCCGCAGATCAAAACGGCAAAGGCCAGCGTGCCGTACATGGCCACGTGCCAATCGAGCGTGTCGGCCACAAATTTGCCAATCGAGGTCACAAAGACCATCGCCACGGAAAACGCACCGTACACTACCGAGATGGCAAGCGAAGTTTGCTGCGGGGACAGAAGCTCAGGGATGTACGTCACGCCTACGGCGAGCAGTGCGCCCGAGACGGAGCCCAGGACAATGCGCGAGATAAAGAGCACCTGGAAGTTGGGCGCCAACGCCATGACCAGGTTGCCGAGCACAAAGACGATGCTGTAGCACACGAGCAGCTGGTAGCGGCGAAAACGCCCCGTGCTGAGCGCGAGCACCGGCGTCGCGATAGCGTAGACCAGTGCGAACACGCTAATAAGTTGGCCTGCGGTGGCAAGCGATACGCCGAGTTCCGTTGCCAAGTCACTTTCGATGCCGATGACCACGAACTCGGAGCAGCCGAGCGAGAATCCCAACAGCACGAGCAGCGCCAGGCAGAGCTTGGTGCGCGCAGGGGAGAGCGCGGCGGCGGTTGACTTACTTTTAGGCGTGGTTGCGGCGATCAAGGTTGTCACTCCAATGTCGCATTGATAAGCGGGATTCAATCCCTGCAACTCTAACAGAATGTGACAAAGGGGCAGTCCCTTTGTCACATTGCGCTGCCGGCCAGTCGCCCAAACCATCACAACATTCGATGAAAATCTCGAAAACGAGGAAAAGCGTCGAATGTTGTGACGGTTTTCGTGTCCGGCGCGGGTGAGCTTCGGTGTCGTCTGGGGGTATAAGACTAGCGAGTGTTTATTTGCGAGGCCTAAGGGGCGCCCCGTATGGATATCGATAACTTTGAATGGTGGTATAGCGAGGGTGAGGCTCCGGACGAGGGGTGGGACGAGCCCGCGCCGCGTGACGTGTCGAGCGACGAGGACGAGACCGGCAACGCCGCCGCCGACTCGGACGCCGCCCTCGACCCCGTCGAGCCCCTGACCTTCGAACAAGCTTGGGCCCAGGCCGAGGCAGACGAGGCCAAGGCCGACGCTACGGCCACGCTCGGCGAGCCAGCCGACATGTCGATCTCGCCGGCAAAGACCCCGCAGCCGCGCCACACTATCGATCCCGACAGCACGGCATCCTTCAGCATTCTCGACGTGCCCTCGCAGGGCGCTCAGGCGCCCGCACCCACACGTCGCCCCAATCTGTCTCGCGAGGAAGATGCAGGACGCCGCTCGCCGCTCGGCCCCATCCTTATCGCCTTTATGGCCGGCGTTATCGCCTGCTCGGTAATTGGAAACGTCTGGAGCCATGTCGAGCAGCAGCGAAAAGACGCCGCCAAGGTCGAGATGTCTGTCGAGCAATCGCTCGGCCGCACGCGCTCGGTACATGTGTCGGTCGAGGTCAAGGACGGCGCGACGTGGGACACCGCGCGCGGCGACAGCCAAATGCTCATCCACATCGTGGGGCGCACGCTCAAAGGGCAGACGATTGACGAGTATCAATACGTCAATTCCGCTGGTGACGGCATCGAGCTCAAGCCTGGCGACTACGAGCTCACGGTCGATGAACCGCCCGTCGCCACCGACGGCACGCGCTTCCGCGCCTCAAAGCGCATGGTTCCCGTGAACTTTAACTCACAGGCGCCCGACATGGTCGACACCACACCGCAGGGCGGGTTCGACCTTTACGTAGATACCCAGTAGGCGCTCGCCGCTCATTCCGCTATGGCTACTCAATAATCGCCTGCCGTCCCGTCCCACCGCCAAGAGTGGGACAATAGCCCTCGACACTATTGTTTACTTTTGGAGGAAGTAGCATGTCTACCGTCACTACCATCAAGCGCGGCGGCCTCACCGCGGCCATCGATTCCATGGGCGCCCAGCTCACGAGCCTTGCTCTCAACGGCA
>UQWG01000011.1 GCA_900544645.1 uncultured Collinsella sp.
GTCGCGGCCGACACCATCGTCACCTTTGACGGCAAGATTCTGGGCAAGCCGGCAACCGAGGACGAGGCGCGCACCATGCTCCGTGAGCTTTCGGGCCGCACGCACCAGGTCGCAACCGGCGTCTGCATCGTTAAGGCAGGCAATACGGCCGCCCCGCATGCCGCCGAGAGCCTGTCCTTTGTCGATGTGACCGACGTGACGTTCTACGAGCTCACCGACGAGCAGATCGAGCGCTACGTCGCCTCGGGTGAGCCCATGGACAAGGCCGGCGCCTACGGCATTCAGGGCACAGGAGGACGCATGCTCGTGCACGATATTTCGGGCGACTTCTATAACGTGGTGGGCCTACCCATCGCCCGCGTCGCGCGCGCGATTCAAAAACTCTCGTAATTGCATCTGGCGCTGGGTATTCCCCAGCGCCTACAATTTTGGCGTACCGTACGGATCCCGACCGGGCACAAGGCGCGGCGGAAAACCGATAGGAGTTAAACATGGACACACTGCTCGAGGCCATTGACGTCTGCGATGTCGATGGCTTTTGCTATGGCAACTATACGGACGAGGAGGCCGGCACCGGTTGCACCGTAATCGTGGCACCCGAGGGCGCCACCGGCGGCGTTGACGTTCGCGGCGGTGCTCCAGCATCGCGCGAAACCGACCTGCTGCGACCCGAGAACACCGTCGACAAGGTCCACGCCGTCTGCCTTTCGGGTGGATCGGCCTTTGGCCTCGAGGCTGCAAGCGGCGTCGCTCGCGAGCTTGAGAGCCGCGGCATCGGCCTTCCCGTCGGCCCCACGCAGGTGCCTATCGTGTGCTCCAGCTGTATCTTCGACCTCGCCTTTGGTAACCCCACCGTGCGCCCCGACATTGAGGCCGGCATCGCCGCCGTGCGCGAAGCACTCGACCACACCCCCACCAAGCTCGAACAGGGCAACGTAGGCGCCGGCACCGGCGCTACCGTGGGTAAGCTCATGGGGCCTGCCACCTGCATGAAGGCAGGCCTTGGAGCTGCCGCCGTGGCACTCGGCCCCATCAAGGTGGGCGCCGTGGTCTCGGTCAACGCCTGCGGCAACGTTGTCGACCCCTTCACCGGCGAGTGGGTCGCCGGCATGCGCGCCGCAGCCGATAGCGACCAGATCGTCGACATGGAACTCGCAGCCTTTGCCGCCGCCGGATCCATGCAGATGCCGCTCGACCGCACCAACACCACCATCAGCTGCATCATCACCAACGTGGAACTCACTAAGGCACAAGCCACCAAGGTCTCCCAGATGGCCGCAGACGCCTACGCACACGCCATCCGCCCCACACACACCACCAACGACGGCGACACCATCTACACCCTCGCCAGCGGCAAACTGGGCGCCCAGGCAAGCGCCGCCGTTCCCCTAGACCTGCTGGGCATGCTCGCCGTAAGGGCCCTACAGACCGCCATCGTAAACGGAGCCAAAACCGCCAAAACCTCCCACGGCATCCCCGGCGCCGCGAAGTAGCCTAACCTGACCGGTTGCCCGGTGGGGCTTGGTTATGTTTGCTGCTCTACAGTCCTGGCTCGCACGAAGAACACATTAAGTGCTCTTCGGCTCGTGCGGAACTCGCGACAAACATAACCAAGCCCCACCGGGCAACCTACCAACCAAGCCTTTTCAGCCCAGGTCCCTGTGTACCGCGCGTCTAAGATCTTCAAATTCAGGCAGCCTGACAATCGATTCTTATAGCAGAAGCCCCTTGGCCTTTAGTTTGATACAAGTTCCGCACGAGCCGGAAAGCACTTAATGTGCTTTCCGTGCGAGCAGGACTGTTCGCAGTAGCAAACTAAAGGCCAAGGGGCCCAGTCAACCTATCAGCAGCGATTACTCGGCAGCTAGTTGAATTTGAAGATCTTTGAGGCAAGACGGTATAGGCCGAGTGTGGTTTTGTCTCCGGCCCGTCCACGCAGATTGGTGAAGAACCCGACCACGCCGTAGCGTGCACGACGATACATGCGCTCGTCGTAGGCCTTCAAATCATTCCACAGCGTCTTTAGGCGCTCGTCGGCGCAATCTTCCTCGGAAAGCTTGGTGAGCACCGAGCAGATCGCCATCATCATGGTGAAGTAGCCCATCATGTACGAACGCAGACGCGACGACTCAACATCGCTGTACAGGTGGTACGACTCCATCATGATGCGCGTAACACGGAACTGCTGGTCCAGACGCTTGACCATCGTTGCCTCGTTGACGCTCTGGCCTTCGCGACCGATAAAGTAGCGGTAGAGGTCGATGTCGGCGTAGTACATGGTCTTGCAACGCGGCAGCGGCACGTAGGCGTAGATGTTGTCCACATAGAACGTGTGCGGCGGCATGGGAAGGTTGGACTCGCGCAGCACATCCGTGCGATAGCACAGGCTGTGCATAAGTAGGTTCTGGTCCAGGCGGAAATGACCGATCTGATCCCAGGAAAAGATCTTTTTGCGCGGCAGGGCAAATTTGTAGCCAATAGCGGTATGCGTGCCCTCGTAAACCTTCTCGTACACGTAGTTCGAGATAAACAGGTCAACGCGCTGGTCGCGCTCCTCAAAGCCACGCAGAATCGACAGCATGGTCGAAAGGGCAGCGCCGTCAAGCCAGTCGTCCGAATCAACAACCTTGTAGTAGGTGCCCTGTGCCTCGCGCAGACCCGAAAGGACGGCAATACCGTGGCCGCCGTTCTCCTGGTGTACCGCGCGAATGATACCGGGATAACGCGCCTCCCACTCATCGGCCTTATCGGCCGTCTCGTCCTTGGAGCCGTCGTCCACCACGATAATCTCGATATCGGTGGCGTAATTGCTCCCCTCCAAGATGGAGGTGATGCAATGGTCCATGTCCTTGGCGGCGTTATACGAGGGAATACCGAATGTTATGACTTTATGCATGGCAGGCGATAATCTCATCCGAAAGATCGAGGGCGGAATTGGTCACAGCGTCCATATCGTAGTAACGATACTCGGCCAGACGACCCACCGGGTGGAAGTTCGTCAGGTTCTGGACGCGCTCAAGATAGCGCTCATAGAGCTCACGGTTCTCGGGCTCAAGAATGGCGTAGTACGGTGTCTCGCCCGAGCCGGGCGTATAGGCCTTGGAGTACTCCTTCATGATGGTTGTCTTGCCGGGCAGGACCTGACCGGTCATGTTCTTGAACTCGGTGATACGCGTGTAGTCCTCGCTCGTGGTGTAGTTGACGGTGCCCACGGGCTGGAACTGGTCCATATCGAGCGTCTCGAACTTCATATCGAGCGTGCGGTACGGCAACGCACCCAAGTCGAGGTTGAACAGCTCGTCGAGTGGACCGGTGTAGACAATCTCGCCACCATAGACCTTGCCGTCGATCTTGACGGTGGTCTCGTCGATCTCAAAGAGATCGCGGGCGTCCACGTCGCAGAACACGTCGATCAGGTCGTGGTCGAGCATGTGCTCAAAGAGCGCCGTGTAACCCTCCTGCGGCATGCCCTGGAAGGGGGCTTGCGGGAAGTAGCGGTCATCATCGCCCACAAAGACGGGAACGCGGCCGGTGATCGAGGGATCGATCTGATCGGGCGTCTGGCCCCACTGCTTCATGGTGTAATGCAAAAAGACGTTCTCGTAGACGTAATCGGCGACCTCGGCCAAGTCGGGGTCGTTCTTCTTACGCAGCTCCATAATGGGCACCTTGACATCCTTGCCAAAGGTCTCCACGAGCTTCTGATACAGCTCCTCGCCGCGCTCGTCACCAAAGGCGAGCTTGAGACTCGCATGGTTGAAGGGCACGGGCATAAGGGTACCGTTGATGTTGGCGAGCACCTTGTGCTGATAATCCGTCCACTTGGTAAAGCGCGACAGGAAATTGTGCACGCGCTCGTTAAAGGTGTGATAGATATGCGGACCGTACTCGTGGATCAGGATTCCGGCCTCGTCAGTGCAGTCATAGGCATTGCCCGCAATGTGGCTACGGCGCTCCAAAACGGCAACACGATAGCCGATGGTCTCGGCGAGACGGCGGGCACAAACGGCACCGGCATATCCAGCACCGACGACAATCATGTCGTACGCGCCGGCGTTAAAGCCTTCAGGCAGGCCTGAGGTAATCTGCATCGATACTCCTTGTCAAAAGCCACGGGCTCGTTAGCTGGGCTTTTCTCGAACATTCTTCGAGACACATTTATCAGAGTGATTATAGCGCTAATGCGTCCTATAATGAGCTTGCCACACAAGGAAAGCTCAAGCACCGCGGCGAACATTAACGTAAGATAAACCCGCTAGCAGCGGGTTTATTCGTGAACAGCCGGGCGCCTGGAGCTTAGCGAAACGCTTGTAAGGAGTAACATGAGCGATTTCCTAAACCGTATGAAGTCTGCCGCCAAGGCCGACCTTAAGACGATCGTCCTGCCCGAGGGCGAGGATCCGCGCACTATCGTCGCGGCCACCAAAATCATCGAGGAGGGCCTGGCAAAGATCGTCATCCTGGGCAACCCCGACGAGATCAACGTTCCCGGCGCTACCGTCATCGACCCGCGCAATGCCGAGAAGCACGAGGAGTACGCGCAGAAGTTTGCCGAGCTCCGCGCCAAGAAGGGCGTTACCATCGAGCAGGCTCGCGCCCAGGTGATGGACGCCACCTACTTTGGCACCATGATGGTCAAGATGGGCGATGCCGACGGCCTGGTCTCCGGCGCCTGCCACTCCACCGCCGACACCCTGCGCCCCGCGCTTCAGATCCTCAAGACCGCCCCGGGCACCAAGCTGGTCTCGGCCTTCTTCGTGATGTGCACCGACACCCCGCAGTTCGGCACCGACGGCACGCTGATCTTCGCCGACTGCGGCCTCAACATCAACCCGTCCTCCGACGAGCTCTCCGAGATCGCCATCGCCTCCGCTCACTCCTGGTCCACCTTCATGGGCAACGTTGAGCCGCACGTGGCCATGCTCTCCTACTCCACCATGGGCTCCGCTGGCGGCGAGGTCGCCAAGAAGGTCCAAGAGGCCGTGAAGTTCTGCAAGGAGAAGGCTCCCGAGCTCGCCATCGACGGCGACCTGCAGCTCGACGCCGCCATCGTCCCCACCGTCGCCCAGCTCAAGGCTCCCGGCTCCTCCGTTGCCGGTAAGGCCAACGTGCTCGTGTTCCCCGACCTCGAGGCAGGCAACATCGGCTACAAGCTGGTCCAGCGCTTCGCTGGCGCCGACGCTTACGGCCCCATCCTGCAGGGCATCGCCAAGCCGGTTAACGACCTTTCGCGCGGCTGCTCTGCCGACGACATCGTGGGTGTCGTGGCCATCACCGCCGTCCAGGCTCAGATGGCTGAGTAGCGGACGCACTCCCCCGAAGGCCGTACGGGCTAACCCCTGAAAACGTCCTCGACCAATGAAACGCCCCCGTTCTGCTCCTTCGGAGCTACGAACGGGGGCGTTTCTGGTCTGCGGAGTGTTTTCAGGGGTTAGCCCGTACGGCCTTCTACAACTACGTAGTAATCAGGGTATCTGGGGTGGACGGCGGCTTGACTACGAGCTGGGGCTAAGGATCTGAACGAATGGGTGCCGTTGCTGGAAGCGCAGGCGTTGCTGGCGATGGTAACTTTGGGACTGGAATTTCCGCCTGCTAGCAAAAAGGCCTCCGGAGCTGTTGCTCTGGAGGCCTTTCATCTACTTGCAAATGCGCGCGTTAGTTGTTCTTGGTCAGGCGCTCGACGTCGTGGGCGATCATGTATTCCTCGTCGGTGGGGATGACCATGACCGTGACGGCGGAACCGGCGGCGCTGATGACCTGCGGGCCGTTGCCCACGGCCTCGCGGTTCTTGTTATTGTCGATGCGCACGCCCAGCCACTCAAAGCAGTCGCAGAAAGCCTTGCGAATCGACCAGTCGTTCTCGCCGATGCCGGCGGTAAAGGTGATGGTATCCACGCCCGCCATGGAGGCGATCATGGAGCCGGCCTGCTGCATAGCCTTGTAGGCAAACATATCGAAGGCGAGCAGGCAGCGCTCATCTCCCTCGGAGGCGCGCGTGCGGATGTCGCGGGCGTCGTTGGAGATGCCCGAAATGGCAAGCAGGCCGGACTGCTTGTTCATCATGTCGTCGACTTCCTGGTAGCTGTAGCCGCCCTCGCGCTGCAGGTAGCACACGGTGGCCGGGTCAATGGAACCACAACGGGTGCCCATCATCAGGCCGTCAAGCGGCGTGAGGCCCATCGTGGTATCGCGGCACACGCCGTCCTCAATGGCGGCAAGCGAAGCACCGTTGCCCAGATGGCACGAAAGCAGACGGTGGCAGCGCGAGCCCAGGATCTCCTTGGCCATCATCCACTCGTAGCGGTGGCTCGTACCGTGTGCGCCGTACTTGCGCACGTGGTACTTGTCGCACACGTCCTTGGGCAGCGCGTAGGTGTAGGCGACCTCGGGCATGGTCATGTGGAACGAGGTATCGAAGACGGCCACGTTGGGCAGCTCCGGATACTTCTCGCGGCAATACTCAATCGCCGCGGCCTCGCCGTAATTGTGCAGCGGGGCGAGCGGGGCCACCTCGAGAATCTTAGCCATGACCTCGTCGTCGACAACTGCGGAATCATCGAAGTGCCAGCCGCCCTGAACGATACGATGTCCAATGCCATCAATCGTAAAGTCGGTCTTCTCGAGCTCCTCGAGCACGCGAGCGATAGCAGAGCGATGATCGGGGAAGGGAACCTCCTCGGTCTGCTTGGCGCCACCGTTCTCGGAGTGGCCGAAGATGCCCATGTCCGATCCGATACGCTCGCAGTTGCCTTTGGCGAAAACCTCGCGGGTATCGGTATCCAAAAGCTGATATTTAAGGCTTGAACTGCCGGCGTTGACAACAAGTACGTTCATGAGACTCCTTTGCAGTGCAATACGGCCGGCGCAGACCCCTTAAGGCGGCCGCAATTTAATAAGAAGTTATCATATCTTGATAAATAGCTATCAGCATATCGCCCAACGAGCGCAAAAGAGGGACTGAACGGCACTTGGTCGTCCAGCCCCTCCCCTCTTGCAATTACTTGCCGTTGACGATGCGCTCGACGTCGGAGGCGATCATGAACTCCTCGTCCGTGGGGATGACGAAGATCTTGACCTTGGAATCCTTGGCAGACAGGCACCAAGCGCCGTCGCCACGCAGGGCGTTACGGGCATGGTCCATCTTGACGCCCATAAAGGCCAGACGGTCGGCAACGCCGGCGCGAACGGCCGGAGCGTGCTCACCGATGCCGGCGGTGAAGACCAGGGTGTCCATGCCACACATGGAAGTGGCCATCTCGGCAGCCTTGGCGGCAATCTTGTAGACGAACATATCGAAAGCGAGCTGAGCCTCGGGGTCACCAGCAGCGGCGAGCTCCTCGACGTTACGGCAGTCGTTGGTCTTGCCACCGGTCACAGCCAAAAGGCCGGATTTCTTGTTCATCATCTCGTCGACCTCGTCGAAGGTGTAGCCGCCCTCGCGCTGCAGGTAGCACACGGTAGCCGGGTCGATGGAGCCGCAGCGGGTGCCCATCATGACGCCATCGAGCGGGGTGAGACCCATGGTGGTGTCCATGCACTTGCCGTCCTCGATGGCGCACAGGGAGGCACCGGAGCCGATATGGCACACAACGACCTTGCGGGCCTCGCCGTTGGTCATCTCGGCGACCTTCTTGGAGATGTAACGGTAGCTGGTGCCGTGGGCGCCGTACTTACGGATGTGCAGCTTGTCGCAAACATCCTTGGGAAGGGCGTAAGTCTTGGCGACCTCGGGCATGTTGAAGTGGAAAGCGGTGTCGTAGACCGTAACGTTGGGCAGATCGGGATACTGCTCCAGGCAGTACTCGATAACGTTGGCCTCGGGGTTGTTGTGCAGCGGGGCGAGCGGGGCGACCTCACGGATCTTGGCGAGAACGTCCTCGTCGACAAGGGAGGAATCGCCAAAGTACCAACCGCCCTGAACGATGCGGTGACCGATGCCCTCGATCTTGACGCCGTTGGCCTCGAGGTCCTTCAGGACGGCCTCGATGGCGACCTTGTGGTCGGGGAACTCGATGTTCTCGGTCACCTTCTTGGAGCCGTTGGCAGCATGGGTGAAGGTGCCGCCGGTAAAGCAGACGCGCTCGCAGGAGCCCTTTGCGGACACTTTGTGGGACTTGGTATCGATGACCTGATACTTAAGGGTCGAAGATCCTGCGTTGACGACCAGAACGTTCATGTGTCTCCCTACTAACAGGCGGTGTGGCGCCGCCAGGTTACATACGTTTCAATAATAAACCCAAACGCCCTCGCGCTCGGGTTTATTGCGTTGATATATAAGTTATCGGTGCCAGAGCTTCCGTTTCATTGCACGGAAGAAGCGCCCTCAGATGAGGTTCTCGCCCAGGTTTTTGCCGCCGAGGACGTGCATGTGGAAGTGCATGACGGTCTGGCCGGCGTTGACGCCCTTGTTGGAGATGACGCGGAAACCGTCCTCCAAGCCCTTGGCCTTGGCAACCTCGTGGATGGCGTGGGCCATGGCGCCCATGGTCTCGGCCGGCACGTTGTCGGCGATGTCGCTGTAGTGCTTCTTGGGGATCACGAGCGTGTGGACCGGCGCCTGGGGGTTGAGGTCGTCGAAGGCGATGACCTGGTCGTCCTCATAGACAACGGTTGAGGGAATCTCGTGGTTGGCGATTTTGCAGAAGATGCAATCACACATGGCTGGTTCCTTTCTCACAGACCAAGGTAGTCTTTTTGGGACGGGGCTTTTTTGACTACTTTTTCGCAAGCGCAGGCACTCGGCGAGCCGTCGCGCAAGGGTAGTCAAAAAAGCCCCGTCCCAAAAAGACTACCCCAAAGTTGGCTGCGAGGTGGTTAGAACGAAAGGTTGTCGTCCGTGTTGGCGGCCTCGCCGTCGGCGAGCACGTCGTTGCCGTCGATGTCCTTAAGGAGCACCGAGACCTTCTGCTCGGCATCGGACAGGCGGGTGCGCAGGCTCTTGAGGAGCTCGACGCCGCGGGTATAGCTCTCGAGTGACTCCTCGAGCTCCATATCGCCCGACTCCAAGCTGCGGATGATGAGTTCCAACTCCTGCGAAGCCTGCTTGTACGTAAGCTGCTCGACCGGGGTCTTCTCTGCCATATCTGTTTCCTTTCCTAAAGGCTTATCGCTATGTAACGCGGCCTACTCGACCGCATCGACCGTTGCCGCCACATTGCCGTCTGCCATGCGCACGCGGATGGCGTCGCCGGGCTTAAAGGTCTTGGCGCTCGTAGCCACCCCATCATCGCTGTACGCGATGGAGTAACCGCGGGCAAGCACCTTGAGCGGCGACAGGGCATCGAGCGACGCGGCAGCTCGGCCTAAGTCGGACGCAGGCTTGCTGAGCATCGTGCGCCCCTGATGCTCCAGACGGGAGCTCGCAAGTGTGAGCGCATGGCGCTTGCCATCGAGCCCTGAGGTGCTTGCGATCAAGCGCTCGGGCAGACGCTCGAAGTTGGAGCGGAAGGCCCCAACCGAACGCGTTATGGCGCCGGACAGACGATCGGCCGTCAGGGCAAGCTCGGACTCGCGACGCTCGACCATAAACGTGGGGTCGTTGAGGCACGGGCGGCATGCGGCTGCATCGAGCGCATCGCCCAGACGGGCCGTATAGGCATCCCAGGCTCGACGACCGCGCTGGTCGAGCATTTCCAGATCGACCTGGGCCGACCCGATCATCGAAGCCATCGCGGCGCCCAGACGCTGATGGCGCGTCTCGAGCACGTCGGCCAACTCCATCATAGCCGGCGCCACCGATTCTGCCGCTGCCGTTGGCGTGGAGGCGCGACGGTCGCTCACCATGTCGCAAATCGAGGTATCGGGCTCATGGCCAATACCGGTCACCACGGGCACAGGACAAGCCGCCACTGCGCGGGCAAGCTCCTCGTCATTAAAGGTCATGAGGTCCTCAAAGGAGCCGCCGCCGCGCACCAGCAAAATACAGTCGGGCGCCGGCGTAATGGAAGCGGCGCGGCGCAAGCCCTCGATGAGCTCGGCCGGCGCACCCTCGCCTTGAACCTTGGCGCCCACGCAGACGAGCTCGACGAGCGGGTTGCGACGACGCAATGTGCGCTTGACGTCGTCGATTACGGCACCCGAAAGCGAGGTGACGACCGCCACGCGGGAGCAGAACACCGGGATGCGGCGCTTGCGCGCTTCGTCCATCAGGCCCTCGCGGCGTAGCTTTTCGGCCAGTTGCGCCACTTGTTGACGCAGCAGGCCCTCCCCCGCCAACGAAAACGAGCGGGCAACAAAGCTCATGCGACCCGTGGGCTTATAGAGATTGAAGCTGCCCTTAAAGCTCACCTGCATGCCATCGCGCAGATCGAAGGTGCGCTTGAGATAGGCGCCCTTCCAGATAATGCAGTCGACGGCGGCCGAGTCGTCCTTGATCTGAAAGTAGCAGTGACCGCTTCGGGCGTTAGGACCACGAAAACCCGTGACCTCGCCCAGAACGCTCAGCTGCGGAATGGCATCGAGCGCACCGGCAGCGATCTCTACCGCCTGGCTCACGCTGAGCTCCTTGCGCTCCTGCTCGTCCGAACCGTCGAACTCGGCGGAAACGGCATTGCCGGTTAGATTCCAGCCTGCCACGCAGCCCCCCTTCGTCATCGTGCACAAGGGCTCCGGCCCCGTGCAAATTTAAGTCCAACTCATAGTACAGCGCCGCAGGGACACAAACCCCCACGGCGCCTGTCAAGCCAATTTGTTATCGGTTGGAGTTTCTGTTGTAGCGGGCCATCAGGTAGAGCAGTTGAATGATCGAAGTGAGCGCTGCGGCCACATAGGTAAGCGCGGCTGCCGTCAACACCTTCTTGGCGCCGTTGACCTGCTTGGAACTCATACCCGACTGCTCGATATACGACACGGCGCGTCGACTGGCGTCAATCTCGACCGGCAGCGTAACGAGTTGGAACAGCACACTAAACGAGAAGAAGACCAGCGCGAGGGTCGTGAGACCCGCGATGTTCATGAACAGGCCCATGAGCAGCACGATCGTCCAGGTGTTCTGGGTAAAGTTGACGACGGGGACCAACGCGGTGCGCACCTTCATCATGGCGTAACCGCTTTGACGCTGGGCGGCATGGCCCGCCTCGTGGCAGGCAACGGCAACGCTTGCTACCGACCCGCCCGAACGGTTGGCATCCGACAGATACAGGTTGTTATCCTGCGGGTTGTAGTGGTCGGTGAGCTCGCCGGCGACGCCTTTGATACCCACGGCGCTACAACCGTTGGCGTCGAGCATGCGGCGAGCGACCGTGGCACCCGTGTCGCCGTCCGAGCGAACCTTGGACCAGGTCTTGTACGTCGAGTTGATATAGCTCTGCGCCGCAAGACCGAGCACCGTACAAACAAGAACAACCAACAGGTACAGCGGGTCGATGCCAAAGCCGTAGCCATAGTAATAGGGCATGCGAATTCCTCCGAATCGAGTTACACGTTGGAGGCATTCTACCCACTCAGCCGACTAGGCTTCCCTATAACAACTCAATCTTTCCGTCCTTCACGGTGAGTCCCATGTTGCCGGAAAGCAGATCGTCCAGACGCGAACCCACAAGCTCAAAACGCCAGCCTTCGCGCAGGGGACTTTGCTCGGGGTGCTCAATATAGTCGGCCAGGTCATCGCGCGAGGCAATGACCGAGGTCGCCACGCCCGAACGCTCGGCAACCAGGCGAATGAGCGCATACATCAGGTCCGTCACGCTCTCCAACTCCGGCGAAATCTGACGGTGCCCGCGCACCATGAGCGGCAGGCGATCGTGCGGGCAGCTCGCGCCGCGCTTGATGGCCATCAACGCGCCATCCACGTCGCGCTCCCCCAGCTGGTCGGTGCCGCGGATGCTGCGGAACTCCTCAACGCGCACAGGATTGCGCTTGACGAGCGCCAGCAGTGTATCGTCGGACATGACCCACTTGCGCGGGATGTTGCGGCGCTCGGCGCGGTCCTCGCGCCAAGCGGCAAGCTCGCGCGCGATGCCCAACTGGTGACGGCTACACGAGTTGATGCGCTTGACCTTGCGGAATGCCTCATGGCGGTCGGCGCGGTAGTGCGACTCGTCGGCAAGCGGGCGCAGCTCATCGAGCACCCAATCCACACGGCCCAGCTCGCGCAGGCGACTCATCATCTCGGTATAGGCGACGATCAGATACTTGACGTCATCGATCGCGTACTCGATCTGCTTATCGGTCAGCGGACGGCGCGACCAGTCGGTCAGCGACTCGGTCTTGGGCAATGAGACGCCGCAAAACGTCTGCACGAGCGCACCGTAGGAAATCTGCTGGCGCTCGCCCAAAAAGGCGGCGGCCACCTGCGTGTCAAAAATGGGACGCGGCAGCGCGCCCACGGTATGGAGCATAACTTCCATGTCCTGTGAGCAAGCATGGAATACCTTGACCACGCCCTCGTCGGCCATAAGCTCGGCCAGCGGCGACAGGTCGTCGATCACCAGCGGATCGACCGCGACGCTCTCGGCGGGGGTGGCAATTTGGACCAGGCACAGGCGCGGATGAAACGTGCGCTCGCGCAAAAACTCGGTATCGACGGCAATCGCGTCGAACTCGCGGGCGCGCTGGCAAAAGTCGACGAGAGCCTGATGTGTGGAAATGTACATATCAACCCATCGAATAAGGTTAGGCCCGAAAAACACGGGTAGGATATCGGCATTGCTCTACAACTATACTCGGTTAGTCACAGAACGGGAACGTAAGTATGCGCTGCCTTATCATCCACAACCCGGCATCGGGCCCCAGCTCCGATGAAATCTACGCATTCACGCACGCCCTTGCACAGGGCGGCGACGAGGTCGTGATGCGTTTTATCGGCGATGGCATGGAGCCCGAGGACGCCGTGGCAGACGTGCGCGAGTTTGATCGCGTGGTGATTTCGGGCGGCGACGGCACCGTCTCCAACGTGCTCGACCAGATGCGCGGATGCGGCGTCCCCACGCTCGTCTTCCCCTCCGGCACGGCCTGCCTGTTCTTCAACAACATCGGCAATGCCCCCGAGGCCGCGGCGCTCGCCAAGGCCTGCCGCGTCGGCCGTACCGTCAAGGCGGACATGGGCGAGCTCTTTTGGCTCGACGAAAACGGTAACGAAAAGCGCCACGGCTTTATTATCATCGCCGGATCGGGCTACGATGCCGAGATCATGATGAAGGCCGCCCCCGCCAAAAACGACATCGGCGAGATCGCCTATTTCTTGTCGGCGCTCGCCACACCCAACCCCACTGTGGCGCACTTTACGATTGAGCATGACGGCATTGTCGAGGAGCTCGACGGTATCTGCTGCATGGCCGGCAACACCTCGGTCATTCAAAACGACATCAACCTGTTCCCCGATTGCCGCATGAACGACGGCATGGTCGACATCGCGGTCATCGAGCCCGTAAAAACCGTCCAGCTCCTGCCCACCGTGATCACCGCCGCGCTCGACCCCGCCGGCAAGGTGCTCGGCCGTCCACAGTTTAAGATCATCCAGACCAAGGAAGCCAAGATCACCTGCACGCCATCGCTGGGCATGCAGTTCGATGGCGAGATCATCTCCAGCAACTCCGGCGTCTTTGGCGCCCGCGCGCTTCCGCAATGCCTCGACCTCATCGTCGACGAATTCTCCCCACTCGGAAAATAGGAGGACCCCATGAACGACACTCCCCTGCCCGGCTTTATCGTCATTGTTCTGGCCATGCTCATCGGCTATGCGATCAACGTGATCCACCGCCGGAAGAAGTAATTCCACATTGGTATGATATTCATCCAATTATCATTTCCCCCGTTGTTTATGCATTTGCCAGACAGCGGGGGATTTTTCTTTGTGCCCCGTGCAAGGCACTTTATTCAGATACAGTAATTGCAGGGAGTCTTTATTTAAATAAAGCTAGATAATGAGTATTATTGTCCGTTCATCGCATATTTTAGAACACTCATCGAGTATTTCATCGAAATAGATGAATACTCTTTAGACTTCCTTTAGGCTAGTAGATGTATTTATTAGCTGAAGCTCCGTACGGTTTTGCGAGGTTTCAACAGTTGGGAGGGATCATGAGGTTTACTCATCCTGTCAACACGCTCAAGAAGCTCGGCTGCGGACTTGCATTTGGAGCAGCGGCCATTATGGCCATGCCGACTTCGGCGCTCGCTTGCACCCAGATCTACATGGGCAGCCAGCTCACGGCAGACGGCAACACGAACTACGGTCGCTCCGAAGACTTCGGCCCGCGCTACATCAAGCACTTTGGCATCGAGCCCGCACACAAGGACGGCAGCAAGTACACCTCGATCGAGTCCGGCTTTGAGTACAATTCCAAGGGCGCAACCTACCGCTACACCTTCGTTCGCGACAACCCCTCTCAGTGGGAAGATCGTTACGATGCATATTCCGAGGCTGGCATCAACGAGAAGGGCGTCTCCTGCTCTGCCACGCTGAGCACCTCCTATAACGAGAAGGCAGAGGAAGCCGACCCCGTCACCGAGGAGACCGGCATCGGCGAGTACAACTACGCCAGCGTCATTCTGGGCGAGAGCGCCACGGCCCGCGAGGGTGTCGAGCTTCTCGGCAGCTTGATTGACGAGCAGGGCGTCTGCTCCAACGACCAGATCATCATTGCCGACAACAACGAGACCTGGTTGTTTGCAGCGCTTTCCGGCCATCAGTGGATCGCCATGAGGCTCACTGACGATATCGCCTCGCTCAACCCCAACATCGGCAACCTCACCTATGACGTCGACCTCGATGACACCGAGAACTGCCTCCACTCCAAGGGCATCGAGTCCATGCCTAAGGAGAAGGGCTTTGCCGAGTACACCGACGGCAAGTTCGACGTCGCCAAGACCTACGGCGAGGAGATTAGCGAGGCCGGTATGCACCAGTGGTCGCGCTATGTCCAGGGCCGCGATTACTTTATGGCTCCGCTTGCCGAGGGCACCGACTACGAGATCGTCAAGGACGAGCGCGAAGACGCTCGTGCCACGACCGGCGCCCTGGTCCACGAGATGCAGCCGCTGTTCTTCCAGCCCGGCAAGTCCGACTGGAACACCTTTGAGATGATTCGTTCCTTCGCCGCTCGCGGCGAGAATGTCGCCGGCCTCAACGCCAACACCGACGTCGCCTATGCCATCGGCTCCAACCGCAACACCGAGATCCACACCTTCCAGATCCGTCACGGCATGGACCCCGAGATCGCGACCATCCAGTGGGAGATGCTCTCCAACGCCGAGTTCTCCGTCGCTATCCCCCTCTATTCCGCACTGCTCACCGAGGTCAGCCCCTACTTCAGCGATCAGGACGTCTCCTTCGATCACTGTGAAGAGGAAGACGTCGTGAACAACGAGGAGCCCAAGAACTCCATCAACTACGTCCTCATGGACATCAACACGCTCGCCTATGAGAACCGCGACCACTGCGCTACCGGCGTTCGCGCCTATCTCGACGCCCTGCAGAAGGAGCTCATTGAGCAGAACCTGACCGTCGACGAGGCCATGCAGGCCGCCGAGGACACCGGGGCCCGCACCGCCCTGGCCAACAAGGCCGGCAAGGCAGCGACCAAGAACACCTACGTCAAGTGCAAGGCCATGCTAGAGGAGATGCGCGACTACCTCAAGGAGGGCGACTTCTCCGAGGAGTTCGTCCCGAGTGACTACGATGCCGACAACGACTGCCTGGTCGAGTCCATCACCTACGCCGACGAGGCTCTCTCCGATAAGGACGTTGCCGAGCCCGAAGATGAGGAAGAGGCGACCGAGGAGAAGTCCGAGGGCAACAACATGGCCGCCATGGCCGTTGGCGCCGTCGTCATCATCGGTGTCTGCGGCTTCGTGCTCTATCGTCGCAAGAAGGCCTAAGAACCCCACACCTTAAGGCGCGGGCGGGATGGCCAAGGTCGCCCGCCCGCCCAGCCGCCCATTCGACCGGCGGGAAACGTCGCCGAAATCTTTTCAAAAAAGATTCCCTGCACACACTTCACTGTGCTATAGTGCAGCGCAACAGCAACGAGGTGCGACCGCGCCACGGTATCACGAAAGGAGCCACCAACATGAAGAACACGATGACGTCTCTCAACAACTGGTGGTGGCGTGATGCGAATACGATCGGTCGACAGTGAGTCCCTCACGCCTGTTTTTGCGCTCTAGGTGATTGGAAGGCCTCCGGTTTCGCCGGGGGCCTTTTTCTATCTCGAGCCCGATCGCATTCGCATCACGCGCCTCCGCTTTCTTCTCTTGTACTTCCCTTCCGAAAGGATTTTCACCATGTCTCAGAACACAACCACCGCACAGCCCCGCACCGTCCAGACCGCCGACCGCGGCAAACTCGACGTCCGCGCCCTCGTCTTGCTCGCCATCCTGCTTGCCGCCGGCTTCATCCTCAACTTCACCGTCGGCAAGGCAATCTCGGGCATCTCGGGCGGTATGATCAGCCCCGAGTTCATCATCTCGGCATTCTGCCTCACCATCCTGGTCGTTCGTCCCAACATTGGCCAGGCGCTCGTCATTGGTCTCATCTCGGCGGCCGTGATCCAGATCACTACCACCTCGCCGTTTGTCGATTTTGCCGCCGAGGGCATCGCCGCTATGCTCATGGCCGTCATTGTCAACGCTGCCGCCAAGGACGGCCAGGTTAAGCCCGTCGTCGCCATCGCCGCAACATTCGTGACCACCTTTGTCTCGGGCGTCATCTTCATGGTCATCAAGATGGCCATGCTCGGCGTTGTGGGCGAGCTCGCCGCAGCCATGCTGCCCGTCGTCGCCATGACCGCCGTATTTAACGCCATTCTGGTCGGCGCCCTCTACCTGCCCATCCAGAAGGCCCTTAAGCTCAACTAACCTGCTCGGCTTTACGAGCCACCCCATCTTGGCGTTCATTCGTCGCTCGCGTACCCAAGTACGCTTCGCTCCTCTTTCGCGCCAACCTGGGGCACCTCGTAAAGCCGTTTCCGTGCTTCACCACCAAAGACTGTCCCAAACAACGAGCTTTTGGGGACGTTCCTAAACGACTTGTCATGTAAGAACGTCCCCAATGACTATGAAAGGTATCCATGGAAACGATCATCAACGTCGACGATGTCTCGTTCTCCTATGGCACGCAAACCGAGCAGGCGCTCAGCCACGTTTCGCTCAGCGTGAACAAGGGAGATTTCATCGGCATCATCGGGCCCTCGGGCGCCGGTAAGTCCACACTTGCCGCCTGTCTGTCGGGCGCCGTGCCTCACCACTACACCGGCGCCTTTTATGGCTCCGTGTTAGTTGACGGCCACGACACCTGCGAGGTCTCGCTCACCGACATATCGCAGATCGTCGGTAGCGTGCTGCAAGACATTGACACGCAGATGGTCGCTTCGGTCGTTGAGGATGAGATGCTCTTTGGTCTCGAGAACTTTGGCGTTCCGCACGACCAGATCGAGCAGCACGTGAGCGAGACGCTTAAGACCGTCGGCATTAGCGACCTGCGCGACCGCGAGATCGCCACCCTCTCGGGCGGTCAAAAGCAAAAGGTAGCTATCGCCGCCATCCTCGCCATGCGTCCGCGCGTCTTAGTGCTCGATGAGCCAACCGCAGCACTCGACCCCGCCAGTTCCACCTTGGTCTTCGAGACGCTGCGCGAGGCAAACCGCGCGCTCGGCATCACCATCGTCGTCGTTGAGCAAAAGGTCGCTCTGCTTTCGGAGTACTGCAACCGTGTGTTGGTGCTCGATCACGGCCAGATCGCGCTGCAAGGTGAGCCGCACGAGGTCTTCGCACGCACCGACGAGCTTCGCACCATCGGCGTCGATTGTCCGCGCGTCACGCGCATCTTCAACAGTCTCGAGGCCGATGGCTTGGTAAGCGGCACGCCCTGTCTGGATGTCGACGAGGCAGAACGCCTGATCACGGAAATCGTCGACCCCGACCGTGCGACAAGCGATACCCAGGCGCCCGCAGGCTCCCCGCACGCGCCGTCGCTGCGCCCGCATGCGAAAGACGCCGAGCCGGTGCTCACCTTTGACCATGTCGAGTTTTCTTACCCCCATGGAGGCGCCGCCGTCCACGACCTCAACTTGACGCTCTACCCCGGCGAGCTCGTGGGCATTGTCGGCCAAAACGGAGCCGGCAAAACCACGCTCACCAAACTGCTCACGGGTTTGCTCAAGCCCGCATCGGGCAGCGTACGCGTTACGGGCTTGGACACGGCATCGGTTCCCACGAGCCGCATCGCACACGAAGTGGCAACGCTTTTCCAGAACCCCGACCGCCAAATCTGCAAAGACACCGTGTTCGACGAGGTCGCCTTTGGTCTAGAACTTGCCGGCATCGACCGCGCCGAAGCCCTGCGTCGCGCCCAGCTGGTCATCGACCGCTTTGGTCTGCCCGCCGACGAGGCACCGTTCTCACTGTCGCGCGGCCAACGCCAGATGGTGGCGCTGGCCTCCGTTGTGGTGATCGAGCCCAAGATCGTGGTGCTCGACGAACCCACGAGCGGCCTGGACTACCGCGAGTGCATGACCGTGATGGAAACGGTGCGCACCATGGCAGAGCGCGGTTGCGCCGTCATCATGGTCTGTCACGACATGGAAGTCGTTTCCGACTTTGCCGAGCGCATCGTGGTGATGGCCAACGGTCGCATCCTCGACCGCGGCCGCACGCACGAGCTGTTCTCGAACATCGAACTCATGCAGCGTGCCTACGTTGAGCCGCCCCAGGTCATCGAACTCTCGCGCCGTCTGGCATCCACCGTCTCGCCCGCCTTTACGCAGGTGAGTGAGGTCACTGATATCGTTCGCATTACCGAGGAGATGGTCCGCCGTGGTTAACGTCATCGACTACATGCCGGGCGACACGCTGCTACACCGCCTGAACCCCGTCATCAAACTGGGCCTCGCCGCCGCCATCATCATCGGCATTTTCTTGACCGACACCTATGTGGCACTGCTGGGCTTTCTGGCACTCACGCTCGCGCTGGGAGCCTACGCCGGCGTCGTCGACCGCCTGCTCGCGCTGCTCAAGCTACTGATTCCACTCGCGCTCATCATGCTGGTGCTGCAGCTGGCTTTTATGCGCGATGGCAACGTGGTGTGGAGCTTTGTCACCGATGAAGGCCTCATCACCGGAACAAAGGCCTGTCTGCGTCTGCTGGGCGTGGCGCTACCGCTTATTCTGATGCTCATGGTGACCAAGCTCAACGACCTTGCCAACGCCTGCGTCGAGGTGCTGCACGTTCCGTATCGTTACGCCTTCACCTTTACCACGGCGCTGCGCTTTGTGCCAGTGTTTGGCCAGGAGATGAACGCCATCATGGAGGCGCAGACCGCACGCGGCATCGAGTATGACACCAAGAACCCCATCAAGAAGCTTCAGCTCATGCTGCCGTTGTGCGTGCCGCTACTGATCTCGAGCGTGGGTAAAACCGATGCCACGGCCTTGGCGGCCGAGCAGCGCGGCTTCTACCTGCGCACGCGCGCGAGCTCGTACAAGCGCTACCCCATCAAGGGCCAGGACATTGCCATGCTTATTGTTAGCATTGCCCTCATTGTCCTCGGCTTCCTGTTCTAACCCATCGCCACCGGCAACCGATAAATTCAAAAGGCCTCGGCTCGCACCAAACGAGTCGAGGCCTTACTGTTCCCCCAGATAAAACCTACCAAAATAAACCTGTCCCTTTTTGGCAGGTCGAGGGCTACAGGCGGTAGGGGGCGCCGCTGCGGATGATGGATTCGCGCACCAGGACGTCCATGGCGTCAAGGGTAATCTCGGGCATCTCTCGGTACTTTTTCAGCACCGAGAGCTCGGTGCAGGCCAGAATGACGCGGTCGCAGCCGCTGCGGGCGAACTCCCACATCACGCGGTCAAACTTGTCCATATCGGGCTCGCGTCCGGCCTTCACGTCATCATAAATCAGCGACATCACGTCGGCCTGGCGCTTCTCGCTGGGATAGACGACCTCGACGCCCGCGGCCTCGCACTCGCGCCCGTAGACGCCGGCACCCACGGTGCCGTCGGTGCCCATGATGCCGATCTTGCGCACCGGCTCGGACGGCATGCTCAGGTTGGGATCGAACTCGCACTCCCCCATCACCGCGCCCGCCAGGGCATAGCGCACCGACTCGCGCGGCATGTGGATAATCGGCACCTTGGTGAACGACTGAATCTGGTCGTAGAAGTAGTGCGACGTGTTGCAGGGAATGGCGATATGAGCACAGCCCAGTCCCTCGAGCGCCCGTGCACATTCCTTCATGGTCGCCAGCAGCTCGGCATGCTCGCCGGTCTTGATGGCCAGCGTACGGTCGGGCATGGTCGACTTGGAAAGTACCACCATGTCGATATGCTCCTGATCACAGGTAGCAGCCGTATGACGCACGACCTGGTCGTAGTAATACGACGTGGCCTCAGCGCCCATGCCGCCGATAACTCCCAGCTTTTCCATCGCCGCCTCCTTGGTGACGCCCATGCAATTGCTCGTATCATGCCCGCGCCCGTCCGATGCAAACCGGGCGGGCGCCGCGCTCATCTACTTGTAATACGTCTTGAACAGCTTAAAGTGACGCAGCTTGGTGTGCCACATGCGCAACCAGCGGTTAAAGACAAAATCGCCCTTCATAAACGAAGGATCGGCAGCCTTGCCCTCCTTGGCCAGACGATGCGCCTTCGCACGCAGCTCGGGGTCCTTGACATACTTGTCAACGACGCCCATGGGGACGACCATCCACAACGCCTCGTCCTGCGCCGTCACAAATTCCGGCTCAAACGGACGGTTATAGACGTACTCATCCACCACGTATTTAGCAACGTTAAAGCCGCTGTTGGTGACGTAGTAGTTACTGCGGCCCTGACGCGTGTTGAAGTCGAAGAACTTAAACGAACCATCGCGTTGGTCGTACTTGACGTCGAAGTTGGAGAAGCCCGTGAACTTAAGGTCCTCAAGCAGCTTGCGCACGCCACCCATGAGCTCGTCGTTGGGCTCGGTGATGATGCAGGCGTGGTTGCCGACACCATGGGGCTGATGCTCCTCGAGCAGCACGTGACCCAGGCACATCATGCGAACCTTGCCGTTGCGGTCGGAATAACTGGTAAGCACGCGCATGTACTCGTCGTTGCCGGGCACGCGGTCCTGCAAGATGAGGTCATCGGTGTAGCCACTGGCGTACACATCGCGAATGACCTGCTCCAGCTCGGCGCTATCGGCAATCTCGTAGGCCTTCTTCTGGCCCTCGAACTCGTGCTCCCACCACATGATGCCGTCAGAGGGCTTCAGAATCATCGGGAAGGGAAAGTCGATCTGGTCGAGCACCTCGGCGGAAGCCTCGCCCTGGGCGTTGAGCATCGCCATGGTAAAGGTAAACGTGTGCGGATAGGGTACACCGTGCTTCTCGCACAGCTCGTAGAAGATCTCCTTCTTCTGGCACTGCTCGAGCATACTGTAGGGCGCATAGGGCGCGATGACGTTGGAGGCAAGCTGGCCGGCATCCTGAGCCTGTGCGGCAAGCGCGACGTAGTTATCGCCGCAGCCCATGAGGATAATCTTCTTATCGGGATTGGCCTGTGCAATGCCGTTGACGGTCTCGATCATGACCGGCATAGTGTCGATATCCACATTGGGCGTATAGTCGATAATCTGGCTGCGGTGTGCAGGACCCGTCTGATACTTGCCAAAGACCAGGCTCTTGACCTGATACTCCTCGTAGAAGGCGCGCGCCACCGAATAGGCGTTGATATCGCCGCCGAGCAGCACGGGTATAAACTCGCGCTCTGTAAACTGCAATGCCATGGAAACTTCCTATCATCAACTGCCCGTACGATGGGCGGTCTTTATGCAACTGGTTTATTCTAGCGTGCCAAACCGCCGCTTCCCAAAGTTCCACCATATCTATGGCAAGCAGGCGCTTATGATCGAGCCCGCAGGGTTCCGTAACGTTAAAGTTGAACTCTATGGTTTCTTAACAATTCACTATAACTGCAGGTCAAGGCCAAAACTTCAAGTTCAACTTGACCCTTTAGAACCTTTAAGGTTCAAGTTGAGGTCGAAAGCAGTAGTAGAATACCTTTCGAACTATAACCTACGATTGATTGCAGAGGGACTGGATGCAGCATTCGAACCATCGCACCGCAGCGCTCATCGCGTCGAAGCCGGCTCGTATCATCACGAGCGCCGCGCTCGCCGTTACACTGACGGCCGCGCCGATGCTCTCCCCCGTCGCAGCCTATGCCGCCTCGCAGGCAACGCAGGATCAGCTTTCCGCTGCCCAGCAGAAAATCGAAACCGCCACGAGTGCCTACAACGAAGCCCGCACCAAGCTCGAGGATCTGCAGAAGCAAATCGACACTAACGAGGCAAGCATCGAGAAGATCGAAGCCGAACTTCCCGATCAACAGGCCAAGGCGAGCTCCGCCATGCGCGATCTGTATAAATACCAGAAGGGCACCAACCCCATCGTGAGCTTCCTGGTCAACGCGCAGAGCCTGGGCGAGTTCATCACTACCTGCAAGTACACCAACCAGATCACGAGCTCGAGCGTCGACGAGATCGAAGAGCTCAACAAGATGCAGACCGAGCTCGAGCAGAACAAGACCGAGCTCGAGCAGGCCAAGTCCCAACTCGAGACCGAGCAGAAAACCGCCGAGGACGCACTGGCACAGGCCCAGCAGCTTCGCAGCGAAGCCCAGGCAAAGGCCGAGCAGGAGAATGCCGCCGAGCTGGCCAAGCTCGAGGCCGACAAGGCCGCTGCCGCCGAGAAGCTCTCGGGCGAGGGCGTGAGCGGCAACAACTCCAACAGCCAGGCCAATAACGCCAACACCATCATCGACACCACGGTGAACAACTCCAATACCGGCAACTCCGATTACGACTCGTTTATCAACGAGTGGACGAGTCGCATCGACAACTACCTCGCCGGCTCCCCCATGGCAGGCCAGGGTTACAACTTTGCCGTGGCAGCCTGGAATACCGGTGTTGACCCTCGCTGGTCTCCCGCCATCGCCTGCATCGAGAGCAGCAAGGGCCTCTATTGTGCCGGCTCCTATAACGCCTGGGGCTGGAGCGCCCGCGGCGGCGGCTGGCGGAGCTTTGGTAGCTGGAGCGAGGGCGTCTCTGCCCACGTTGCCTACCTGCGCGCCAACTATGGCTCCACGCTTACCCCGGCAGCCGCCAAAAAGTACTGCCCGCCCACGTGGCAGGACTGGTACAACAAGGTTGCAACCCAGATGAACCGCATCTAAGATCAACGTCAAAGGGCCCAATTGGGGCCCTTTTTCTTTTACGCGACGGAGGTATCGACGACGCCAGTCGCGTTTGCAATGGCAACAATGATAGTCATTACCAACAAGAGCACACCCATAGCCTTGAGCCAGAGCTTTGCAAGCTTTTTACCGCGGTATCTATCGAGTAGCTCAAACCGCCGGCGAAGGCGGCGTTTGTCGAGCATCACAAAATGGATGAGCACTACGAGACCGTCGACAAAGATAAAATACTCAATCGCGAGAAACCACATCGGGTAGTTTTGGTTGGCGCCCGTAGGATGAAAAACGGCAAAATGGCTTCCGGCAAAGAAAACAAGTAGCGAAAGATAGACGAATGCGTTCCAAATGCGCCCAACGGTGTCGGGAATGCGGGAGAGTAAATTCGGGCGCTCAGGCACCAACGGCAATCCGCCCTGAGACTGATCCGTGGGGAGCACGGGCGCAGGGCACACGGCTCGCCGCTCCGGAGGCTCTTGGAAGGAAGCAGCATTCGGCGCGGACGACGGCGTCGGTGCGGACAACGCATAGGATGCACGCGCAGCGTGCCCTAGCGCCTTCGCGCTTGCAAAGCGCTTGTCCGGATCGAGCGCCATCGCCATGCAAATAACATCGGCAAGCGAGGCGGGGATATCATATGCCTCGCATTGCTCGCGCATGTTCCGACCCGGCTTGGGGTCGGCCCCCGTCAGACAAAAGAACAGCAGGGCACCGAGCGCATAGACATCGCTGCGCACGCTCGTCTGGCCAAAACCGTACTGCTCGGGCGGCGCATAGGGACGCGTGCCAAACTTAACGGTATCGGCATCGGCTCCCTCGCGCCACACGCGAGCGATTCCCAAGTCGATAATCACCAGCGATGAAAATGTCATGCCTGTATCGGGCGTATAGTTTGCGCCCGATACGATGATATTCGAGGGCTTTAGGTCGCGATGGATCACCGGCGCAGCCATCTCCCCCGCCGACGCAAAGCCGGCATGGAGCTCCGCAACTGCATCACAAAGGGCGCCAAACAGCTCACAGGCATAATCGGGCGTCGCACCCAAACGCCCCACCAGGGCCCCGAGCGTTTCGCCTTCGATGTATTCCATGACCACGCAAAGCTCGTCGCCCACGCGGCGGCAATCGACAATCCGAGGCAAGTGCTCGTAACGTCGCCCAGCATGCTGGGCCGCAAACAGGCGTTCATACGCCCCGCCAATCTGGGCCGACGCGTCGATGCGCTTGCGAACAAAGGGGCCAAGAGATCCTCCGCCGGAGCCCTCAAAGTACACGAGCTCGGTCGTCTCGACGTCGGAGTGCTTGAGCACACGGTCTACGCGATAGCTGTCATCACGCTCAAGTGACGCCAGGTGTCCGGCGAGCGCAGCGGTCAGCTCATCATCGGAATATGTTGGGCTCTGAGTATCCATAGCGTCCATAATAACGCAGGGCGCGGACGCCCCATGACGCCCGTGCCCTGCACGTTCTAAATATCGTGAACGGCGCTTCCGCCGGCAGCCAACCGTTAGCTCACCGTCTCCTCACCAAAGCGATACAGCTCCTCGTTCACCTTTTGCAGGCTGCAGCCACGATCGATACAGAAAATGATGATGGCGTCACGGCGGTCCTTGCAGTTGAGGACATTGGCGCCCGCCGCCGACAAGGCGCGGTTGGTCTCCTTGAGCGTCAGCGCCATGGCAAAGGCAATCTGCAGCACCTTATTGCGGCTCGGATGCCGCGCACCGGTAAAGATCTGATAGCCAAACGTCTCGTTGAGGTCGGCCATACGCACCACGCGCGAGCGCTCCAGCCCCTTTTCTTCCAAAAGCTGTTTCAGATACTCCGAAAGCGACGGGGCGGTAAAGTCGTGCTCTTTGATATAGCCCTCGATACTCGGAGCATCGAGCAGCTCGTTGAGCAACTCTTCGGTTAGCTTCTTATCAGGCATATGGCCTCACCCCCCAGCTCGCATAGTAACCATGTTTTTAATTCTAGTTAAAAACCGCTCACGTCAGAACGTTCCCAGCTGGCAACCTGGTCGGGAGATACCGTGCTCATCGCTTCGAACTTCCAGGTGCCGCCCGCTTTGAGATGGTTGGTGTTCGCAAGAGCCGTTCCCACCTGATTGCCGTCTGCGTCATACAGAACATACTCAATCTGAATGTAGCTTTGCTCTTTATCCGTATTATTGGTCAACGTGCCAGTGATCTTATACGCGAACTGATTAGACGTATCCCCGGCCTCATCCGAAACCGTATAGGGTTCTTGTGCCTCTTTTTTCTCCTCGACTTGCTGGGTCTGTTCGGCAGGCTTTGCTGCATCACCCGTAGACGAATCAGACGAGTTGCCGCCCATAGACCCTACGACGCCGGCAACAACGAGCACCACGATGACACCCAAAACGATCTTGCCGATCGGCTTCTTTCCCTCTTTTGCCATTATGCATCCTTCCCACGATCCGGCTACCGTGCCGGCACACAGCACATCGTAGGAGGCAGCGAACTCAAATTCATTAGCTGGGAGCTAATGTCGCAACACAGTTTGCCATCTGGCACTCACTGAGTCTTTTTTTCCTTCACCGAACTCATGCCTTTGTTGTTGACTATTAAACATTTAGACGTAAACTGCTTTGTTACCTTGTCAACATCTGAAAGGAACCTCATTGGGAAAAGACGTACTGGTGCAGCAACTCGTCGACTCATTCGACAGCTGGCCCGCCAAAAATTCCGGTTGCGGATCGTCCCGCATGACACAAGAGCTCTATCCTTTTGACAAGCTCTTCTCTCCCATCAAAATTAACAAGCTCACCGTCAAAAACCGCATTGTCATGGCGCCGATGGGCAATATCGACATGTGCGAGGAAACTGGCCGCCCCAGCGACATGATGCTGCAGTACTTTTTCGCCCGCGCCAAAGGCGGCTGCGGCCTCATCACAACAGGACTCGTACCGGTAAGCCACGGCATCGATACCACGGTCACCGAGCTGGACAAGCTCACCTATTTCCCGCGCATCGATCGAAGCCGAACCGTTATGGCAGGCTGGCGCGACCTTGCCCAAGGTGTCCATGCCTTCGGATCACGCATTTTTGTCCAGCTTACGGCCGGACTCGGCCGCGTGGGCAACCCGCAATGCCTCATCACGCAAAAGAAGTTTCCGGTCTCGGCGAGTTTCTTGCCTAACTACTACATCCCCGCCATTCCATGCATGCGCCTCTCGGACCAAAAGCTGCGCCGTATCGTAAACAATATCGGCCAGGCGGCGGCCGATGCTCATGCCATGGGCATCGATGGCGTCTATTTGCACGGGCACGAGGGTTATCTTATCGAGCAGCTCGGAAACCCCGCCTTTAACCATCGCAAGCTCGGACGTTATGCCGATTGGCGTCAGTTTGGCCTCGATATGATCAAAGAAATCCGTCGCCGCGTTGGGCCCGACTACCCCATCATGTACCGCATCGACCTTTCGCTTGCACTCGAGGAAACCTATGACGAGCAGGTCATGAATTCGACCTATCTGGGACGTATGCGCGGCGGCCGTACAGTCGAACAGACCCTGGGTTATATGGAAGAGCTCGTGGCGGCGGGAGTAGACATCTTTGACGTCGACCTTGGTTGCTATGACAACTGGTGGATGCCCCACCCGCCTGCGAGCATGCCCGCAGGCTGCTTCGTTCCCGTGGCGCGCGCCGTTCGAGAGCGCTTTGCCGCCGACAATATCCGCTCCAATGCCGGCCTTCCCGTACCCGTTGTCGCGGTGGGTAAGTTGGGCTACCCCGACATTGCCGAACGCGCCCTTCGCAATGGCGACGCCGATATGATCATGCTCGGACGCCCGCTGCTTGCGGATCCCGAGTGGCCCAACAAGGCGTACGCCGGTCGCGTGGCAGACATTCGCCCCTGCATCGGATGCCAGGAAGGATGCCTCAACGAGTTTGTCGAAGGGGGCCATCCGCAGTGTGCCGTCAATCCACGCTGCAGCTTTGAATACCTCATGCCCCAGACACCCGCTCCCGCCAAAGAACCCAAACGCATAGCGGTGATAGGAGCCGGACCCGCTGGGATGGTCTGTGCGCTAATCGCCGCGCGTCGTGGCCACGACGTAAAGCTCATCGATGCCGAAGATGAACTTGGAGGAAAACTCCTCTCCGCCAGCGCCGCCCGGATCAAGTTCGACCTCGATAACTACCGATCATATCTTGTTCGACAGGTGCGCGAGCAGGCAGAAAAACCCAACGGGAACCTGACACTCGAACTTGGACGGGCAGCACGCGCCGAAGATCTTGCAAAAGCAGGCTTCGACGCAATCGTGTGCGCGACAGGCACTTCCAATGCAATACCGCCCATCCCCGGTCTTACGGAGCTTGCAGCATCGGGCCATGCCGTGCTGGCAACGCAGCTACTGCGCCAACCCGCGCTGCTTGGCAACGCCAAAACCGTCACCATCATTGGCGGAGGGGCCGTGGGCTGCGAGGTTGCCCAATGGCTCACCGTCGAACACGGCATACCACAGGTCAGCGTAATTGAAATGCTGCCTCACATGATGCAGGGCGCCTGCACGGCAAATCGCGGCCACCTACTCCATACGCTCAGGGGACGCAATGTGCGGCTCCTCAATATGACACGCGTCGAGCGCGCGGAAGTCGGCGGCAAACGCGAGTCTGGAGCCCCATCGAGGTGTGCGCGTCTCCACTTGAGTCGCAACTGCCACAAAAACGTTCCCGACCCCTACGTCTCGTGGTCACCGGTCTTGCCCGAGAACGTCGAAAACCCGCTTGCACCCAAAATCGGCAACGACTGGAAGTCACTCGAGCTAACCTGCGACTTGGTAATCATTGCCTGCGGCGGACACCCCGACGACGCGCTGTTCTACAAACTGCAGCAGACGCACGCCGCTGACGAGCTGCATAACATCGGCGATGGGTTTGCGCCCGGCCGTGTGCTCGAAGCGGTCCGTGCGGCATACCGACTCGGCACCAATATCTAACACGAAAGGATGGGCTCACAGATGAACCTGACCTCCCAACAACAAGCCCTGCTCGACGGCGCCAAGGGCCCCGCCATGGCCAAAGTGGTCAAGACCCTCGTTATGTACGGCGAATGCTTTGGCGCCGAGCGTATGGTTCCCGTGACCGGCGCAAACGGTCATCTTGTCACAAGTTTTGGCCTCTCCATGCTCGGTCCAGTCTATGACCTTATGGATGAGCTGCTGAAAGACGGCGCCCTGTCCGGTCAGTCATTCTCGGTCGACCCGAGGCCCCTCGACCCCGCCGTCCCGGCCAACCCGCTGCAAAAGCTGCTGTTCAAGATTATGTATTCCAAACAAGACGATTATGAGGCACAGCTGCGCAGCATGGGTCTATTGGACAACGATGCTTTCACCTGCACCTGTTACCAGCCCGAGGTTGGCAATCGACCTCGGCGTGGCGACATCCTAAGCTGGGCAGAAAGCAGCGCCGTGGTCTTTGCCAACTCCGTGCTGGGCGCTCGCTGCAATCGCAACTCCGGCATCATCGAGATGTTCGGCTCAATTGCCGGCTTTGTCCCGGAATTCGGCCTGCTCACCGATGAGGGCCGCAAGGCGACCTGGATCATCGAAGTCGACTGTAAGCGCAAGCCCGAAGCGCAAGTGCTTGGCAGCGCCATTGGCATGAAGGTGATGGAAGACGTCCCTTACATTAAAGGCCTCGACCGCTGGCTTGGCCGCGAACTCACACCCGGCACGCAGGACTACCTTAAGGACATGGGCGCCGCCAGCGCATCGAACGGCGCTGTCGGGCTCTACCACGTGGACGGCATCACGCCCGAGGCCGTCGAACAAGGCGAACACCTCATAGCACCAGACGCCCAAATCTATCGCATTGACGACGCCGAGCTGGAACGCATCCGCTCGAGCTACCCCGTTATGTGGAAGAACCCGGGCGCGCGCCCCAAGCTTGCCTTCATCGGCTGCCCCCACCTCTCGTCTGCACAACTCGCCCATTGGGCAGACGCCATCTGCGATGGGCTGAGCGCCTCCGGCAAGTGGCGCGTGCAAGTACCCACCGTACTGACCGCCGCCCCATCCGTGGCAGACGCCTTCCGCAAGACTGCGGCATACAGACGCCTCTCGACTACCGGCGCCGTCGTCTCGAGCATCTGCCCGCTTATGTACACCAACAACCCGCTGTGCGGCAGCATGCCCATCATCACCAACTCCAACAAGTTGCGTACGTACTCGGCATCGCGCTACTACACCGACGACGAGGTGCTCGCCTACGTCACCACCGGAAAACCAATCAAATAGGAAGGCGACTCCTCATGGAAAAAATCTTTCACGGCCGCGTCGTTGTCCCCGGAACTGCCCACGCCAAGGCACTTGTCTCTCACGGAGGGCTCAACACACTCGCATCGTTTCAGAAGGCACTGATGTTTGGCGACAAAAAGGCCACGTGTTCCGACCAAAACAATCCCGACTTGTACGGCAAACCTTTGGCGGGATGTGCCTTGTGTCTTCCGCAGACTATCGGCTCCACCACAGGCGGCATGGTGCTCTTCTGCGCCACCAAAATGGGGCGCCAACCCGCATGCCTGCTGTTTTCCAAACCCATTGACAGCCTTGCCGCCGCTGGCGCGATCCTCTCGGGCGTATGGACCGACACCCCCATGCCCACCATTGACAACCTGGGCGATGAGTTTCTCGATGCTGTGTCGACGGGAGACGCCATCACCGTGACCGAAGACGGCACGGTCATCGTCGGCTAAGGCTATCCGACCCGCCGCCCGCAGATGAACAACGTGTTTCGCCATTTCCCACGCGCGGTGCGGGCGATAATCTTGACGTATTCGATATACAACACGAAAGGAGTCCCACCATGGGAGCATCGGTATCGGTCGCACAGGGCGCGCCTCTTGATGCAGGCACCTACAAGGCAGACGAGGCAGCCGTCGAGCGCTTTTGCGAATTGCTGCGCATCCCCACCGTTTCGCGTGAGAACATCGCCGAGCGCGACGATGAGCCCTTCAGCCAGTGGATTCCCACGCTTCAGCGACTTTATCCGCATTTCTTTAAAGTCGCCGAGCTCACACGCGTCGACGACTTTGGCATGCTCCTGCGTTGGCCTGGCGCCGATTCCGCCTTGGACCCCATCGTCATGATGGCGCATCAGGACGTCGTGCCCGTCGAGGGCCAAGACTGGAAGCACGATCCCTTTGGAGCCGAGATCTTCGACGGCGAGATCTGGGCCCGCGGATCACTCGACACCAAGTGCATCGTCTCGGCTTTCTTCGAGGCCGCCGAGCATTTGATTGCCCAGGGCTTCGTTCCCCCGCGCGATGTCTGGTTCTTCTCGAGCGATGGCGAGGAAATCGCCGCACCTACTGCAACCCATGCAGTGCAGTGGCTTCGCGAGCATAACATCCATCCCTACATGGTGCTCGATGAGGGTGGCGCCGTGGCAACCGACGCCCCGCTCGGCGTCACCGAACCCGTTGCCATGGTAGGCGTGTCCGAGAAGGGCCACGTCGACCTTACCGTCACGGCGCGCGCCGACGGCGGCCATGCCTCTACGCCTGCGGCAAACGATGCCTGCCGTCTTCTCTGCCGTGTATGCGAGACTATCTCGGCCAACCCCGGCAAGCCGCAGCTCACGCCCGCCGTCGAGGCCACACTGACCGAGTTGGGTGCCCGTAGCAGCGCGACGTATCAGGCAATCTTTGGCAACCTGTGGCTCACGCGCCCCGCGGTTACCAAGATCATGGCCGCCAGCCCCGAGACCTCGGCCATGCTGCGCACAACCTATGCGCTCACGCAGCTCGAAGGCTCCAATGCGCACAATGTGCTGCCACCAGTTGCTCGCGCCAACTTCAACGTGCGCATCGCTCCGTTCGAGACCATCGCCGATGCCGTTGAGCGCGCCCGCAAGCTCGCCGCCCAGCAGTGCCGCGCCTCGGGCGTAAGCCCCGACCATGTCACCGTCGAAATCAACGAGGCGATTCCCTACACCGAGCCCGCGCCCATCTCGCCTTACGAAGACGATGCCGCCTTCAACTACATCCATCGCTGCGTGTCGGGTGTCTATCCCGAGGCCGGCTTTGCTCCCTACGTGCAGAACTCCTGTACCGACTCGCGCGAGTTCAACGAGATCTGCGATCGCGTCTACCGCTTCTGCGGCTTTATCTACTCGGGCGAGGCGCGCAAGCTCATCCATGCCGCCAACGAACGCATCGGCGTCGACGTCTACAAGCGCGGCATCGAATTCTATGTGGCGTTTCTCGCCAACCTTGAACAACTGTAGAACGGGGGCCGATAGCACCCCTCCCCGCTTTTACCGACCAGGAGAACCAGCATGACCCAACCAAATCTTAAGCGGGCGGCCCGGCTCGACACCAAGGCCGTCGCCCTCGCCTCCCTACCCTTTATGGGCATGATCAGCTTTTGGCAGGTCTACGACGGCATCGTTCCCAAGATGCTCACAGGGGCCTTTGGCCTATCCAACTCGCTCACCGGCGCGATCATGGCCATCGATAATGTCTTTGGCCTGTTCCTGCTTCCGCTCTTTGGCATCCTCTCGGACCGCTGCGCAAGCAAACTCGGGCGCCGAACGCCCTTTATCTTGGGCGGCTCCGCGGTGGCAATGCTCTCCGTCCCGCTCATCGCGATCGCCAACAACATGGGCAGCCTACCTCTGCTCATTGGCGCGATTATCCTCACGCTTTTGGCAATATGCGCCTACCGCACCATGACGGTCGCCATCGTGGCAGATATTACGCCTCGCCCACTTCGAACCAAGGCGGACTCAATCGAAAAGATCGTCGGCTATGCGGGAACGGGTCTTATGCTCGTCGCCATCTCGGTCATGGTTCCCAAGGCCGACAAACCTGATTATCTTCCGCTCTTTATCTTGCAGGCCGCCTTTATCCTCGTGTCAGCCGTTGTCTACGGCATCTTTGTCCGTGAGCCCGCCCTCGTCGAAAAGATGCGCGAGAAATCGCTGTCCATGGGCATCGACGAGGATCAGATTGACAAAGACGACTCCCCCGAGGCCGGCGGTAAGGAACGCGTTGCAGACACCGACGTGCGTCGCTCCATCATCATGCTGCTCGCCGCAACGTTTTTCTACTACATGAGCTATAACGCCATGACCACCAATATCAGCCGTTATGCCGATTTGTTCTATGGCATGGAGGGCGGTTCCTATGCCATCATCAATATCGTGACGATTGCAGGCGCGCTGCTAAGCTACGTACCCCTGGCAAACCTTTCGCTCAAAATCGGCCGCAAAAAGGTCGCCCTGGGCACCGCCGTCATCATGGTTTTGTGCCCCACGCTTCTTTGGCTGGCACCCGGCTTCTCGCCCGTGTTGTACGGGGTCTTTTTGTTGATGGGCGTCGCGCTGGGCGGCGTGGACCTGTGCGTGTACACGATGATTCTGGAGTGTTGCAGCTCCCAAAGCGTGGGCCGCTACTCCGGTTACTACTACACCGTGAGCATGGCGGCTCAGGTGGCGACGCCGATTCTCTCCGGCATCGTTATGGACGTGGCGCCGTCGATGCTCTTCGCCTACATCACGGCAATGGGCATGATTATGACCGCGAGCATTGCCGCCGCCAAGCACGGCGATGCCATCTTGATCGACGAGGTCGCTCGCCGCGAGGCAGCCGAGTAGAAGTGCACGCCAATATTGAGCAATGGAGCCGGATGGGGGTATTTCCCATCCGGCTCCATTTTTTCATCCTCAAGAGGCTCGTCGAAGCCTACCCCACCGTGACGGATTCCCCGGTAAAGGCACTGATCATCAACAGGACAAAGAACACCAGGTAGCTGACACTCAGCAGGTACGCAATGATCAGAAAGAAGACCCATCCGACATTGGTCTTGCCATCGGCACGACGTTGCTCGCGAGAGCGGCAAAGCCAAATCGTCACGCCAATGGCCACAATCAACAGCACAAGTGCCGCTGCGGCCAGTCCAGCAAGCGCAAACATCACGCCAATGCTCACAGCAATAACCGGGAGCAGCAGCAAGCCGCACCCGCACCCACCAGGACTGTACACGGCAGTCTGTCGGCGTCGTTCCATCGTCACTCCAACCTCAACATCTTTGAGCGCTACAGCGCAACGGCCTGCTGAACGGGAACGATCTTATCCAGTTCCGGTTCGATGCGCCTCTTCTCCGCCTCGAGATCAAACGCCATCTGGGCTCGAAGCCAGTAGCCATCCATCAGGCCAAAGTAGCGGCAAAGGCGAAGGTCGGTGTCGGCCGTCACGCGACGCCTTCCCAAGATAATCTGCCCAATGCGTTGAGCCGGAATCCCGGTCTCCTTAGCAAGGCGATATTGAGAAATGCCCATAGGGGCAAGAAATTCCTCTTTGAGAAGCTCGCCAGGAGTCACCGGCGGCAGCAAATCAGACGCAGTCTCATCACTTGTGATAATCGACGATTTCGACATTCCAAGCCATCCCCTGTCTCCACTCAAAACAGACCCGATAGCGCTCATTGACACGGATACTATATTGACCGGCGCGATCGCCCTTCAACGCTTCAAGACGATTGCCTGGCGGAACGCGAAGATCATCAAGCGAAGCGCAGATCTGCAGTTGGCGAATCTTCCTCAAGGCGACCCGCTCAAAAGGAATGAACTTCCTAATCCGCACACCCATTGCAAAGCGTTCAGTGTCTTCATCTTGATATGATGCAATCATAGTATCGCCTTACGTTAATAACGTCAAACGTTTCTATAGAGCTACATCTCTATTATAGCGTACATCTGTTCGTATTTTCGAGAAGATGCGTCCCCGTCGACTAACAAAGCAAAAGCAATCGTTTGTAGACATCGAGGCCCTTGAGTAGGATTCCCTCGTCAAAGAGCATGGTATCGGTGTGAAGGGCACTCATCGCATAGGCTGGGCAGCCATCAGCGTCAATCGGGTTTTCTTGCGCCTCCGGCACGCCCGTGCCCAGCAGGAAGAACACGCCCGGCAGATGGCGCTGATAGAAGGCGAAGTCCTCGGCAATCAGCAAAGGCTCATCTACGAGCTGTAGCTCGGGCAAGGCGGGCGCGACATTGACAAACAACTCGGGGTCGTTGTCGACCGGCGGATAGCCCTCGGCAAAGTCAAGATCGTACGTGCAGCCCGTTGCAGCGCATGCCTCATCAAGCACGCGGCGCACGCACTCACGCGCACGGTCGAACATGTCGTCCGTAAACACACGCAGACTGCCGGCAACATGGGCCTCCCCCGCCACCGCGTTGCAGACGGTACCGGCCTGCAGCAGACCAAACTTACCGATACAGGGCTCGTCGGTGCCCAGCTCGTCCATCAGTTCGCGCTCGGCAACCAAGAACTTGGCAGCAGCCAGCGCCGCATCGTGCGACTCCTCGACCGGAACGCCATAGGTCTTAGCGATATGGATGCTCGTCCCGTGAATATGAATGTGTGTCTCACTCGAACGCGCCAGCAGCGGACCGGAACAACTCGCCAACGTGCCGGCAGGCAGATCGGGCCACACATGGAAGCCAAAAATGCGGTCAGCCCCATAGCGCTCGAACACACCGCTCTCGCATACCGTCTTGGCACCACCGGTCGTTTCCTCGGCCGGCTGGAACACAAAGAGAACGTTGCGCCTCATGGCGCCCGGCTGCTCGCGAATCGTACGGTCGACATACGTCGCGGCGGCAAGTGCCATGGCCATGTGTCCGTCATGTCCGCAAGCGTGCATCTTGCCGGGATGGATCGAGGCAAAGGCCGCTCCCGTCGCCTCCGCGATGGGCAGCGCATCCATATCGGCGCGAATCGCCGTGGCACGCGCGGCACCAACGCCAGCGTCGAAGAAAGCGCAGACGCAGCTGGGACACGGATGGGTCACCTCGCAAGCGAGCGGCGCCAACACGCCCTCGATATAGGCGATAGTCTGCGGAAGATCGAAATCGAGCTCCGGAATGCGATGGAGATCGCGGCGATAGCGACGGAGTTCTTGGAGCTCGGTCATAGAGAATCCCTTCGTGAGGCACATCTGTTGCAACTTATTGTGATACAGGATTGTGGCACACATGTTTCCAGCATATTGCTGCATTTTTTAAACGTTATATACGAATACTCTTGTTTGGTAAAGTGCAACGTGATAGGGTCTTTACCACTTGATAGAGGCGCGGGCACGAAGAGCCGCGGGCGAGCCGGCAGGCTTTGACCCCGTGGGGAGGCGAAACCCGCCGAACTGGGTTTTTCGGGCACGAACAACCTGGTGGGCCTGTGGGAAACACCCACAGGACTGTCTGCAGCAATGCGGGAGCGCTATCCGGACATTGGGTCCACGCTATGCGGATTCGATGCGCAGATGGCGCCGTCTGGATAGCGAGGTTTACGGGACATGGCATTGACCCCCAACGAGGCATATGCGGCCAAGCAGCCGTTTGTGGACAAGGAGACACTCGAGCATATCGTCGAGCAGTTCCCCACGCCGTTTCATCTATACGACGAGGCGGGCATCCGCCGCAACATGCAAGAAGTGCGCGACGCCTTTGCATGGAACCCGGGCTTTAAGGAATACTTTGCCGTCAAGGCCAACCCCAACCCGGCGCTCATCTCCATTCTCAACGAATACGGCTGCGGCTGCGATTGCTCGAGCTATACCGAGCTCATGATCGCCCGCTCGCTGGGCATCACGGGACACGACATCATGTTCTCTTCCAACGACACGCCGGCTGCCGACTTTGAGCTCGCCAACAAGCTGGGTGCCATCGTCAACTTTGACGACATCAGCCACATCGAGTTCTTTGAGCGTGTTGCGGGGCCCATCCCCAAAACGGTCAGCTGCCGCTTTAATCCAGGCGGCCTGTTCCAGCTCTCCAACGGCATCATGGATAACCCCGGCGACTCCAAATACGGCATGACCACCGAGCAGCTCTTTGAGGCTTTCCGCATGCTCAAGGCCAAGGGCGCCGAGAATTTTGGCATCCATGCCTTCCTTGCCAGCAACACCGTCACCAACGACTACTACCCCAAGCTCGCGCGCATCCTCTTTGAGCTTGCCGTGCGCCTGGAGCGCGAGACCGGTGCACATGTCGCCTTCATCAACCTGTCCGGCGGCGTCGGCATCCCCTATCTGCCCGAGCAGCAGGCCAACGACATTCACGCCATCGGCGAGGGGGTGCACGCGGCCTACGACGAAATCCTGGTTCCCGCCGGTATGGGCGATGTGGCCATCTGCACCGAGATGGGCCGCTTTATGATGGGGCCCTACGGCTGCCTGGTCACCAAGGCTATCCACGAAAAGCAGATCTACAAGGACTATATCGGTGTCGACGCAAGCGCCGTCGATCTGATCCGTCCTGCCATGTACGGCGCCTACCACCACATTACGGTAATGGGTCAGCCGGGTGGCGACGACAAGACCACAGCGCCCGTCACGGACACCTACGACATCACGGGCAACCTATGCGAGAACAACGACAAGTTCGCCATCGATCGCGAGCTACCGCAGATCGACATGGGCGATGTGCTCGTGATCCACGATACCGGCGCGCATGGCTACTCCATGGGCTACAACTACAACGGACGGCTGCGCTCCGCCGAGGTCCTGCTGCGTCCCGATGGCTCAGCCGACCTCATCCGCCGCGCCGAGCGCCCGGGCGATTATTTTGCCACGCTCGACGTGCTGCCGAGCGGCCGAGAGCTGCTGGCCAAGTCGCGCGCCGAAAGTGCCCGCCGTCGCGCCCAAGACGAGCGCCTGATAGTCGCCGCTCAATGGAACAAACGCATCCAGATCGCGGACGCGAAGGAGAAGAACATGGACATCCGCAATCTCGAGGGCTCAATCGTCGCCCTTGTTACGCCGTTTAAAAAGGACGGCAGCGTCGACTTTGACGCACTCGAGCGCCTTATCGATTTCCACCTGCAAAACGGCACCGACGCCATCCTCACCCTGGGCACCACCGGCGAGAGCGCCACGATGACCGACGACGAGGACAACTCCGTTGTCGCCGCAGTGGTCAAGCAAGTTGCAGGACGCATCCCCGTCATCGCCGGCTCGGGCTCCAACTCCACGCAGACCATGCTCACCAAGTCGCTCACCTACCAGGGCCTGGGCGCCGACGGCCTGCTGCTCATTACCCCCTACTACAACAAGTCCAACGAAGAGGGCATCTACCAGCACTTTAAGACCGTCGCCGATGCCGTGGACATCCCCTGCATCCTGTACAACATCCCCGGCCGTTGCGGCTGCGGCATCAGCGAGCGCAACGTAGAGCGCCTGGCCGCACATCCCAACATCATGGGTATTAAGGAAGCCTCGGGCAACGTCGCCTACGCGGCCAAGATCGCCCACCTGCTGTCCGACGACTTCCGCATGTACTCGGGCGAGGACGCCCTCACCGTGCCGCTCATGAGCCTGGGCGCTTCGGGCACCATCAGCGTGTGGGCCGACGTTCAGCCGCAGCTCGTGCACGACATGTGCCGCGCCTATCTGGACGGCGACGTGGAGCGCGCCCGCGATATCCAGATTGCCGGCCAGCCGCTCATCAATGCCCTCTTTAGCGAGGTCAACCCCATCCCCGTCAAGGAAGCACTCGCCCAGATGGGTATGATCGAGGCAAACTACCGCATGCCGCTGCGCCCCATGGCAGACGACACGCGCTCCGCACTTACCGATGCTCTGAAAGGAGCTGGTCTGCTTGATTAAGACCGTCATTATGGGAACGGGCCGCATGGGCTCGCTCATCCGCACCACCGCCGAGGGCATTGTCAACACCGCTGGAGAGCCCGTTTTTGACATCGTCGCCCAGATCGGCTTCGACTTGTCCGAGCTCGAGAGCGCACCGGCCGCCGATGTAATCATCGACTTCTCGAACGTCGTGACCTTCGATGCCGTTGTCGCCTATGTCGAGCGCACGGGTGCCGCACTCGTTTCCGGCACCACGGGCTATACGCCCGAGCAGGTGGATCGCCTGCGCGAGCTGGGTCAGAACGCCCGTGTTATGCACTCGGGCAACTACTCTATCGGTATCGCCGCCCTGCGCCATCTGGTTGCCCAGGCCACGCGCGAGCTGCCCGGCTTTGACTGCGAAATCGTCGAGACGCACCATAATCAAAAGGTCGACGCCCCCAGCGGCACTGCCAAGTTGTTGCTCGACGCCGTCGTCGAAGCCGAGCCCGAGGCAGGCTACCACCCCGTCTATGGCCGCGAGGGCATGTGCGGCGCGCGCGACCCCAAGGAGATCGGCATGCACTCGCTGCGCGGCGGCACCGTCGCCGGCGTGCACGAGGTAAGCTTTTTCGGCCAGGACGAGGAGGTCACGCTCGCGCACCGCGCCACGAGCCGTCAGATCTTCGTCAACGGCGCCCTGGCAGCCGCGCAGAAGCTCGTCACCCGCGAGCCTGGCTTCTATACGTTCGACCAGGTCATGTTTGCCTAACCAGGTATCAACCGGATCCACTCAAAGGAGAGACAGCAAATGAGTAATGCAGCCGAGATGGATGCACAGGAGATTATCAACTACATCGCAACCGCGCCCAAGAAAACGCCCGTCAAACTGTACGTGCGCGAAAAGCCGGGCATGAAGGTCCAGTGGGGCAATGCGCACGTCTACGGCGGTCGTCGTGGCAAGACCGTCTTTGGTGACTGGGATGAGCTCAAGGCAATCCTCGACGCCAACGCCGACTCCATCGACTACTACGACGTAGAGAACGACTGCCGCAACTCCGCCGTGCCCATGCTCGACCTCAAGGGTATCAACGCCCGCATCGAGCCGGGCGCGATCATCCGCGACCGTGTCGAGATTGGCGATCGCGCCGTCATCATGATGGGCGCCATCATCAACATCGGCTCCGTCATTGGCGAAGGCTCCATGATCGACATGGGCGCTGTGCTGGGCGGCCGCGCCACCGTGGGCAAGAACTGCCACATCGGCGCCGGCACCGTGCTGGCAGGCGTCGTGGAGCCCGCCAGTGCCACGCCCGTCATCATCGAGGACGACGTTATGATCGGCGCCAATGCCGTGGTCCTGGAGGGCGTGCGCGTGGGCAAGGGTGCTGTCGTTGCCGCCGGCGCCGTATGCGTCGACGACGTCCCCGCCGGCGCCGTCGTGGCCGGTGTCCCCGCCCGCGTCATCAAGATGCGCGACGAGAAGACCGACAGCAAGACCGGCCTGGAAGAGGGCTTACGTCAACTGTAGGGTTACGCGGTTTTGACAAACCGCGTTTTCGCTGACGTGTGCTCAACCTGCGGGGTAATGCCAGCAACCAAGCCGAAAACAAAAAAGGCCGAAGTCCCAAAGGGCTTCGGCCTTTGTTTTTCTGCAACGTCCAAGCGCAGCTTATCGATTCTCAATACTTCCGATGTTCTTGAGCTCGATAGAGATGAGGCCGTTGGGTTCGTTGACGAACTCGATGTACTCGGAGTTCGAACCCATCTCGGCCGGGAAGCTGATCTCGATGCCCGTGTCGGTACGAATCTTGTGATTGCGCACCGCCGCGCGTTCGACCTGCTTGCGCTCCACGGGCACACGCTCAGGCACCTTCTCCTCGGTCAGTGCCGCGCGCACGCTCTCCTTGATAACCGGTTCGTCCTCAAAGACCTCATCGACGATATCCCAAGGCGGCAGCTCCTCGTCATCCTCAACCTTCTCGGCAACGGCGGCTTTGACCTTAGCGAGCGCTACAGCCGTGTTGGCACCGTGCTCCTCGGCGACTTCCTCGACCACACGCGTCACGGTGTCGATGACCTCCTTGCCCGATACGCCCGTGTCGCACTGCAGCAGGCCATCGGGGATAAGCATACGGTCCTCGCCGGCGATCTTGCGTTTCTTGTCCACATAGCCGATCTCCATGGTGCTCGCGCGCACGATGGCATAGCTCGGCACCTTTTGCGAGGGGTTCGGCAGAATGGCGTAGTGGCGCGCGATGTCGTTGCGCACCTCCCCCTCCTCGCGGCCCACTTCGTGCATAAAAGCCTGCTTGGAGCCCAGCAGCATCACGGCAAACCAGCGGGCATCCTCATCGTCGTCAAAATCAGCCACGAGCACGTCGGTGGACTCGGCTTTCTCAGCCTTGGTGAGCTCGGAGGAGATAAACTCCGCAATCTGCTGCGACAGGTCCACGAACTCGCGCTCGCCAAAGAAATAGCCCTTGAGCTCGCCGCCGAATGCTGAGTTCTCGGCAAACGTGGCACGCTTGTTGTCGGCCGAAGTACGAGCGCGCCGCAGGTGCGTGGTCACGAAGTTGCGCACGGTACGGCTCTCGATATCGAGCTCGCGCTGGCTCATAACGTTGACGGCAGAGTCAAAGTCCAGGATATGCAGAATCGCGTGATTGATTTTCATATACGGCATTCCGTTCTAGATCGAATTGAGCACGAACCAGTATAGCGGTCGAGCCCACCCCAGGCGCATCGAAGATTGGTGCATCGGGGACAGGCCGCTTTACACTAATGGCTAGTGCAGGAGCTCGGACTGCCAAGCCTCGAGCTGTTCTGCCAAACTCTTACCGGCAGCGCGCATGTCGATCTGGGGTCGTTTGGGCAGCAGCGCGCATTTAAGGATTGCCACGATGGTCTGCGAGACAAAGCGTCGTGTATCATTGTCAAAGCCTTGCGCAGCCTGGAGCATCACGGGCAGGCTCTCGCGCAGATTCCCAGCGATATCCGCAAACCGCTCAGCACCCGTAGCCTCAAACACGGAGAACAACGCGTCTACAAAACGCTCGCGCTCGCTAGGCGACACTGCGAGCAGCATCTCGCGAATGGAACCATCAACGTAACGAGCGCCGGCGGACAGGCGCTCACAGTACACGAAGTCGCGACCATCAACCACCCAGCTAAAGGGATTGTGCTGCAGCAGACTGAACTCGGTGCTCTCAACGATGGCATAGTCCTCCTGCGTCTCGAACATCATGCCAAAGATCGACGACCGAGGTAGCGTCTTGTCGATTCGGTCGGAAAGATCGGCAAAGGCGTTGCCGTTCAGAAACTCCTCGACGAAACCCGGACCATCATGGGAATACGCCCGTTCGATTCGCGCACGGGCGACATCGGAGCACATCGCCGCACCGTACACCGCAAGGTTTCCACCCTTGGAATGACCTCCGCACAAAAGCGGCCCGTCAATCGCATCCGCCGCCTCGTCCACATAACGCGCCGCGGATTCCTGAGCCGACACAGGACACCGGAACGCCATGTTAAAATCCTCTTTCCAGCCCACAATCGTGCTGTCGGTCCCCCGAAAGGAAAGATAACTAAACCCCGCCGGAAACCGGAACGCCATGGCTGCAAACTGCTCTGTCGCCACCACATCCCTCACGGCATGATAGCCGCAAACGTGCACGCCACGGTAGCGAGGGCTTGCTGCCACGGCCTCCAGCAAGGCCCTGCTCCCCTCTGGGTCCCACAAGTCGTCAATCATGTCCCGGTAGCACTCGGCACGCAGCAGCTCTCGTACGTCTAGGCCCTGCCAGTTCGTCAGCTCCGCCATATCACCCGGCAAACGCAAATAGGACAACCACGCAAAGACGAGGCTATCCACCGCGCAGAACGGCCGCTCCTCAAACGGATCAAACGCCGTCTGGGCATAGGTCAAAAAATTAGGCGAATCCGACATGGCCCTCCCATCAACTATGGTGCATTGGGGTCAAGTTACTTTGCACCAAAAGGCGCCCGGGCCGTGTGGACCCGGACGCCTTCATTGTAGCTTTTCGCTCTAGCGAGCTTGATTTAGCAGGAGAAATCGACGCTGTCGATGATGTCCTTGAGGGCCTTGGCGGAGACGGTGAGCTCATGCTGCTCGTCGTCGTTCAGCGGCACGGGGACGCGGCAGACAACGCCGTCGCGGCCAACGACGGTCGGCATGGAGATGGCAAGATCGGACAGGCCATACTCGCCCACCATGAGCGAAGAGACAGGCAGAACGGTCTGCTCATCGCGCATGACGGCGGTGCAGATGCGCTTGACGGCCATGGCGACGCCATAGTAGGTGGCGTGCTTCTTCTCGATGATGGTGTAGGCGGAGTTCTTGACGTCCTCGGCGATGCGCTTCTCGGCAGCCTCATGCTCCAAGTGGCCGTGAAGCTCACAGAAAGTGTTCAGCGGAACGCCGGCAACCTGAGCGCTGGACCAAGCGACAAACTCGGAGTCGCCGTGCTCGCCCATGACATAGGCCTGGACATCGCGCGGGTCAACCTCGACGTGGGCACCAAGCATCTGCTGCAGGCGGCCGGTGTCGAGCACGGTACCGGAACCGATGACGTGGCCCTCGGGCAGGCCGGACATCTTGATGGCGGCGTAGGTCAGGACATCGACCGGGTTGGAGACGATTAGCAGAATGCCGTCGAAGCCGGACTTCTTAATCTCGGGAATAATGGACTTAAAGATGCTGACGTTCTTGTTGACCAGGTCCAGGCGGGTCTCACCGGGCTTCTGGGCAGCGCCAGCAGTGACGACGATCATGGCGGCGTCGGCGACATCGGAATAATCGCCGGCGTAGATCTTCATCGGCTCGGCAAACGTCATGCCGTGCGCGATATCCAGGGCCTCACCCTCGGCACGGTTCTTGTCCACGTCGATGAGGACCATCTCGGAGAACAGACCACTCTGCATCAGTGCGAACGCCGAAGACGAACCGACGAAACCGCAGCCGACAATAGCGACCTTCTTCTCGTTAACCATTAGAAACTCCCATCTCTCTCCACAAACAAGCCGCCCGGGAACGACCCGAGCGGCTTGTCGTAATCCCAATACATCCAATCGGGACTTTGATTATGCCCCTATTCGCAGCCAAAAATCGACCGTTTACCGAAATTGTTTGCAGTATTCGTAAAATAACTGCACGAAATCGGTTTCGAGCTATTGACGAGTCGAAATAGGTTTCTAATACAAGCCCGCCTCGCGAATGGCCTCGACAGCCAAAGCGATCTGATCGGGCGGCAGGACCAGTGCCATACGCACGTGCCCCTCGCCCGAAGGGCCAAAGCTCGCGCCCGGCGTCACCACAACGCCGGCCTTCTCCATAAGCTCCTCGCAAAACGCCATAGAATCGGTGCGACCACCGGGAAGCTTGGCCCACACAAACATAGAGCCATGCGCGTTGGGTCGCTCCCAGCCCAGGCCCTCAAGACCGTCGCACAGGGCATCGCGGCGCTCCTGGTACTTCAGACGCTGCGCCTCGACCTCATCGCGCGGACCGTTCAAGCAGGCGATAGCAGCCTTCTGGATCGGGAAGAACATACCGAAGTCGATCTGGCCGCGCAGCTTGGCAAAGGCCGAGACCACATCCTCGCGACCGACCAAAAAGCCGATACGCGCACCGGTGACGTTAAACGACTTAGAGAGCGAGAAGAACTCCACGCCCACCTCGAGCGCGCCGGGATACTGCAAAAAGCTTCCGCCCGGCTCGCCGTCAAACACGATGTCGGAGTACGCGTTGTCATGGACGATGACCAGGTCGTGCTCGCGGGCGAAAGCGATAATCTCCTCGTAGACCTCGGGCGTACCCACCGAGCCGACCGGGTTCGCGGGCAGCGACACGATCATATACTTGGCGCGATCGGCCACCTCGGGATCGATACCCGCCACATAGGGCAGGTAATTATGCTCGGCAACCAGCGGATAGTATTCGAGCTTGGCATCGGCGATCTTGGCACCCGCCTCAAAGACCGGGTAGCACGGATCGGGAACCAGAATGGTGTCACCCGGATCGAGCAGGGCCAGGCCCAAATGGCCCACGCCCTCCTGCGTGCCGTTGCACGACTGCACCATAGACGGCGTAATGCCCGAAACGCCAAAGCGACGCTCATAGTAATCGCACACGGCTTGCTTGAGTTCGGGCAGGTCGCGCAGGGCATACTTCCACATCTCGGGATCTTGGGCTGCCTGCGTGAGCGCCTCGACCACGTGGTCGTACGGCTTAAAGTCGGGCGTGCCCACGCTCATGTTGTAAATGGTCTTGCCCTGAGCCTTCAGCGCGAGAAGCTTGTTGTTGAGCGAGGCGAAGACCTCCGCGCCAAAGCGGTCGAGACGCTGCGATGCCTGCATGGTGCCACCTTTCGATATAAAAAACGCGACGCTCCGACAAGAGCGCCGCGCGATACGGGCCATCAGATTGCAAAAGTGTAACGCTTGCAACCCCCGTATTGGTTCAATTTAGCCAACCTTAGTCAACTGGATTGAGCGCATCGATCTGCGCAAGCCACAGACGCGAGCTAGCGTCACTCGGCATGCGCCAATCGCCGCGCGGGCTGAGCGTCACCGAGCCCACCTTGGGACCATCGGGCAGGCAGCTGCGCTTAAACTGCTGGGCAAAGAAGCGACGGTAGAACGTACGTAGCCACGTGTGGACGGTCTTGGCGTCGTAGACGCCCTCGAAGCTCTTGAGCGCCATGCGGTAGATCTTGCCCGGCTCAAAGCCAAAACGCAGCAGGTAGTAGAGGAAGTAGTCGTGCAGCTCGTACGGGCCCACCAAATCCTCGGTCTTCTGCGCAATCTCGCCGTCGCCCGTGGGCGGCAGAAGCTCGGGGGACACCGGCGTATCGAGGATATCGAGCAAGACCTCGGCAATGCGCCCGCCAAAGACATCGGCAGCATAGCGTACCAGATGGCGCACAAGCGTCTTGGGCACGCTCGCGTTGACGGCGTACATGCTCATGTGGTCGCCGTTGTACGTGGCCCAGCCGAGCGCCAGCTCACTGAGGTCGCCCGTGCCGATGACAAAGCCGCCGGCTTGGTTGGCCAAATCCATGAGAATCTGCGTGCGCTCGCGCGCCTGGCTGTTCTCGTAGGTCACGTCCTGCACGGCCGGATCATGCTCGATGTCCTTAAAGTGCTGCTCCACGGCTGCATGGATCGAGACTTCGCGAAAGCTCACGCCTAGGTCGCGAGCGAGCGACTCGGCATTGGACTTGGTGCGGTGCGTCGTGCCAAAGCCGGGCATGGACACGGCCGTGATACCGGTGCGCGGCAGGCCCAAGGCGTCGAACGCACGCACGGTCACGAGGAGCGCCAGCGTGGAATCGAGGCCGCCCGAAAGGCCGATGACGGCCGCCTTGGTGCTCGTATGGGCAAGGCGGGTCTTGAGGCCGGCGGTCTGCAGGTCGAGGATAGTCTCGCAACGCTCAGCCAGATCACCGTGGTCGGCCGGCACAAAGGGAGCGCGGGGGAAGGCTCGGTCGATGTCGAGCGCATCGCGCAGGACAGGTTCTTCGGCCAGTACGCCCTCAAACGAAAACTCAACGGTCGCGGATTCCGGCGCATCGTCGGTGCGCGTCCACGTCGTCGAGCGACGGCGCTCGGCAACCAGGCGGTCAAGGTCAACGTCGGCGATGGCCATATCGCAGGTAAGCAGTTTGGTCGCGGCGAGCTTGGAGCCGTTTTCGTAGACGAGGTTCTCACCCGCAAAGACCATGTCGGTCGTGGACTCGCCCTCGCTCGCGTCCGCGTAGGCATAGGCGCAGTACAGGCGCGCGCTTTGGTTAGAGATAAGGCTGCGGCGGTAATCCGCCTTACCGATAATCTCGTCCGAAGCCGACGGATTGAGGATCACCGTCGCACCGGCAAGCGCCATCTCGGTCGAAGGGGGCGCCGGCACCCACAGGTCCTCGCAGACTTCAACGCCCAGCACCATATCCTCGGCACCCTCATCACAGCAGCGGTAGACAAGCCCCGAACCCAGCGGAACCGGACCCTGACCGGCAAATTCAACCCACACGGGATCCGCAGGCGACGGAGCAAACCAGCGACGCTCATAGAACTCGCCATAGTTGGGCAGATACTTCTTGGCCGTGAGGCCCAAAAGCTCGCCCGCGCAGCACACGGCGGCACAGTTGTAGATATTCTCGGCAACCGCAACGGGAAGACCGATGGTAAAGACGATCGGCAGCTCACGGGTTTCATCGAGGATATGCACCAGAGCAGCCTCGCAGGCATGCAGCAGTGTGCGATTATGGAACAGATCGGCCGCGGTATAGCCAGTCAGATTAAGCTCGGGCAGTACCAGCGCGCGAACGCCACGCTCGGTAGCCTCGCGAACAGCCGCCAGCGCCACCTCGGCATTGCCCTCGACATCGGCCACACGCATCTTGGGCGAGGCCGCCGCCACACGCAAAAAGCCATCAGACTGAGAAAGGTGAAGATTCATAAGAATGCTCCCGTGCGTAAACGCCATTCACAACAATTAGCAAGCCCTATTGTAGTTCAACCGCCAGGTGTAACCGCATCCCACCAACTTGGTGAGCTATTGATGAGTTGATGGTATCTGTTAAATGTCACGTACGATTCACATCTGGTGGGTACCCTGATGGCTACACGAAACGAAGCAGATTTACACCGGGAGGACCCCGTATGACAACCAAGTACACCGACGCGCCACGCACGCGCGTCATGACGCCGGCATCGCTCAACAACGGCGTGCACGAGAACCATTCCATCGGACAGACCATGGCCATCGCGCCCAAAAAGGGCCTGTTTGACGACATTTCCATTCCCCAGATCATCGCCGGCGCCGCAGCTGCCGCCACGAGCGTGGCGCTTGCTTCAAAGATCGGCATTGCCGGCTCGGTGATTGGTGCCGCTGTGAGCTCAGTCATCACTGTTGTGTCCTCGCAGGTCTATCGCCACTTTATCTCCGCCAGCGCCGAAGCAATCAAGGGCACGCATGCCGCTGTCGACTACCCTGCCGGCGCCTATGAGCCCGTTGAGCCCAATGTCGAGGAGCACCTAGGTGGCGCCGCGACCACGCAGGAGATGCGCCAGGTTGCGGGACGCGCGACCACGGCGCGCGTCGCCCCCAACAGCCTGCGCGCCAAGGCGGCGGCAGAGCGCAGCCAGACGCAAAAGAAGGTCATCGTCTTCTCGATCGCTATCGCCATCGTCGCGGTCATCGCCTGCGCCGGCGCCATCCTTATCACCACTGCCGGTGAGGGTCTGGGCGAGCGTCCCGAGCCAATCCTGTCGTCGCGCACGACCGAGAGCGATGCAAATGGCAACACCCAGTCGCAGGATCAGCAGGCACAGACGGACGATACGCAAGACAGTTCTACCTCTGCCAATTCGTCCTCGAACGCCCAAAACCAATCGCAGGGCACCGATTCCTCTACGGCCAACAGCAGCACGCCGTCCGGCACGACCGACTCAAGCCAAACGACTGACGGTTCGCAGCCGAGCACGGGCGGCCAGACGAGCGACACCACGTCGGGAACGGGTGCAGCAGACAGCAGCAACACCAACAGCTCGAACAGCTCGAACAGCTCGAGCGGAACCGCGTCCGGCACGGCATCTGACAACTCGAGCCAAGGCACGGCATCGGGCAACTAAGCACATTTGCCTCTCATAGATAACCGACCTGTATAACGGGCGCGAATCGACAGCGGTTCGCGCCCGTTTGCCTTGGGCGCCGCCATGGCGAACGCTATGCGATGGTAAGATGCTTTACATGTGTAAAGAGGAGATTTGCCATGAGCAAGACAATAGTTAGGCCCACGCTTTCGCTGGGCAACCACATCTATCTGTATCGCCTGTTACGCGATGCGATTGGATGCGGCAAGCAAACGTTTATGACGCAGGTCGAGGAGGCGCTCGCCGCAGGCGACATGACTGCTTATGACCTGGGCTTTGAGTCCACGCGCGAGCTGCTCGGGGAACTTAACGACTGCATTAAGCTGACCGTCTTTAAAGGCGGCCGCCTGTATGCCACGGTCATCGCCAACGAGGCCTGGGATGCTGCGCTTGCCAAGGGCGAGGACAAGCCCAAGACCGCCAAGGGCGCCAAGCAGTCCTACAAAAAGAAAAAGCGCGGTGAGAAGGACCTCAAGGCCGTGCGCCCCAAGCACGTTAAACGTCCTGAGCCCGAACCCGAACCCGTGGCTGAAGTTGTGCCGGAGCCCGAGCCCGAGACAGAGATCGAAGTCGCTATCGAGGTGACGGCAGAAGCCAGAACCGAAATCGCCGCCACGACCGATCCCGAAGTTATGTCAGAGCAGGAAGCCACTGCGGGGCTCAACGAGGCTCCCAAGTTGACAACCGAAGAAGCCGCTGACCAACCCGAGACGTCTGCGTTCCAAAACAGCGATATCTTTGGCGACGAGGCCGAGGACGAACAGCCCGACGAGCCCGACGAGCCCGACGATCAAGACGCTACTGAGTCGACGCCGGAGCCCGAGACGCCGCGGCCTGCCATCTCGCTTACGGTCGTCTATGACCCCGAAAACGCCAACGCCGGCATCACCACCATGGCATCCACGCCGGTCGAGGCAAAGTCGAGCGTCGAGAATGAGAGCGCTCCGCAGATTGAAGTTGAAACCGCAGCTGCAGACGCGCCCATCACCGTGAAGCCCGCAGATTCCACGATCAAGCCGGAAGCGACGCCGGAGCTCGCGCCCGTCATCGAATCCGTGCCCGCCGCTGCTTGCGACCAAATTCCCGCACCGGCACCGGCTCCGGCCCCCGCTGCAGCACCATCCCCCGCCTGTCTCTTATACACATCTGACGCTGCCGACGAA
>UQWG01000012.1 GCA_900544645.1 uncultured Collinsella sp.
CACTAAAGTAGGCACAAGCTGAATACCGATTCCAAGGATAGTTGCGGTGGAATAGTTCCTGGATGCCGGGGTTTTGGCGGAAATCAGGAACTATTTCACCGCAATTGAGGAGGGGTGGGGTGGATGGCGGGGTAGCTAAAAGAGCTCCGTCCCTAATTAGCTACTTGGGCTCGGTCGATGTCCATGCTGGCGATTAGGTTGATGTTGGTGTTGAGGAGGTTCTCCAGCACGATGTCGCCCATGCGGATGGGGGCGTCGACGACCACGCCGCGGATGAGGGCCATGGCTTGGGCATGGAGCGCCAGTGGGATGGCTTCGGCCGTGCGCACGGGGAGCAGTGCTTCGTCGCCGCCGGATACGGCCACGGTCGTGGTGAGCACGCGCATGGGGCAGGTGAGCTCCTGATGTGCGAACTTATCGCCGCGCGGGCAGTTGTTGCCGGTTACGGAGCGCACTTCCACCACGGCGCCATTGGCGTCGCACTCCACCTCTACGGTCAGAAGGCACTCGGATGGGCAGGTCGTGCAGTTGAACTGCAGCGTTTCGATCACGTTATCGCTCATAGTCTATGCCTCCTCGACGGGATCGACGGACAGGAAAATTTCGCTAGCACCTAGGTCGAGTGCGCGCTGAATCACCTTTGCCGGCAGTGGGAAGCTTTCCATAACGCTCGGCTTAAACGTGCGGACCTTGCCGGCGAACAGTTCCTCGCCGTCGGCCAAGATCCTCACGCGGGCGGCGTCGACGGGTCGGCGCACGCGGAAATTGAGCTTGGTGAGTGCCACAGCCGTAATGCGTCCCGGCAGCGCGTAGCCCGCGATGCCGGCAGGGGAGATCGTGAGCTCGCAGTCCGGAACGGTGCCCGCGCCGGTCCCCAGCGCGTACGCCGCTGCAGCTGCGCCAGCCTTCTCGGACTCGGTCGTCACGTTGTCGGCCAGGTCGTGCACGTGCAGCACGTTGCCACAGGCAAAGATACCCGGCACGCCCGTTTGCAGGCTCTGGTCCACCACGGCGCCGCGCGTGCGTGGGTCAAGCTCTACGCCCGCGGCAACCGAAAGCTCGTTCTCGGGAATCAAGCCCACCGAAAGCAGCAGTGTGTCACACGGAACAATGCGCTCGGTCCCCGGAATGGGCGCCAGGCGCTCGTCGACCTGGCTCACCTCGACGGCTTCCACGCGGTCGTGCCCGATCACTCGCGTGACCGTGGTAGACAGATGCAGCGGAATGTCAAAGTCGTTCAGGCAGTTCTTGACGTTGCGGCGCAGACCGTTGGCGTACGGCATGAGCTCGTACACGCCCTCGACCGAAATCCCCTCGAGCGTGCAACGACGTGCCATGATCAGCCCGATATCGCCCGAACCCAAAATGACGGCGCGCGAGCCGGGCTTGAGATTTTCGATATTGATGTATCGCTGCGCCAGGCCGGCCGTAAACACGCCGGCGGGACGACTACCGGGGATCTTGATCTCGCTGCGGGTGCGCTCACGGCAGCCCATGGCAAGGACGACCGCGCGTCCGGCGAGCTGCATCATGCCGGCAGGGCTCATGAGCGTGACGGTATGGACCGCGGTGTCTTCCGTAGGCTCGCCTGAATCGATCCCAAGCACCATACTGTCCAAGAACAGCGCAATGTCGGTTGCGTGCACCTGGTCGATAAAGCGCTGCGCGTACTCGGGACCGGTGAGCTCCTGTTTAAAGTGCGACAGGCCAAAGCCGGGGTGGATGCACTGGCGCAGGATGCCGCCCAAGTGCTGCTCGCGCTCCACGATGGCCACGCGTGCGCCTACCTTATGCGCGGCCATCGCGGCCGCCATGCCGGCAGGTCCGCCACCGATGACGACCACGTCGAAGGCCTGCGTAGGTACCGCCTCAACGGCATCGCTATCAATCGCGCTCGATTTGAATTCCGCCATCCTAGAGTACCCCCTTCAAAGATCCCTCAACGAGCCACGAGCCAGTGTCCTCCAGCAGTACTTCGTTGGGGTCGCACCCCAGCTCGCGGGCAAGAATCGCCACCACGCGACTCTGGCAAAAACCGCTCTGGCACCGACCCATGCCGGCACGGCAGCGGCGCTTGACGCCCTCGACCGAAACCGCGCCTGGGCGGCGTCGGATCGCGGCCACGATCTCGGCCTCGGGCACTGTCTCGCAGCGGCATACGATCTGCCCCCACGCGGGATCGGACTCGATCAGCTCCTCCTTGCGCGCAAGCGGTGCGCGGTCAAAGTCGTCCGGCGCACGGCGGACGGGATCCCAATCGGCGCGCTCGTGCAAAGCAACGCCCGCCTCACGCATCACAAGCTCCATGCGCTCGGCAATGGCCGGCGCGCTCGCCACACCCGGCGACTGAATGCCCGCCGCCTGGAAAAGCCCCGGCACCACGGCCGACTGTCCAATAAAGAAGTCGTTCGTTCCCTGAATGATCGGACGCCCGCCGGCAAATGCGCGCACCACGCGGCGCGTATCCAGATCGGGCACCAGCTTTCGCGCGCCGGTCAGCAGCGCGTTCACATCGCTCGCATAGGTCTGCGTGTCGCCCGGCTCGCGCACGGCAGCCGTGGCGGTGATCACGGTGTTGCCATGCACGGTGCCCGTCACGATAACGCCTTTCGACACCGGCGTCGGCACGGGGTAGAGCGGCATGAGCGTGCGCGGCTCCTTGTCCAGCACCACGATGTTGCCCTGACGCCAGACCATCTGGAACTCCTCGGCGCCCGCCATATGCGAGATGTCGGCGGCGCCGTTGCCCGCGGCGTTGATCAGATAGCGGCAGCGCACATCGCCGGTGGGCGTTGCCAGCGTAAAGCGTGCAGCTCCGTCGGAAGCCTCGCCGGCAACCTTAATCGCCTCCACCGGCGCAGACCGCATAAACGTCACCCCGTTGGCCACGGCGTTCTCCATCGCGGCGATGGCAACCTCAAACGGGTCGACAAAGCCAGTGGAGGGGCACCACAACGCGCACGTTGCATCGGCACTGGCGCGCGGCTCTAATTCGTGGATGCGGTCGGGTCCGACGATTGACAGCTCGGGCACACCGTTGGCCACGCCATTCTTGCTCAGCTGCTCCAGGTGCGCGCGGTCCTCGTCGTTAAAGCCCAACACCATCGACCCGGTGCGGCAGAACAGAAAGCCCAGCTCCTGCGCCCACGTACCGTACAACTCGCAGCCACGAGCGTTGACCTGTGCCTTTACCGTGCCCGGTGCCGGATCGTAGCCGGCGTGCACCAGGCCGCCGTTGGCCTTCGACGCGCCCAGTGCAATATCGTTAGACGCCTCGACCACGCAAATGGACAGGTCAAACCGCACGAGCTGCCGCGCGATGGCGCATCCGGTGATGCCCGCGCCCACGATGGCGATATCAAACGTTTCTGTCACAGTGCCTCCCAGACGAGTTGACAGGCCGTCAATAAGACTATCCTACGGTCCGCACACCCTCAGTGCGGCGGCATTGCGGCGAATAGCCCCGCAACACCCGCCAACGGCAGGCGAGAGGAGACCCGGCAATGTCGACAACCTCGTCTGCCGACAACTACGGCAACCGTTCGTCTCGATCTGTAACAGTTAGACGAGGATTTGGGTCCCAGATGTTACAGATTGAGACATTTGCCATGCGGGTCCTCCGTTTGTCTCGATCTGTAACATCTAGACCTGGATTCCGCTCCCACCTGTTATAGATTGAGATGTTTGTGTCCGCGCCAGCCCCGCCCCTAGCCGTGGTCCCATATAAACAAACCCCGTGGTAAACTTGACCGAACTGTTAATATTCCGAAAGGTACCCGTAATGTCCAAGTACATCTCCGAGCTCATGTCGCCGCAGCTTATGGGCGTCGTCTATGCCTTCGTTGGCTTTATCATCGCCCTGTATGTGCTGTCGGTCGTCTATGTGTTTATCGACGCTCGCCGCCGCGGCGCCAGCGCCTACGTGGCATGGGGCATCATCGCCCTCATCCCGTTTGTGGGCCTCATCGCTTATTTGGTCCTGCGTCCGCACTCCTACGCGTCTGACCGCGAGGAGCAGGAGCTGGACATGGCCCTGCGTGAGCGCCAGCTTGCCCAGTACGGCACCTGCCCGCAGTGCGGCGCGCCCATCGAGAAAGACTTCGTTGTCTGCCCGGTGTGCGATACCCAGGTTCGCAACGTGTGCCCCAGCTGCCATCGCCCGCTCGATGCGCACTGGAAGGTCTGCCCCTACTGCCGAACTCGCATCCAGTAACGCATCCATCGCCGGGCCGGCCGCAAGCCCCGGGCACACCGCAAGCCACGCGCGCCCCACACCTCGCGCCCACACGATGAAGCATGCGTAGAAAATCGCCCGCCGTGCCATTAAGGTGCGGCGGGCGCTTGTATACCAAGGCAACCTGCCTATAATGATGCAAGTCAAAAACGCCGAGCGCATCGCACGCACTTGCATCAGGCATCCGAGAGGAGAAAACATACCCATGAAGGCACTCTACAATGACGGTTCGGTGGCCGAGCTCCCGCAGGACGAGGTCACGCACGTCATCCGCCACTCTGCCGCGCACATCATGGCGCAGGCCATCAAGCGCCTGTACCCCGAGGCCGACTTTGCCTACGGCCCCGCGACCGACAATGGCTTCTACTACGACGTCGATCTGCCCGAGGGCGTCAAGATCAGCGAGGACGACTTCCCCGCGATCGAGGCCGAGATGAAAAAGATCGTCAAGGAGAACCTCAAGTTTTCCGTGTACGAGAAGCCCCGCGCCGAGGCCATCGCCCTTATGGAGGAGCGCGGCGAGAAGTACAAGGTCGAGCACATCGGCGACCTGGACGACGACGCCCGCATCACCTTCTACCAGCAGGGCGACTACATCGACATGTGCGTCGGCCCCCACATCTGCTACACCAAGGCGCTCAAGGCCTTTAAGCTCACCGGCGTCTCGGGCGCCTACTGGAAGGGCGACAAGGACAACAAGATGCTCACCCGCATCAACGGCGTCGCCTTTGCCACCAAGGAAGAACTCGACGAGCACATGCACATGCTGGAGGAGGCCAAGAAGCGCGACCACCGCAAGATCGGTCGCGAGATGGACCTCTTTATGATGCGCGACGAGGCCCCCGGCTTCCCGTTCTTCCTGCCCAACGGCATGATTCTTAAGAACACGCTGCTGGACTACTGGCGCGAGATCCACCACAAGGCCGGCTACGTGGAGATCTCCACGCCGCTCATCATGAACAAGCAGCTGTGGAAGACCTCGGGCCACTGGGACCACTACAAGGACAACATGTACTCCACCGTCATCGACGACGAAGAGTACTGCATTAAGCCCATGAACTGCCCGGGCGGCGTGCTGGTGTACGCCTCCAAGCCGCACTCCTATCGTGAGCTGCCCATCCGCGCCGGCGAGATTGGCCTGGTGCACCGCCACGAGCTGCGCGGCGCCCTGCACGGCCTGTTCCGCGTGCGCTGCTTTAACCAGGACGACGCCCACCTGTTTGTGCGTCCCGACCAGCTGACCGACGAGATCGTGGGCGTGGTCAACCTCATCGACTCCGTGTACCAAAAGTTTGGCTTTAAGTACCACGTTGAGCTTTCCACCCGCCCCGAGGACTCCATGGGTTCGGACGAGGATTGGGCTCGCGCCGAGGAGGGCCTGCGCACTGCTCTGGAGCAGCTGGGCATGGACTACGAGGTCAACGAGGGCGACGGCGCCTTCTACGGCCCCAAGATCGACTTCCACCTGGAGGACTCGCTCGGCCGTACCTGGCAGTGCGGCACCGTCCAGCTCGACTTCCAGATGCCGCTCAACTTTGACCTGGAGTACGTGGACGCCGACGGTACCAAGAAGCGTCCCATCATGCTGCATCGTGTGTGCTTTGGCTCCATCGAGCGCTTCATCGGTATTCTGATTGAACACTTTGCGGGCAAGTTCCCCACTTGGCTGGCTCCCGTGCAGGTCAAGGCCCTTCCGGTTTCCGAGAAGAGCCGCGACTACGCCCACGAGGTGTGCGCCAGGCTGGAGGATGCCGGCATTCGCGTGGTCTGCGACGACCGCGACGAGAAGATCGGCTACAAGATCCGCGAGGCCCGCAGCATCGACCGCGTGCCCTACATGCTCATCCTGGGCGAGAAGGAGGTCGAGGCCGGCAACATCTCCGTCCGCGATCGCTCCAACGAGACCGTTCAGATGAGCGTTGACGAGTTTGTTGCCAAGGTGACCGAGGAGATCAAGACTCGCGCCTAAGGCGAACTTCACAACAATTAACAAAGGCGACCGTCCACAAAGGGCGGTCGCCTTTTTTCTTACCAAAATAAGAAAAGCCGCTGGTTGAGCGGCTTTTTTGTTGCACAAAAAGGTACATTTAATGGAGCATTGCGAGCGTGGCGCGCGCAAAGAAGAGTCGTTGTATGGAGGCTTCCGGCAACGGCCTTTTGTACGTCCGTGACTGTTGGGTGCTATCGCGGATGACGTCATTGTTGCCTGCACTCTCGATCCAAGGATGTAATTACGGAAGTGCGGGGAAAATCGAGAACCTTCGAGCACAACGCGATTTTTAGCACCAAAACCGCAGTTCGCGGAAGCGAAAACTGGGGCCTGGTTAGCATTTCTTCGATTTTCCCCGCACTTCCGAATTTGACCCCTTGCCGCACCTTGATCACGTCTTCAAGTGGCTGGTTCATCGCTAATGGAGTTTTCTGCGGTGCTTGAATTGCGGTGTTGTGATTAGGGCAAAAGGCTCTTGGCTCCGGGGAGGCTCATCGCACGAAAATTCAAGTTGCTGCTGAAGTAGGGCTTGCTTCGGCAGCGCTAACAATAAGGGCGGCTCTGCTAGTCTCGGGAGACCGCGGCATTCGGCGGGCCTGCCGAATGCCGCGGTCAGTAGCGGTCAGTAGCGGTCAGTATATTCTTCGGAGCCGTTTCTCTGGGCTTCGGCGGACTTGCCAACTCGCGCTTGGGCACTACTCAGTAGATTACTCAGCAGTGCCCAGTAGATTACTCAGTAGTGCCCAGCAGGGGGAGGGCAGCAAACGCAATGGGCCTGTTTCCCGGCTAGGACCTGCAGCCTCAAACTTCGCTTGGCATCCTGTAGAACTGGTGCGGGTCTTTCGGGCTTTTCCCTACCCATTCCAACAGGCCTCGCCCGGCAAGGTCTTTCAGAGTCTTCGAGGCCGTTTTCCTACCGACATTGGACTCCCGCGCGAGGTCGGAGGTCGTGATTTTCCCCTGAGCGGCGGCAATTGCCATCGCTGCTCGTTCGCGCTCGCTGAGGAGCGGTCGGTTGTCGGCCGCGGTTCTCCTGAAGGCCGCTTTCTGTAACCCAGGACGCTCGAAGACGACGACGGTGCTGTTGACGGTCTGCTCGAAGCGGAACCTCACGCCGGCTGCCTCGCAGGCCTCCTTGATGCGCGGTATGCCCGTGCCGTACTGCTCGATGACGCCGGCGCGGAACAGGGTGCGCGCGATCGCGGGGTTTCGGAGGCCGAACTCGCTCGCGGTACCGTCTAGGTGCTCTTGCGGCGAGTCGCCCTCGGGGAACAGGCCCGGGCTCACGATCTGGACGGTGTCCATGAACACGTTGACCTCGACGGCGGTGCCGGTGGTGTAGTCGCGGTGGCACAGCGCGTTGGCAACCGCCTCGCGGATGGCCTCGGCCGGGATCTCGGGGATCTCCTTGCGGTACATGCCCGTCTCGCCGATGACGAACTCGCGCCTGATGTTCGACGTCACGAAGTACTCGGCGAAGTCGAGCAGCTTGAGCATGGTGCCGCACTCGCGGCGCAGGTCGAGGATCTTGGCCTTGGTGTTGCCGCCCAGAAGCCCCAGCTTCATCCTGGGGTAGGTGTCGGATCCCTCGCAGAACAGCTCCACCGCGGCGTTTCTTAGGCTGCCGTCGGGCGCGACGAGGTCGAGCCTTGCCAAGGTGTCCTCCACGCCGGCGAACCCGCCGCCCACGCGTCCGGCCCTGCCGCCGCGCGCGACGAAGTCACGCACCGCCTGCTCGTCGGCGTCGGAGACGGGCCTGCCGGACGGCAGCGAGTCCCACGGGCTACGGGCGCGCTCACGCTTGACGACCATGGCGCTCAGCTCCGAGGCCGACAGCGCTTTGTTCGAAGTCCCCACGCGGGTGAAGTAGCGTCCGTCGGCGGAGTAGGGGGCGTCGGCACCTGAGAAGGCAATTTTGATGTATCGCAGCCCATCATCGGCGTCGAGGCACTCGACCGTCGGGAACACCGCGGGCTCGATCTTGTCGGACACCCACGACGTCACCTGGCGCAGCGTTGCGTCGCTGACATCCTGGCCGATGACATCGCCGTTGTCCTTCACGCCGAAGTAGAGCTCGCCGCGGCCGTGCTTGTTCAGCATGGCGCTGATGGCTTGCAGTGCTTCTTTATGCTCGCCAGTGGACTTCTTGAACTCGACGGTCTCGCTCTCGCTGCCCAGGTTCATCCGCGCTGCCTTTCCCGTTCGTTGCTTGTCTCGTTGGATTATACCGTGGTCACCATGGGCGAAAACGTGGAAGCGCGCTTGCTTGCCTCTACCATGTTCTCATGCGCCTTAATGCCCTTTGTGAAGAATCATCCCATTGGGAAACGGGTCCCTATGGAACGATTTTGGTATCAGGCATAGGGGGGCGCTATCGTGGATGTCGTCACCATTGCCTGCGCCCTCGATCCAGAGATGTAATTACAGAAGTGCGGGGAAAAATCGAAAACCTTCGAGCACAACGCGGTTTTTTTGTATCAAAACCGCAGGTCGCGGAAGCCTAAAACGGGGGTCTGGTCAGCATTCCTTTGGTTTTCCCCGCACTTCCGAATTTGGCCTCTCGCCACATCCCGATTACGTCTTAAAGTGGCGCAAAAAGCCGTGTGCTCTGCTTGATTTTGCTCAGGAATTATGCCTGAGGGGTAGTGGATTCGCCTTTCTCCGCCGTGCAGCGGCACGTGTAGGGCTCTCTGGCTCAGGCGCGAGTCGCTTCCCGTCTGAAAAAGTTCTTAAAACAGCTTTAAAGTTGCCTTTGGCCTACATTGACAGCGTACAATACGCATGTTTACCATGGCAAAAGCTAAATTTGGGGAGGGGGAGCGCACGGTGGAAGTGCTGGTTGTTGGCAATACCGCGTATGTCGATGACGACTTTTGTGCCAAGGCGTTTCCCGGTGACCATGTTCAGGTCGTGGCGGCCAACGAGGCGCGCCGCGACGGGTCGTCGCTCCATGCGTCTTGGAAAGAGCTGCTGCAGCACCTGGACCAGGCTTACGAATTCGACCGTGTGGTCTACCTCTCTACCTATCTCACGCCGCATACCGAGGCCGTTGGCGACATCGAGCTGCTGCGCTCCGTCTTTCGAGCTTGCATGGGTCGCCAGATTCAGCTGCTGTTTGTGACTGGTCCCATGGGGGCGGACGGTGCGGTGGACGTTGCGGGGCAAAACGGCAAGGGCATCATTGCCCGTGCGGCCAACGACCTGTGCCGCTACTATGCGGTCCGCGACGGCATTCAGGCCAAGATCTTGCGCGTGCCGTATCTGTACACCGCCTCGCCCACGCTGGAAGACCCGATTTTGACCCCGCTGTTCGAGGCGTGCTCGCAAGGCTCTGCTGTCATGAGGGCTGGGGCGGACTCACCGCTCGGTGCCCTCTGCGCCGAGGAGCTGGCCGTTCTGGTGCGTCGCATCTTCGACAGCTGGGATGCCACATTCGAGGAACTCGAGGTTCCGGATAGCTTTGCCCACACCGTGGGAGACCTGGGCGAGGCGCTCAAGGGCTTGTTCCCGGGGCTCGACATTACCTACGACGGGGACGCCGTCGTCTCCATTGCTCCGAGCGATACCGTCCGCACGCGCTACGGGTGGTTCCAGCGCTATGACGTGCTGCGCGATCTTTCGACCATACACGCCCGCTGGGAGCAGACCCTCGCGGGCAAGCGCCATCCGCTGCGTGCCGCCATCGACCGCATGCGCGGGCGGACACTGCCCATCAAATGCCTGGAGACCGCGCTGGCCTGGGTGCTCTTTGAGGGCCTGGAGCTGGTGTTTTCGCAGTCTGCTCAGCTTAACGTGCTCGACTACCGCCTGCTGTACGTGGTACTGATCGGCACGCTGTATGGGCTCGATTTTGGCCTGGTTGCGGCGCTGCTGGCGTCGGTGGGCTTGGCCGTGAGCTACTTTACTCAGTACGGCTATACCTTCCAGGGTCTGTTCTACGAGCCGTCCAACTGGCTGCCGTTTATTGCGTACTTTGTGGTGGGCGCGGTGTGCGGCTATGTGCAGCTGCGCAACAGCGAAGCTATTAGGGCGGAGCGCGATCAAAACGAGCTCGTGCGCAACCGCAATACGTTTCTTACGCAGCTCTACCACGACGCGATCGAGGACAAGCGCGCGTACAGGCGCCAGATCGTGGGTCGCCACGACAGCTTTGGCAAGATCTTTGCCGTGACGCAGGAGCTCGACGTGCTCAACCCACGCGACATCTATCGCAAGTGCTGCGAGCTTCTGGGCGAGATCCTCGAGAATGATTCGGTGGCGATCTACCATGTTTCGGGCGGGGCATTTGCACGCCTGGTGGCAGCAAGTCCCGCGATTGCCGAAGATGCCGCACGCTCGCTCACGCTTGAGCAGCTTGCACCTCTTTTGGGCGACGGGGGTCGTTCGAACCTGTGGGTGAACCGCGAGCTGACGCCGGGGCTTCCCATGTTTGGATACACGATCGAGCGCGACGGGGCACCCGCCGTGTTGATCTTTGTGCGTAGTGCGGCCGAAAACCAAATGACCCTCTATTATCAAAACCTGTTCCGCATCTTGTGCGGGCTGGTCGAAAGCGCGTTGGGCCGTGCTTTTGACTATGAGGCGGTGGCGCAGGATAAACGTTGCGTTGACGGCACTTGCGTGCTCAAGCAGGCTGCCTTTGGCCAAGAGCTCGCGGCGGAGCAGGCACTGGCAGATAGCAAGATGGGGAGTTTTTTGCTCCTGCGCGTGGTACCGGGCATGGAGCCTGTCGGCGAGCTGGTGGGCGCAATTGGGTCGGCAATCCGCGAGAGCGACGCGGCGGGCTTGGTCGACGGCGACGTGCTCTACCTGCTTATGCGCCAGGCAAAGGCGTGCGATCTGCCCATTATCCGCGAGCGCCTGAGCGCAAAGCATATTGCGGTGGAGCCCGTCGACGGCGAGGACATCGTGGCGCTGTTGCAGCACATCTCTTACACCGGTGACGGTGAGGGGTGTGCCGCTTGATCTCGCTTGTCGTTGCTGCCGTCTTGCTGCTGATTCATGCGTTGGTTTGCCTGATGCTGTGGACGCTCATGAAGCTGGGCCTGCTGCCGGTGCGCGGACACATGCTGGCTGTGATAGTGCTGGTGCCGCTGTGGGGCCCGTTGCTGGTGGTTCTGCTATCGGTCCGCAGCGTGGTGTTTGGCGAGGGGCTGAAAGAGTCTGCGCTGGAGTCGCTGCGCTTCAACGACGACCTGCATAGCAGCATCCTGGTGCACGACCGTGACACCGATGTAAGCTTGGTCCCGCTCGAGGAGGCGCTCATCGTCAACGACCCGGCATACCGGCGCCGCCTAATGCTCTCCATGCTCACCGAGGAGCCCGACGCGTACCTGGCGCAGCTGCAGGCGGCTAAGCTTAACGACGACGTTGAGGTGGCGCACTATGCCGCGACGGCGGTGGCGCAGATCTCCAAGGAGTCCGACCTTAAACTGCAGCAGCTGGAGCGTGCCTTTAAGACGGACCCGAGCGCGCAAAACCTCAACGAATACTGCGATTTTCTTGGTGAATACTTGGGCTCGGGCTTGGCTGAGGGGCGCGTTGCTCAGATTCAGCGCCAACAGTACGCGCGCCTGCTTGCGCGTCGCTGCGAGCGCGAGAATACCCTTGAGCTGCGCATTCGATACGCGACGGCGCTGACCGATGTCGGACGGATCGACGAGGCGCAGGCCGTGACCAACCAGCTGGTGCTCGACGTGCCCGAGGAGCAGGAGGTTTGGATGCTTTGCCTGCGCCTGGCCGTGATGCGCCGCGACGGTGACGAGGTCCACCGTGTGATTGATGCGATTGACAAGCAACATGTGTATTTGAGCGCCGACAACCGCGAAAAGTTGGCGTTTTGGCGCGACGGGGAGGAGGCCAGATGAGCGTGGCGCAACATATCCGCGACCGTGCAGGCCGCTTTCGTTGGATGGGACTGCTTGTAGTGTTGGCTGTTTTTATCGTCATGGCCGCCGTGCTGCTGATCGAACGCGCCGGCGTGCAGTACAGCTCTGGACAGCACAAGCTGGGCATGCTCGCCGCCACCGACGCTACGCCTGCAAGCTCGGCAATCTTTGGCCAAAAGCCCACGTGCCTGGTCATTACCGACTCGGACCAAGATAGCGTCGACGACGTTAAAGACCAGTTCGACCAGATTTTGCTGGACATGAAGATCGCCCATCGCGATGTTGATATTGCCACCGACGGTGCGGACGCGATCCCATCGCTCACGTCGTTTGATCGCGTGATTGTGCTTATGCCCTCGCTTGACGGACTGGGTACGCATCTGACCGATCTGATGAGTTGGGTGAGTGCGGGCGGCTCACTCATGCTGGGCATGACGCCAGATAACTCGAACTACCTGCAGGCTATTGCTTCCAAGCTTGGGATCGAATCGGCCGGATATGACTATGCGAAAGCCGAAAGTATCGTTCCGAGCGAGGACTTTATGTTGGGCGGAGGAGAGCGCTACGAGTTCTCGGATCCCTTCGATTCTTCGCTCTCGGTTTCATTGCGCGATACGGCGCACGTATGGGCAAAGACCGGTGACGCGGGTACGCCGCTCATTTGGTCTAACGATTGCGGCAGTGGTCACACCGTGGTGTGCAACATTGGCATCTACGACAAGGTCATGCGTGGGTTCTATGCTTCGGCCATAAGCTTGCTGGGTGATGCTACGGCCTATCCGGTCATCAACAGCGCCGTGTTCTATTTGGACGACTTTCCTAGCCCCGCGCCCTCGGGCGATGGTACTTATATCAAGCGTGACTACGGCCTTTCCATTGCGGATTTTTACACCAAGGTCTGGTGGCCCGATCTGCAAAAGCTCGCGCAAAAATATGGCATTCGCTATACCGGCGTGATGATCGAAAACTACGAGGACGCGGTCAACCAGACCGAGCCCGCGCGCCAACCCGATACCACGCAGTTTCGATATTTTGGCGGCATGCTGCTGCAGATGGGCGGCGAGCTGGGCTTTCACGGCTACAACCATCAGCCGCTCGCGCTCTGGGACACCGACTACGGCACGCTGTACGTCTACAAGACCTGGAAGAACAAAGAGACGCTCGTCGCTTCGCTCAACGAACTTATCGCGTTTCAGGACGAGGTTCTGCCCAACGCTCATGGCTCGGTTTACGTACCGCCGTCGAATATCCTTTCGGCCCGAGCGCGCAAGATTATCTGCGACGATGTTTCGCGCATTAAGACTATTGCCAGTACGTACTTTGAGGACGGTACCGACCTGCCCTACGTGCAGGAGTTTGGCGTGGCGAGCGATGGCATTGTGGAGCAGCCACGTATTGTTTCGGGCGGCATGGTAGACGATTCCTATATGCGCCTGGCAGCCGTGTCCGAGCTCAACATGCACTACGTGAGCACGCACTTTATGCATCCGGACGACCTGCTCGATCCCGATCGCGGCGCCAAGGAGGGCTGGGAAGTCTACAAGGGCGGCCTGACCGACTACCTGGATTGGCTTACCAAGTCTGCGCCCGACCTGCGCCGCCAGACCGGCTCGGATTGCTCGGGCGCCATTCAGCGCTTTTCGTCGGTTACGGTGAGCGTGGATACCAGTGCGGATGCCTGGACGCTCAGCCTGGGCAATTTCCACGACGAGGCTTGGCTCATGTTCCGTACCAATAATGGCGAGCCGGGTGCGGTGACGGGTGGCGAGATTACGCATCTGACAGGCGACCTGTACCTGGTCAAAGCCACGGACAAGACGGTGACCATTGCGCGCAAGGAGGGTGGCGACAAATGAGAATCTGCTTGGTACTCGAGGGTTGCTACCCCTATGTACATGGCGGCGTATCTACCTGGATGCACGGCTATATTACGGCCATGCCAGAGCACGAGTTTGTGTTGTGGGTGATCGGCGCGCATGCTGCCGACCGCGGCAAGTTTGTCTACGAGCTGCCCGGCAACGTGGTCGAGGTGCACGAGGTGTTCCTGGACGATGCCCTGCGGCTTTCGGGCGAGCAGCACGAAGCCAGTTTTAACGACCGCGAGCGCGAGGCGCTGCGCCGACTGGTGTCGCTCTCCAATCCGGACTGGGACGTGCTATTCGATATCTTCCAGCGCCGTCGCGTGCATCCGCTCTCGTTTTTGCAGAGCCGCACGTTTATGGATATCTTCCGCGACGTGTGCCTTGCCGAGTACCCCTACACACCCTTTGCCGACGCATTCCACACCATGCGCTCCATGCTGCTGCCCGTGCTCTACCTGCTGGGCAGCGAGGTGCCGGTGGCCGATGTGTACCACGCCATCTCGACTGGCTACGGCGGCTTGCTCGCCTGCCTGGGCTCAAGCGTTCACCAGGCTCCGGTGCTGCTGACCGAACATGGCATCTATACCCGCGAACGCGAGGAAGAGATCATTCGCGCCGATTGGGTGGTGCCGTCATTTAAGGACCGCTGGATTCGCTTTTTCTACCTGCTTTCGGAGGAGATCTACCGCCGCGTCTTTCGCGTGACCAGTTTGTTCCATAACGCCCGCAAGACGCAGATTGATATGGGCTGCGATGCGGACAAATGCCTGGTTATCCCCAACGGCATCCAGTTCGATCGCTTTAAGGATATTCCCTTAAAGTCCGATGATGGCTGGGTGGATATTGGCGCGGTGGTGCGCTTGGCGCCCATCAAGGACGTCAAGACCATGATCTATGCCTTCTTTGAGTTGCACGAGCGACTGCCCAAGGTGCGCCTGCACATCATGGGTGGCGTGGACGACGAAGAGTACGGCGCCGAGTGCCACGCGCTGGTCGATACCCTGGGCGTGCGCGACCTGATCTTTACCGGTCGCGTTAACGTGGTCGAGTACATGGAAAAGCTTGACTTTACCATTTTAACGAGCATCTCCGAGGGCCAGCCGCTCAGCGTGCTGGAGTCGCTTGCCGCGCGCCGTCCCTGCGTGACGACCGAGGTGGGCTGCTGCCGTGAGCTGCTCGAAGGCGCTCCGGGCGATGACTTTGGCGTGGCAGGTTTTGTGACGCCGCCCATGTATCGCAAGGGCTTGGCCGATGCCATGGAGCGCATGTGCGCGAGCCGCGCTCGTCGCATTGAGATGGGGGATCGCGGCCAGCGTCGCGTTGCCACGTACTTCTTGCACGAGCAGATGCTCGCCAACTATCGCGCGCTGTACGACGAGACGGCGCGTGCGTTTAACCTGTCCAGAGAGGGGGAGTAGCCGGTGGCCGGAATTGGTTTTGAGCTCAAGCGCCTGTTTAGGCGCAAAGGCCTGTTTGCCACGATGCGCGCTTACGGCTACGCCGGCATTGTGTGCACGGGTCCCATGCTGTTGGGCGTGCTGCTCCAGGTGGGTATCTTGGTGCTGTGCGGTCTGTGGGGTGTGGGCCGTGCCAACCAGGATCTGCTGGTGTGCATGGTGACCTACACGCTGCTGGCCTCGCTTACGCTCACGAGCTTTTTCTCCATGCCGGTCACGCGCTTTTTGGCCGACATGTTGTTTGCCGAGCGCGAGGACGAGATTCTGCCCTCGTTTTGGGGCTCCAATGCTGTCATGCTCGTTGCGGGCACGGTGCTCTACGGTGTCTTTCTGCTGTTCTCGGGCGCCACGCTGCTGCAGGGGCTGCTGTGCCTGTGGCTGTTCAACATTATGATCGTCAACTGGAACGGCATGAGTTACCTCACGGCCATCAAGGATTACCGCGGTATCCTGTGCAGCTTTGCGGCTGCCATTGGCGTGGCGTGCCTGTGCGCCCTGGCCGCGCTGGCGCTGGGGCTGCCGCCGGTCGAGGGCCTGTTGGCGTCAATTGCTCTGGGCTACGGCGTCATGCTCGCCTGGGACGTGGTGCTGCTGTACCGGTATTTTCCTCAGAGCGACCGCAGCCCCTGGCCCTTTTTGCAGTGGCTCGATCAGTTTATGCCGCTGGCGCTCACGGGTCTGTTAACCAATCTGGGACTCTTTGCGCACCTGGTGATTATTTGGGCCGGTCCCATTGGCGTGCAGGTCAAGGGCTTGTTTTATGGTGCGCCCTACTACGATGTGCCGGCGCTCATTGCGTTTTTGACGATCCTGGTCACGACCGTCAACTTTGTGGTCTCGGTCGAGGTCAATTTCTATCCGCGCTACCGCGACTATTACAGCCTGTTCAATGACGGCGGCGTGGTAGGCGATATTGTGGTGGTCGAGGAGGAGATGCTCTCCACGCTTAACAGCGAACTGCGCTTTTGCGCGCTCAAACAGTTGTTTGTGACCGCGGCGGTCATCTCGCTCGAGACCACGGTACTGTCGGCCTTACCGTTGGGCTTTAACAACCTTATGCACGGGTATTTTCGCACGCTGTGCGTGGGCTATGGCCTGTATGCCGTGGGCAATACGGTGATGCTTATCTTGCTGTACTTTACCGACTATAAGGGGGCCGTGCTGGCCTCGGGGTTGTTTGCCGGTGTGGCCGGGCTGGCGACTGCCGTGTCGTTGCTTTTGCCGCAGCAGTTTTACGGCTTTGGCTTTTTGTTGGGTGCGGCGGTGTTTTTTATCGTGGCGCTGCTGCGGCTCGATACCTATACCGCCAACTTGCCGTATCGTATCCTGAGCCAGCAGCCCATTGTGGCGACCGACAAGACGGGCTGGTTTACCGAACTTGGCCGGATGCTCGACCGTGTTGAGCAATGCTACGAGGACAAGCGCGCGGGCGGTGAGCCGCGCAGTGCGTTTGAACGTATGGTGGTTCGCCTGTACCAAAAGCATTGGGGAGGTTCTGATGACCGATAGGATGATGTCTCGCCGTCGCCTGCTTGAGGCGGCTGCCGGTGCGCTGCTGCTTTCGGGCTGCTCGGTGCAGGAAGACTCTTCGACCAAAAAGGTCAAAAAGCAGGACAAGATTAAAAAGGCCGAGGCCTCCGACCAGGCCAAGCACCTGCGCGACAAGGACGAGCTCTACGAGGTCTACGATGACTCTGGCATTGTGACCATGTACCTGACGGTTTCGCGCGGTAACAGGTCTGAGAACACCGACCACAGCTGGGGCGAGATCAACACGTACTCGGTGTATGACTATGCCGACATGGGCGTGACGCGCTATCAGGTTATGGGCCTGCTGCAGCCGGGCGACGAAGACGGCCCGGTGGCCGGCGAGGTTGGCTATGGCGAGGAAGCGCCCAATGCTACCGTGCAGGTGCGCGGCCAGACGTCGAGCATGAACTCGCAAAAGAATTACAAGGTGGAGCTCAAAAAGGGCAAGGGTACCTGGCGCCAACAGCGCGCGATTGCGCTCAACAAGCACATGGGCGAGGGTATGCGTTTTCGCAACAAGATGGCCTACGACCTTATCTGCGGAATCCCCCAGATGATGGGCCTGCGCACGCAGTTTGTGCATCTGTGGGTGTGCGACCAGACCGAAAAGACCAACGACACCTTTGAGGACTACGGCCTGTTTACACAGGTGGAGCAGCTCAACAAGACGGCGCTTAAGGCGCATGGCCTGGATAAGAACGGGCATCTGTACAAGGTGAACAACTTCGATTTCCATCGCTACGAGGACATCATTAAGCTCGCCGACGATCCCGACTACAACCAGGCAAACTTTGAGGGCATGCTCGAGATTAAGGGCGATTCGGACCACACCAAGCTCATCGAGATGCTCGATGCGCTCAACGACGAATCGCAAAAGATCGATGATGTGCTCGACACCTACTTTGATACCGAGAATTTGGTCTATTGGCTGGCGTTTCAGATCCTGACGGGCAACTGCGATACGCAAAACCGTAACTGCTATCTGTACAGCCCGCTCAACTCAAATACCTGGTACTTTCTAGATTGGGATAACGACGGCATGCTGCGTAAGCTGGAGCTTTCTCTTACCGGGTTTTCGGACTACGCGAGCTGGGAGCGCGGTGCAAGCAACTACTGGGGCAACGTGTTGTTTAACCGCGCGTTGCGCAGTAAGTCGTTCCGCAGCGAACTCGACCGTGCCGTCAAGGACTTGCGCTCGTATTTGACCGAGACTCGCCTGACCAAGATGATCAAGCACTACCGCGATGTGACTGAATCCCTGGTCTTTGCTTCGCCCGATATCGACAATCTGCCTGTCACCAAAGACCAATACGAGCAGATCGCCGCGGCGATTCCCTCCGAGATCGAGGAGAACTACAAGAGCTTTCGCGAGAGTTTTAAAAAGCCCATGCCGTTCTACATCGGCGTGCCGCAGATCGATAACGGTAAGCTGCGTATTAATTGGGATGCGTCCTACGACTTTGAGGCGCGCGACATTCGCTACACCGTAGAGCTTGCGCGCGACTATGCCATAAGCGACGTGGTCTTTAAGGCCGAGGACGTGCTGCTTCCCGAGGTGACCTGCGATGCGCCCGATACCGGCCAGTATTTTGTTCGCGTGCGTGCCGCCAACTCCGACGGCCATACGCAAGATGCGTTTGACTACTATGTGACCGACGACGGCAAGCACTACGGCATGAAGTGTTTTTACGTGCAAGATGGCGGTAAGGTCGTGGAGGACACGTATGAGGAGGGCTAGCGCGCTGCTTGAGCGCTGGGCGGCCCCGCCTGTGCGTGTTACGCAGGAGCGTTACCGCCACGAGCTCAAATATCTCATTAACGAGGGCGAGCACGCCGTGCTTGCCTGTCGCATGGCGCCGGTGTTTAAACTGGACAAGCATGCGCGGGAAGGCGGTTATACCATTCGCAGCCTGTACTTTGACGACTACTGCAACTCGGCCTACGAGGAAAAAGACGCCGGCATTCTCATGCGCAAAAAGTATCGCGTGCGCATCTATAACGGCAGCGACAAGGTGATTAAGCTCGAGCGCAAAAAGAAGTACGGTAGCTGGATCTATAAGGAGGACGCGCCGCTCACACGTGGCGAGTTTGAGCAGATTCTGGCTGGCGACTACTGCTTTTTGCTGAGGAGCCCCTATCCGCTCTGTCGCGAGTTCTACATCGAGTGTATCTGCAACATGATGCGCCCGCGGACCATCGTGGACTACGAGCGCGAGCCGTGGGTGATGGACGAGGGCACCGTGCGCGTTACGTTTGACATGAACGTGCGTGCCGCGGTGGGAAGCTTCGATATCTTTGACGCGACGCTGCCCGTGCTGCCGGTCCTGGAGCCCGGCAAGCTGGTGATGGAGGTCAAGTTTACGGAGTTTTGCCCGCAGCTGGTGCGCGATTTGGTTCCGCCGGGCGCGGCCGAGCTTACGGCGGTCTCTAAGTACTGCCTGTGTTACGAAAAGACCGCCTACCTGTGCGGATTTAATTACTGGGAATCGGATTATGAGAACCGAGGGGATATTTAGACCATGAGCACCAGGGACTTTTTTAAGAACTCCGTTTTGGAGGCGTTTGGCCAGGTCGACCCTGCCAAGATTGGCCTTTCGCTGCTCGTGGCGCTCGCCATGGGCATCCTGATCTATTACGTGTACAAGCGCTTTTTTACCGGCGTGGTGTATTCGCGCAGCTTTGCCGTGACGCTCGTGGGCATGTGCGTGCTCACCTGCATGGTCACGCTCGCGATCTCGACGAACGTGGTCATCTCGCTCGGTATGGTCGGTGCTCTGTCTATTGTCCGCTATCGTACGGCGGTCAAGGACCCGCTCGACCTGCTGTATCTGTTTTGGGCTATTACCACGGGCATTACGGCCGGCGCCGGCATGTATGCGCTCGTGGGGCTCACGGCGGTGGTGATCGTGGTGATGATCGCCGGCTTTGCGAGCCACCAGGACAAGGCGCGCGTTTACATGATGGTCATCCACTACACGGGTCAGACCACTGGCGACGATATCGTGCGTGCATTTGGGCGCACCAAGTTTACCGTCAAGTCCAAGACGATGCGCGGCGACAAAGTCGAGATGGCCGTCGAGCTTTTCTCGGACGGTGTTGACATGCCCTATGCGGATGCCATTCGCGCGCTCGACGGCGTTGAAGATCTGACGTTGATCCAATATAACGGCGAATATCACGGCTAACTATGGTCCGGCGTTTTAACAAACGCCGGACCGCTCGACGCTGCGCGGGCATCTGCCGGGCGATCTGCCGCTCAAACCGTCGCTCGCGTACATAAAGTACGCTTCGCTCCTCTTTCGCGGCACCTCGCCACGGCAGCTGCCCGCTCGCTGACGTTTGCTCGACCTGGATGAGCGAGTTGATTCATTGAGCGCGTTCGCGGGTATTATGGTGAAAGCGATTTCAATGACAGGGGTGCTCGTGGTTAAGATGAAAGATGTGGCCGAGTTGGCCGGCGTTTCGAGCGCCGCCGTCTCGCGCTACCTCAACGGTGGGTATATCTCGGCGGATAAGGCCGAGCGCATTAAGCAGGCGATTGAGCTGACCGGATACGTGCGATCCAGCCAGGCTCGCGCGCTGCGCACCGGTTCCACCAAGCTCATCGGCGTCATCGTGCCTAAGATCAACTCGGAATCCGTGAGCCGCATTACCGCCGGTATTGGCCAGGTGCTCGGTCGCCGTGGCTACCAGATGCTGCTTGCCAACACCGACAATGCGCCCGATCGCGAGCTCGAATACCTCGATTTATTCCAAAACCATCCGGTTGATGGCATTGTGCTGGTGGCAACCATGATCACCGACGAGCACCGTCGGGCGATTGACTCGTGCCGCGTGCCCATTGTGCTGATCGGTCAGCATGTCGAGGGCGCGGCGTGCGTCTATCATGACGATTACGAGGCTGCCTTTGAGCTGGGCCGTGCGCTTGCGGGTCGCGTGGACGGCAAGATCGCCTACATTGGAGTTTCCGAAGAGGACCGCGCGGCCGGTTTCGACCGTCGTCGCGGTTTTGAGGCCGGCTTGCGCGCCGCGGGCGCGGTGCTTGATCCGAGCCTGATTCGCCAGGGGTCATTTACGCTCGACTCGGGCTATCGCGCTGCGCGCGAACTGCTCTCCGTCGATCCCGATGTTTCGTTTATTGCGTGCGCGACTGACACTATGGCGGCCGGCGCCCTGCGCGCTTTTGACGAGCTGCGCGGCGTGGGCGAGGGCGTGCGTCGCGTGAGCGGTTTTGGCGACAACGCGTTTTTGCGCGCACTGACGGGCGGCATTCCCACCGTGCATTATGGCTACCTGACCAGTGGCGTCGAGGCGACCAATATGCTGCTCGACGCGCTCGATGGCGAGGAGGGGGAGAGCGGCCTGCGGACGCTCAAACTTGGGCATCAGCTCATGAATGTCTAGTCCTTGGACGCGTCTGCCTGCCTTTGAATCCCCAGTTTTTGTCTCAAAACTACCATTCGCCGGCTTTTTCCTACCGTTCACCCTACTGTGAAAACGATTACAGACATATGAGACTGAAAACGATTACAGTGTAAGTGTCAAAGATGGCCGGGTGCAGATGCGCCCGTTGGAGGAAAGGGAAGTCATGGACTACCGCAAATCAGCCCAAGAGGTGCTCGACAATATCGGTGGCGCCGACAACGTCGTCTCTGCCGCACACTGCGCCACGCGTCTGCGCCTTGTGATTGCCGATAACGCCAAGGTCGACACGGAGGCCCTCGAGAATATCGACGGCGCCAAGGGCGTCTTTGAGGCCCAAGGCCAGCTCCAGATTATTTTTGGCACTGGCACCGTCAACAAGGTCTACGACGAGTTCATTGCGCTCAGCGGCGTCGAGGCTGCCACCAAGGCCGAGGTCAAGGAGGCCGCGGCGCAGCAGCAGAACATCTTTATGCGTGCCATTAAGGTGCTCGGCGACGTCTTTGTCCCCATCATCCCCGCCATCGTGGCTTCGGGCCTGCTGCTGGGCATTATGAGCGCACTCAACTTTATGGCCTCCAACGGCTTTATCGCGCTCGACACCAATAACTTTATTTATAAGATCGCCGATCTGGTCTCGGGCACGTCCTTTGGCATTCTGCAGATCCTGATCGGTTACTCCGCGGCTAAGGCCTTTGGCGCCAACCCGTACCTGGGCGCCGTCGTCGGCGGTGCGTTCATCAACTCCTCGCTGCAGAGCGCCTACACGGTTGCCTCCGAGGGCGTGCAGACCATGGTCACCGTCATCCCCGGCGTGTACAGCTTTGAGTGGGTCGGCTATCAGGGCCACGTTATCCCCATCGTCATCGCCTGTGCCATTCTGGCCTTCCTCGAGAAGCGCCTGCACAAGATCGTTCCCGAGATGTTCGACCTCTTTGTGACCCCGCTCGTCTCCGTGTTCGTGACCGTGCTCGTGACGCTCGTTGCCGTCGGCCCCATCTTTGTCTGGGCTGAGAACGCCATCCTCGGTCTGATTCAGGCCCTGCTGACCCTGCCCTTCGGCATCGGTTCCTTTATCGTCGGCCTGTTCTATGCCCCCACGGTCGTTACCGGTATCCACCAGATGTACACCGCCATCGATCTGGGCCAGCTCGCTCAGTATGGCGTGACCTATTGGCTACCCATCGCCAGTGCCGCCAACATCGCTCAGGGTGGTGCCGCGCTCGCCGTTGCCTTTAAGACCCGCGATGCCAAGATCAAGGGCCTGGCGCTTCCTTCGGCCCTGTCCGCCTTCATGGGCATTACCGAGCCTGCCATCTTTGGTGTGAACCTGCGCTTCTTTAAGCCCTTCATCGCCGGCTGCATCGGCGGCGGTTGCGGTGCCCTGGTCTGCGCGCTCACTTCGCTGGCTGCCTCCGGCACGGGCGTCACCGGTATCTTCGGTATCCTGCTGTGCCTGGCCCAACCCGTGCAGTACGCGATCATGTTCGCGGTTGCCGCGGTCGTGTCCTTTGCTATCTCGTTTGTCTTGTACAAGGATGAGCCCAAGGCTTCCGAGCAGGCCTAAGAGCTTTTGATTGAGGGGTGCCCGCGGGTTTTATGCTCGCGGGCGTTTCCCGTATCTGGTGCCTATCTTTGGCGCCTTGTAACTTTCGATCCGTTAGGACTTTGATATGTCTAATGCACTTGGTCGCGACCTTGCAAAGCTGGTCGCCGCTGTTGACGCCGCCGCCTCTGAGTGCGGTCATGGCGCGTATGGCCAACGCTTCCATATTATGCCGCCGGCGGGTTGGCTCAACGACCCCAACGGTCTCTGCCAGGCGGGCGGCGTGTTCCATGCCTATTTTCAGTATGCGCCCTTTGATGTCGAGGGTGGCGTTAAGGTCTGGGGCCATGCGACGAGTCGCGATCTTATGGCGTGGGACTACGTTGGCGCCCCGCTGCTGCCCGACGAACCGTTCGATTGCCATGGCGTGTATTCGGGCTCCGCGCTTGCCGAGGACGGCCGCATTCGCGTGTTGTATACGGGCAACGTTAAGCTTTCCGATGCAGACGGCACGTACGACTACGTCAATACCGGCCGCCGCGCCGATACCGTCTATGTCGAGAGCGTTGATGGCCTTGCCGGTCGGGAGTTCAGCCAAAAGCGCGTGGTGCTGGCGTCCGAGGATTATCCCGAGGATTTGACCTGCCACGTGCGCGACCCCAAGGTGTGGCGCGATGCGGACGGGCGTTATCACATGGTGCTGGGCGCGCGCCGTCGCGTGGATGGGCCGCATATCGAGAGCCGTTTTTGTGCGATGCACGGCGAGGGTGCCGGTCGCGATGTGGGCGAGATCTTGGTGTACGGCTCGGCTGACATGCTTAGTTGGGAGCTCGAGAGCCGTGTGTCTACGCCCGAGCGTTTTGGGTTTATGTGGGAATGCCCGGGATATCTTGAGCTTGAGGCGGATGGCGGTGTACCGGCGAAGTGGCTGTCCTTCTCGCCCCAGGGGCTCGAGGGCGGTCGTTGGGGCCGCGGCAACGTATACGCTGCTGGCTACATGCCTGTAACGGGTGACATTACCGGTGGTGACGGTGCCTATGAGCTGGGCGAGTTCCGCCTGTGGGACGCTGGTTTTGACTTCTATGCTCCGCAGGAGTTCACGGCCGAGGACGGTCGCCATATTCTAATCGGCTGGATGGGTATGCCCGATGAGCCAACCTATGGCAACGCGCCTACCGTGGCGTTCGGCTGGCAGCACTGCATGACGGTGCCGCGTGAGCTTACAGCCGGTGCCGGCGGCGTAGTGCTGCAGCAGCCGGCGCGCGAGATTGAGCACCATTATGCCTCGGTGCGTGTGGGGGAGGGCTCGTTGGAGGTTGCCGGCGATACCTGCTTTGACGTTGTTGTTGACGGTGTCGACGGCGCGTTTACCGCGACCGTTGATGGCGAGCTGAAGCTGGCGTTTGTGCCCGCCAATGGCGAGCTGCCCGCGTGCTTTGAGATGCGATTTACCGATGAGGGTCGCGCTTCTGCCGGCTGTGGTCGCACCGTGCGCTGGGAGCCCGTCGACGAGGTTCGTAACGTGCGCATTGTTGGCGATGTCTCGTCGGTCGAGGTGTTTGTGAACGATGGCTCGCTCGTGTTTTCGACGCGCATCTATCCCGAGGCCTATGGCGTGACCGTTGACGCTCCGGGCGCGAATGTGACCTACCACGCGCTCAACATCTAGGCGATTCGTCGCATATCGGCGCTATACTGCAGCCGTTGCCCACGATTCGGGGAACACCCGCATCGTGGGTTTTTGTTTTGAAGGGAAGGTGCCTTATGGATGTGCGGCAGCTAGAAGAGGCCTGGGCTGTAAGGGCCGGCGCGCGTGAGGCGCGGTTGCTTGCGGCCTCGCATGTGCCGGCGGCGCTGTCTCTGTTGGGGGTTGTGCGTCCCGGTGACCGCCTGGTGGCCTTTGCGGACGACTTTGCCGATGCGTTTGCGAGCGGCTTTGATTGCTGCGATGTCGCGCTGGTGGGCTCGCCGTCCGCCGAGACGTTTGCCGCTGCGTCCGAGGGCTTTGATGCTCCGTTTGATGCCGAGGTGCCGCACCTGTGGTGGTTCGTCAACTCCATCGGCGGGTTTGGCCTGCGTGTGCCCGATCTTCGTGCGCTGGGTCGGGCGGCTCGTGAGGCCCATGCACTGCTGGTTGTGGACAACACCGTGGCGTCAGCTTTTGGCTGCGATTCGCTGCGGCTGGGTGCTGTGCTGTCGCTCGAGGCGCTTGATCGCGTATGCGCCGGTGATGCTCCGTGCAAGTTGGTTGCCGTATCGGTCGCGCGCTCGCAGCTCAAACGCCATCGCGTGGATGCCGCGGCTGAGTGCGCGCATGCCCTGCTTGAGGGCTGTGGCTTGGCCAAGCTTAATATGCCTGCTGACGAGGCCGCTGTGCTGGATCGCGGGCTGGACTCGCTCGATGTCCGCATGCAGGCACATTTCGACCGCGCACGTGCGCTGGCCGAGTATCTGGCCGCCAACGAGATGGTGCGCAACGTGCGCTTTCCCGGACTGAGCTCGCATCCCGACCATGCGGTTGCAACGGGAATCCTCGAGCATGGTTTTGGCCCGGCAGTTGAATTTGACCTTATCGAGCGTAGCGCGGGAGAGCTGTTCGACGCTTTGCCGGGGGAGTTTCGCACATCGCCGGCCGGCGGCGCAACGACGCGCCTTTCGGCCCCATGCGGCAAGCAGGGGAACACCATCCGCCTCTTCGCCGGCACCGACAACCCCCTGGTCGTAGCGTCCGCCCTAGACAACGCCCTCCGCAAGTAGCTAAATCATCCTCGAGTCCATAAGTTGCGGTGAAATATGGATTGATTTACGGCTTTAACCGCATAAACAGTCTCTATTTCACCGCAACTTATGAGAAGGGGTTGTGTGGCTATAAGGCCCCGTCCCAAATGGGCTACTCTTTAATGCTGGCGATGAGGTCGTTTGCTTTGTTGGCAATGACGTTGTTGATGTCGGTCTGCAGCTCCTCGTAGACCGCTATGGCTCGCTCTCCGGCGGGCGTGAGCGTGGACCCGCGGGCTCCGTCGCGCTCGATGAGTTTGCAGCCCAGCTGGCCTTCGGCCTCGTTCACGATGCGCCAGGCCTTGGAATACGCCATGCCAATGCTCTTGGCGGCGCGGTTGAGCGAATGCTCGCGGGCGATGCCCTGCAGCAACAAGACGCAGCCGTGGCCGAACACGCCCGGCAAATCCTTGTCGCACGCTTGAATGACCAACTTTGCCGTCGTTTTGTACTCCATACGCTCCACGTCTCCCCGCTAAAGTGTTTGCTGGGCAAACGCAAAGCCTGCGTCAAACCCTCGTGTGCTCTTCTTAAATCATGCATTGTAGCAGTCAAAGTGCGTTAAGATACTTCCCCAGTATTGGGCGCCCAAGGTTGGGCTGGGTCCTACGAGGCCTGCAGCCGACCGGTCGCATGGAAAAAGGAGAAACATGGCTACGTTCTTTCCCGGTGAGTCCCACACGTTTTCGGAGTATCTACTGGTTCCTGGTTACTCGTCCTCGCAGTGCATCCCCAACAACGTCTCTCTTAAGACGCCGCTAACCCGCTTTAAGCGCGGTGAGAAGCCGGCAATCACCCTGAACATCCCCATGGTTTCCGCCATCATGCAGTCCGTCTCGGGCGTCGATATGGGTGTCGCGCTCGCTACCGAGGGTGGCCTGTCCTTCATTTACGGTTCCCAGAGCGCCGAGTCCGAGGCCGCTATGGTCAAGGCCGTCAAGGATCACAAGGCCGGCTTCGTTCAGTCCGATTCCACGCTGACCCCCGACATGACCATGGAGCAGGTCATCGAGCTCAAGGAGAAGACCGGTCACTCCACTATGCCGGTCACCGACGACGGCACTCCCAAGGGTAAGCTCCTGGGCATCGTCACCAGCCGTGACTATCGCCCCAGCCGCGATGACCACCAGACGAAGGTCTCCGAGTTCATGACCCCGCGTGAGCAGCTCATCGTGGGCGACAAGAACATCAGCCTCAAGGTTGCCAACGACGTCATCTGGGACAACAAGCTCAACGCCCTGCCGATCGTCGACGACAACGATCACCTGATGGGTATTGTCTTCCGCAAGGACTACGACAGCCACAAGACCAACCCCAACGAGCTGCTCGATGGCGACAAGCGCTACATGGTCGGCGCCGGTATCAACACCCGCGACTATGCCGAGCGCGTGCCGCTGCTCATCGAGGCCGGTGCCGACGTTCTGTGCATCGACTCCTCCGAGGGCTTCAGCGAGTGGCAGAAGCGAACCATTGAGTGGATTCGCGCCAACTACGGCGAGGACGTCAAAGTCGGTGCCGGTAACGTCGTCGACGCCGAGGGCTTCCGCTTCCTGGCCGACTGCGGTGCCGACTTCATCAAGGTCGGTATCGGCGGCGGTTCCATCTGCATTACCCGTGAGACCAAGGGTATCGGCCGTGGCCAGGCCACCGCGCTGATCGACGTCTGCCGCGCTCGCGACGAGTACTACGAGGAGACCGGTGTCTACGTGCCCGTGTGCTCCGACGGCGGTATCGTCTATGACTACCACATGACGCTCGCCCTTGCCATGGGTGCCGACTTTATGATGCTGGGCCGCTACTTCGCCCGCTTTGATGAGAGCCCGACTGAGCGCGTCAACGTGAACGGTCAGTACATGAAGGAGTACTGGGGCGAGGGCTCTGCGCGTGCCCGCAACTGGCAGCGCTACGACCTGGGCGGCGCCGCGAAGCTCAGCTTCGTCGAGGGCGTCGACTCCTATGTTCCCTATGCCGGCTCCCTCAAAGACGGCGTGGGCGGCACGCTCTACAAGGTCAAGTCCACGATGTGCAACTGCGGTGCCCTCTCGATCCCCGAGCTTCAGGAAAAGGCACGCCTGACCCTGGTGAGCTCGACCTCGATCGTCGAAGGCGGCGCCCACGACGTAGTCGTGAAGGATTCTCAGCAAAGCGTCAGCTACCGCTAAGCGGCTTTCCCAAGCACCGCACCTTGCCGTTCAAACCGTCGCTCGCGTACCAAAGTATGCGTCGCTCCTCTTTCACGGCAATCTGCGGCACTTGGAAAACCCGATCATGCTTGGGCGGGTAACAATTAGCGGTTGATTCACAACCACGTTATTTAGATAAAGCGAGATGCCTGCAAGTCGCAGGCATCTCGCTTGTCGTATTTGCTATCATCAGTCAAGTTAACCTTAGGGTCGGTCGGCTTGGCTTTGTTCGCTACAAGTTCCGCACGCAAAGAAGAGCACTTAATGTGCTCTTCGTCTTGCGCAGGACTGTCCGCAGTAGCGAACAAAGCCAAGCCGACCGACCCCAGCTAAGATTAAAGGAGCTGATATGTGCGATTGCACAGATCATAAGGACGAGATCCCTGTCTACGACGCGCAGGCCATTGAGTACCGGTGGATGAAGGCCTGGGAGGATTCCAACCTCTTTGCCGTCGACACCGACGACAGCAAGCCCAAGAAGTACGTGCTCGAGATGTTCCCGTATCCGTCGGGCGACCTGCACATGGGCCACGCGCGCAACTACACCATCGGCGATGCCATGGCCCGTCAGGCCCGCATGCGCGGTTACGACGTGCTGCACCCCATCGGCTTTGACGCCTTTGGCCTGCCTGCCGAGAACGCCGCTATCAAGCACAACACGCAGGCTGCTGCCTGGACGTATAAGAACATGGACCAGGCGCTCGCTACGATGAAGCGCATGGGCTTCTCCTACGATCTGGATCGCATGGTCAAGACCTGCAGCCCCGACTACTACCGCTGGGGCCAGTGGATCTTTGAGAAGATGTGGGAAAAGGGCCTGGTCTACCGTAAGAAGAACCCGGTCAACTGGTGCCCCACCTGCAAGACCGTTCTGGCCAACGAGCAGGTTACCGAGGGCAAGTGCTGGCGCTGCGGCACCGAGCCCGAGAAGCGCGACCTTGAGCAGTGGTACTTCAAGATCACCGAGTACTCCCAGGAGCTGCTCGACGACCTGGAGAAGCTCCCCGGCTGGCCCGAGCGCGTCAAGCAGATGCAGGCCAACTGGATCGGTCGCTCCGAGGGCGCCGAGGTCGACTTTACCCTGTGCGACCAGGATGGCGAGCCCATTGAGGGCGACGAGGGCAAGATCACCGTCTTTACCACGCGTGCCGACACCCTCTTTGGCGTCTCCTTTTTTGTCCTGGCTCCCGAGTACGCTCGTCTGCACGAGCTCGTCGAGGGCACGGAGTATGAGGAGGCCGTCACCAAGATTGTCGAGGACTCCAAGCATATCTCTGCCGTCGAGCGTGCCCAGGGCACCCTCGAGAAGCACGGTGCCTTTACCGGCCGCTACGTGGTAAACCCCGTCAACGGCGAGAAGGTCCCCGTGTGGGTTGCCGATTATGTCGTTGCCGACTATGGAACCGGCGCCGTCATGGCCGTTCCCTGTGGTGACCAGCGCGACTTTGAGTTTGCCCGCAAGTACGACCTGCCGATTGTGCCGATCATCCTGGACGATGACGATCGCGCTGCCGTCGAGGCCACCGGCGAGACCATCGATACCTTCCATGCCGAGACCGTCGACTGGGATTGCGCCCACGCTGCCGAGGGCACGCTTGTCCAGTCCGGCAAGTACACCGGCATGCGCGGCGGTAAGCACTCCGAGGGCGAGGCTGCCATCGTGGCCGACCTCGAGGCCATGGGCTGCGGCCGTCGCAAGGTCGAGTTCCGCCTGCGCGACTGGCTCATCAGCCGTCAACGCTATTGGGGCAACCCCATCCCGGCCATCCACTGCGAGCACTGCGGCATCGTGCCCGTGCCTGAGGATCAGCTGCCGGTGACGCTGCCCGAGAACCTGGACCTGGGCGCCGGCGAGACCCTCGCCGAGTGCAAGGACTTCTACGAGACCACCTGCCCGGTCTGCGGCCGCCCGGCTAAGCGCGAGACCGATACCATGGACACGTTCACCTGCTCCAGCTGGTATTACCTGCGCTATACCGACCCGCACAACACCGAGCTGCCCTTCTCCCGCGAGGCAGCCGACCGTTGGATGCCCGTCGATAACTACATCGGTGGCATCGAGCACGCCATTCTGCACCTGCTCTACAGCCGCTTCTTTACCAAGGCGCTGCGCGACCTGGGTCTGCTGAGTGTTGACGAGCCCTTCACCAACCTGCTGTGCCAGGGCATGGTCAAGGACGAGAACGGCGACACCATGTCCAAGTCCAAAGGCAACGTCGTGCCCCCGAGCTCGGTTATCGAGCCCTACGGCGCCGACACCATGCGTCTGGCGATCCTGTTTATCGCCCCGCCCGAGAAGGACTTCGACTGGGATCCCAAGGCCGTCGAGGGCGCCAACCGCTTTATCAAGCGCGCCTGGCGTATCGTGTGGCAGCTCGTCCAGTCGGGTGACGCCAACGTGGCCTTCGACAAGTCCGTGCTCGGCGAGACCGCGATGAAGCTCTACCGTGAGCGTCACCGCACCATCGCCAAGTGCACCGAGGACTTCGATCGCGGCCAGTTCAACACCGCGATCTCGGCCGTCATGGAGCTCGTCAACGCGGCGAGCGCCTACCTCAACGCCACCGAGGGTGCTGACCGCGACAAGGCCCTGTGCTACGGCGTGGCCAAGGACATCGTGAGCGTCCTGGCGCCCATCTGCCCGTTCTGGGCCGACGAGCTGTGGCACGAGGCGCTCGGCTGCGAGGGCAACGCTTACACCGCCGCCTGGCCCGAGTTCGACCTGGCCGAGTCCATCGAGGACACGGTGCAGATCGTCGTCCAGGTACTCGGCAAGGTCCGTGGCCGCATCGACGTGGCCCGCGATGCCTCCAACGAGGAAATGCAGGCTGCCGCCGAGACCGCCGTCGCCAAGTGGCTCGACGGCAAGACGGTCGTCAAGGCCATCTGCGTGCCCGGCAAGCTGGTCAACCTGGTGGTCAAGTAAGCATTGCGCGCATAGCTGACATGCAACAAACGAGGGGCGATCCGATTGGGTCGTCCCTCGTCTTATGTTTTAAGCCCTGCTTAGTCAGTGCGTCGCAACGTCTTCTATGGGATGTGTACCAGGTCCCTAAAGTAAACGTTGCCCGTTGCCTCTTCGAACATCCAAATGTTGAGGTAGATGTCGTTGAGGTCGTTGTTCACATCAAAGTCCGGATCGTCGAAGGTGCCCACAAAGGTGAGCATGGCGCGCGTTTCCTCTCCAGCGGCGACCGGTTGGCGCATGCGTACGTCGCGGACCACGCCGTTGACGTAGGCATATGAGTCCACATCGCCAAACATCATGTCGACACCGGTGTTGTTGGTCACCGTAAAGACGAGCGCGGCGTCCCCGTAGCCGTCGGTGTCCTTGCCCACGCAGGTAACATGGACGTTCTCGTCTACCTCAAGGTCGATGGGGAACTGTTCTTGAGGGTCGGGACCCAGTCCCTGGGGATCGACGATGTCTTCGTTTATTTTGTCGAAGCTCTCCGATGGTGCCGTTTTCTCGATGGCTTTGGTGCTGCCAGGGTTCGGTTCGCATGTTCCGGTTTTGCCATTCGCGTTGCCGCAGCCCAAGAGGGCCAGCGAGCACGTTGCGATGGCGAGCGCAGCCATGCAGAGGGTGCCTAGGCGTTTCATGGGTGCCTCCTTGCCGTAGAGGATTTGGAAAGGTTCGTCGTTGCGCGACTTGCTGGCTGGCTTGTTGCAGAATGCCCTTAGCTAAGTCTGGTCGATAGGGGCTCGGGAAGGAATGCCCTTGGGGTTCGAACGGGCCTGTGGATTGGGACGCATGGCCCGTTCTTGGACCATCGGGCGCTTGCCTCATGGAGTCTTTAGTCCAATTGTCCTATTCTTGTGGAGAAGCTGTGCGCACGCTGACCTGCAGATTCGTACTGTGCTTGCACGTTTCTGCAGCTATTGGTATAGTTTGCTTGCAAATGAAGTAGTAATTGAAAGAAGTGGGGTTTCGGCCCCGCTTCTTTTTTGTATGGATGGAGGTGCCGCAATGGTCAAGACTAAGACCGAGCAGGCGATCATCGACGCGCTCGAGGCCGTCGCTCCCCAGCACGATGTCGACATCGTCGACGTCGAGCTCGTGGGTGCCACCAAGGCCCCCTGCGTACGCGTGCGTATCGAGGGTGCCGAGGGTCAGAGCCTGTCGCTCAACGACGTCACGGCCAACACCAAGTGGGTCGGCGATGTGATTGAGGAGCTCGACCCTATCTCTTCGAGCTATACGCTCGAGGTGTCGACCCCGGGTATGGCGCGTCCGCTGCGCCGCCCGTGCGACTTTGCCCGCTTTGTGGGCGAGAACTGTGAGCTCACCTCCACCGCCACCGAGGGCCGTCGCAAGTACGCCGGCAAGATTGCCGCCGCAACCGAGACCAACGTGACCCTCGAGCTCGAGGACGGCGAGTCCGTTACCCTCGATTTCTCTGATGTTAAAAAGTGCAAGTTGAAGCCCACCTACGACTTCAAGCCCGCGAAGGAAGGAAAGTAAGATGGCAGCATCCGACATGATGTCCGCCCTGATGGAGCTTTGCCAGGAGAAGCACATCGACCAGCTCTACCTGATCGACCGCCTGGAGCAGTCGCTCGCCAAGAGCTATGCCGAGATCCTGCATCTTGAGTGGGGCGCCAAGGTGACCATCGACCGCACCACCGGCAAGATCTACGTCTACCGTCTGGAGCCGATTGACGATTCCATGGACGAGGAAGGCAACTTCACCGAGTTCGAGGAGATCGACGTCACCCCCAAGAACACGAGCCGCATCGCCGCCCAGCACGCCAAGGCCGAGATCAACGCCATCGTGCGCAACTCCGCCCGCGAGCAGATCTACGAGGAGTTCTCCGGCCGCATCGGTGACCTCATCAGCGGTACCGTGCTGCAGTCCACGCCCGACTTCACGATCGTCAAGATCCGCGAGGGCGTCGAGGCCGAGCTGCCGCACTTCGACCAGCGCCGTTACGAGAACGAGCGCAACGAGCGTCCGATGGGCGAGCGCTACCTGCACAACCAGCACATCAAGGCCGTGATCATCGACGTTCGCGACCCCAACTCCAACCTGCAGCCGGTTCGTGGCGAGCACAGCCGTCCGCCGATTGTCATCTCCCGTACCCACCCCGAGCTCATGCGTCGTCTGTTTGAGCAGGAGGTGCCCGAGATCTATGAGGGCACCGTCCAGATCAAGTCGATCGCCCGCGAGCCCGGCCAGCGCTCCAAGGTCGCCGTCCACTCGCTCGACGACCGTCTGGATCCCGTGGGCGCCTGTGTCGGCCCCAAGGGCAGCCGTGTTCGCGCTGTCGTGGGCGAGCTCCGTGGCGAGCGCGTCGACGTCATCCTTTGGGATGCCGATCCTGCGGTCTACGTCGCCAACGCCCTGTCGCCCGCCAAGGTCACCCGCGTCCTCATCGACGAGGAGAAGGCCTACGCCGGCGTCATCGTGCCCGACGACCAGCTGTCCCTCGCCATCGGCAAGGAGGGCCAGAACGCCCGCCTCGCCGCGCGCCTGACCGGCTGGCACATCGACATCAAGTCCGAGACGCTTGCCGCCGACATCCTCAAGAACGTTCCCGTTCACGAGGAGCCCGCCGCCGACCTGATCGGTGACGAGGAGGACGAGGACGTCCGCCGCTGCGAGTACGTGTCCGAGGACGGCATCCAGTGCCGCAACCAGGCTCGTCCCGGCTCCCGTTTCTGCGGTGTCCACGACACCGACGCCTTCGATGATGCGGAGGACCTGATCTAGCGCGCGGTTGCGCCGGGCGGGTCCCGGCGCGTCTCCCACGCTCGTTCAGTCTCTAGGCACCCAAGGTGCCAGAAAGGGTAGGTGAAGTCATATGGCAAAAGTCCGTGTGTCCACCCTGGCCAAAGAGTTCGGCATGACCTCCAAGGAACTGATGGGTCATCTCGCCGATATGAAGATTCCCGCTAAGTCCGCTTCCTCCACCTTGGAGGACGCTTATGTCGCCATGGTCCGCAAGCAGCTCGCCTCGGTGATCGAGGCCCGCGCTCAGGAAGTCGAGGCCGCCAAGCAGGCCGAGGAGCAGGCAGCTGCTGCCGAGGAGGCCGCACGCGCCGCCGAGGCCGAGCGCGAGCGCATCGCCGCCGAGAAGGCACGCGAGGAGGAGCGCCGCCAGTTTGCCGCAGCCCAGGCTGCCGAGGAGGCTGCCCGCGCCGAGGCCGAGGCCAAGAAGAAGGCCGAGCAGGAGCGCCTTGCTCGCGAGAAGGAGGAGGCTGCCCGCGAGGCCCAGCGCCGCGCCGTTCCCGCTTCCGACTCCGGTTCGCGCTTCCGTTCGCTGCTCGACCAGATCGCCGCACAGGAGACCGTGCTCAAGGAGAAGAAGGACGCCGAGGACAAGGCCAAGGCCGAGCGCGCCGCAGAGCGCGGTAACCGTCGTGGCGGCAACAACGACCGCCGCGGTGGCCGTCGTAACGATCGCAACGCCTCAGACAACAACTCCGAGCGCAACGCCTCCGAGAGCCGTCCGCACAGCCATCGCACCAACGCCAGCAACAACGTCGCTGCCGGCATGGACTTCCCCAACCCCGATAAGCAGGGCAAGGGCAAGAAGCGCAAGGGCGGTCACAACAACGAAGAGGACCACTACAGCCGCATGGCTCGCGAGGCCGAGGAGTACAGCCGCGAGAAGGTGCTCGAGGAGGCTCGTGCCGCCGTCGAGGAGGCCTCTCGCGAGTCCACCGGTCGCCGCAAGAAGCGCAAGGAGAAGCGCGAGCGCGAGGCTGCCAAGGCTCAGGAGGAGCGCAAGATAGAGGAGGCGCTGGCCCAGGGCGTGAACCCCGAGGACCTCGACGCCATCAAGGTCTCCCAGGGCGTTACCGTCCAGGAGCTTGCCGAGGCGCTCGACGTTCCGGCCAACGACATCATTAAGCGCCTGTTCCTGCTGGGTACGCCGCTCACCATGACGCAGTCCATGTCCGACGACCTCGTCGAGCTCGTCGCCGACGACCTGGGCCGTCAGATCAAGATCATCACCCCCGAGGAGGAGAACACCTTCTCGTTCTACGACGATCCCGCCGACCTTAAGCCGCGTGCCCCGGTCGTCACCGTCATGGGCCACGTCGACCACGGTAAGACGTCGCTGCTCGACGCCATCCGTCATACCGGCGTTGCTGCTGGCGAGGCGGGCGGCATTACGCAGGCCATCGGCGCTTCGCAGGTCATGATCAACGACCGCAAGATCACCTTCATCGATACCCCGGGTCACGCCACCTTTACGGCCATGCGTGCCCGTGGTGCCAAGGTGACCGACATCGTCATCCTGATCGTCGCCGCCGACGACGGCGTCATGCCCCAGACCGTCGAGTCGATCAACCACGCCAAGGCCGCCGGCGTACCCATCGTCGTCGCCGTCAACAAGATCGATAAGCCGGGCGCCAACCCCGACCGTGTGCGTCAGGAGCTCACCGAGTACGGCGTCATCCCCGAGGAGTGGGGCGGACAGAACATGTTCGTCAACATCTCGGCCAAGCAGAAGATCGGTATCGACGATCTTCTGGAGACCGTGCTGCTCCAGGCAGACGTGCTCGAGCTCAAGGCTAACCCGGACACCTTTGCCTCCGGCAACGTCCTCGAGGCCAAGCTCGACAAGGGCCGCGGCTCGGTCGCTACCGTGCTCGTGACCCGCGGTACCCTGCACGTGGGCGATACGCTGGTCGCTGGCCTCACCTACGGCCGCGTCCGCGCCATGCTCGACCCCAAGGGTCGCGCCGTCACCGAGGCCGGTCCCTCTGACGCTGTCGAGATCCTGGGTCTGCAGTCCGTGCCCAACGCCGGTGACGAGTTCCGCGTGTTCGAGGACGAGCGCGAGGCGCGCGCCCTTGCCGACGAGCGTTCGCTCAAGGCCCGTATCGAGGAGCAGAGCCGCGTCAAGCACGTCACGCTCGAGAATCTCTTCGAGACCATTGCCGACGCCGAGGTCAAGGAGCTCAACCTGATCATCAAGGCCGACGTCCAGGGTTCCATCGAGGCCCTTCAGGACTCGCTCGACAAGATGGATCAGTCCGAGGTCCGCATCAACACGATCCACTCCGCCGTTGGCGCTATCAACGAGACCGACGTCGTCCTGGCCGACGCTTCCAACGCCATCATCATCGGATTTGGCGTCCGTCCCGACGGTAAGGCCCGCTCCGCCGCCGAGCGCGAGGGCGTCGAGATTCGTTGCTACGACGTCATCTACAAGTGCCTCGAGGAGCTCGACGCCGCCCGTATCGGCATGCTCAAGCCCACAGAGGTCGAGGTCGCCACGGGTACCGCGACCGTCCTGGACACCTTCAAGGTGCCCAAAGTCGGTATCGCCGCCGGTGTCCGCGTCGAAGAGGGCGAGATCGCCGCGACCGATTCCGTGCGTCTGGTGCGCGACGGCATCGTGGTCTTCAACGGCAAGATCGCCTCGATGCGCCACTACAAGGACGAGGCAAAGAGCCTCAAGAGCGGTTCCGAGGGCGGCATTGGCCTGGAGAACTTCCAGGACATCAAGCCCGGCGACCAGATCGAGGGTTACCGCATCGACCAGGTTGCCCGTACCGAGTAGGGGGTAGCTCTATGAAGCAAACGCAGGCAACCCGCCGTCTGGGCGAGCAGCTTCGCGAGAAGCTCGGTTATATCCTGCTCTTTGAGGTTTCCGATCCGCGTCTCGACCTGGTTACTTTGACCGCGGTCGAGGTCGCGGTGGACCGTTCGTTCGCGCGTGTGTACGTGTCGTGCGATGCGAGCCGCTACGACGAAGTCATGGAGGCGCTCGCAAGCGCCAAGGGCCGTATTCGCAGCCTGTTGGCTCGCTCGCTCGATTGGCGTGTCACACCCGAGCTCGATTTTCGCATCGATCGCTCGACCGATGAGGCCGAGCGCATCACGCGTGCGCTGGAAAACGTTCCCGCCACGCTTGCGATCGAAAAGGACGAGGACGGCTATCCGATAGCGGATGCCGCCCAGGAGGCAGCTTTAGATGACTAATTCCGCCGACCTCGCCTCGTGCGAGTCTGCAGATATTCAGCGACGCATCCTCGAGCTCATCGAGGGTGCGTCCTCCATTGCGATTTCGGGACATACTTCTCCCGATGGCGATGCCTTGGGATCCGTGTTGGGTCTGGGCCTTTCGCTCATGAAGTTTTTCCCCAACAAGGACATTGCCCTGCTGCTGGCAGACGATGACCCGGTTCCGCGCATCTACCGCTTTATGGAAGGCTCCGATCGTCTGGTGCCGGCATCTACGTACACCGGCAATCCGGACCTGTTCATCTCGGTGGACGTGCCGGTCGTCGAGCGCCTGAATAACTCCGCCGAGGTGCTTCGCCGCTCAACGCATGTGGTGTGCTTCGATCACCATCCGGCGCGCGAGGAGTTTGCCGAGCTCAGCCTGAGGCGCGTTGAAGCTGCAGCCTGCGCTATGATCATCGACCGTTTCTTGGACAATTGCGGCATTGTCGCACGTGATGGCGTTGCGACCTGCCTGCTGTGTGGCTTGGTTACCGATACCGGCCGTTTCCAGTACCAGAATGCCGATGCTGCCGCCTTCCATGCGGCCTCGCGTCTTGTTGCCCACGGTGCCGATCCGGCGCGTGTTGCGCTCGAGGTATATCAGAGCATGCGCGTTGAGTTTTTGCACCTCAAGTCCATCGTTATGGGCCGCATTAAGACGGTCGCGCATGGGCGCGTGGCGTATAGCTATGCCTACCAGAGCGACCTTGAGGCCTGCGGCGTCACCTCGGACGAGTGCGACGGCCTGGTCGATGTGGTGCGTTCGGTGATGGGCGTCGAGGTCTGCATGTTCTTAAAGGGCATTGAGGGCGATACCAAGGTGCGTGGCAACCTGCGCTCCAAGGGCGACCTCGATGTGTCCGAGATTGCTGCCAACTTTGGCGGTGGCGGGCATCATGCCGCCGCCGGCTTTTCCAACAACGGAACAATTCGCGAGACGCTCGCCGTGGCACTTCCCATGCTGGCCGAGCTGGTGGGGGAGGATCCCGCTTCGGTGACCGTTGAGCTCTAACTTATTGGATGGTACATGGCTCGTCGAACGCCTTCTCAATTGAATATGCTGCTCGCCGTCGATAAGCCGGTGGGTTGCACGTCCCACGATGTGGTCTCGCAATGTCGGCGCGCCCTCCATGAGCGTCGCGTCGGCCATGCCGGCACGCTCGACCCCATGGCATCTGGCGTCATGGTAGTGGGCGTGGGCCAGGCTACTCGTCTGCTGGGCATGCTCACCCTCGACACGAAAAGCTACGTCGCCGATATTTCGTTTGGCGCCGAGACGAATACCGATGATGCGGAGGGCGAGGCGGTCCGCACGGTGGCTGTTGCCAACGAGCTCCGCGATCCTGCCTATGCCCGTGAGCACTTGGCCGCCATGCTGGGCCCGCAGATGCAGGTGCCGCCGGCGTTTTCTGCTATCTCGGTCAATGGCGTTCGCGCCTACAAGTCTGCTCGCGAGGGCAATGCGGTGGACCTACCTCCGCGCCCCGTCGAGGTCTATGCCGCCGACCTGATCGCCGTGGGCGGCGAAGGTGATACGTGTGTGTGGACCGTGGCGTTCTCGGTGAGCAAGGGCACCTATATCCGTGCGCTCGCTCGCGACCTGGGCCGCGCTTGCGATAGCGCCGCGCATATTTCCGCACTTCGTCGCACCGCATCTGGTGTTGTTTCCATTGGCGCCTGTCATGCGGTGGAGGAGCTTTCTCCCGAGTCCGCCGCTGGCTTTGCCCTGGATCCCATTGCGGCCTTGGGCGCCATGCGTGTTGACTTGCCGGGCAATCTTGCCGACGACCTGCTCTGCGGCCGTCGCATTCCCGTTGAGCGTGCGCTTGCCGATTTCGATGTCTCGAAGGCGCTGTTTGCGCTGGTGCTCGATGGGGGACTCAAGGCGCTCGCCCGCATTGAGAGTGGCCGCTTTGTTATGGAGCACGTGTTTCCGCAGGCAATCGGCGGTGTTCGATGATGTTGTCCGCTCATGAGCTCGCGCGTGTCTTTTTCGCGGGCGAGTCGGACGAGGCTCGCATCGTTGCTGCCGATACGTTTGATGAGTGTGAGCACTTGGGTGCCGCATCGATTGCCATCGGCGTGTTCGACGGCGTTCACCGTGGACACCAGGAGCTCATTGCGGCGCTTGTCCGGGATGCCCGTGCCCATGGCTGCAAGGCGGTAGTAGTTACCTTCGATCCCGACCCGGACGTCGTGGTGAGCCCTTCGCCCGCTCAAAAACTGATGACGACGGCCGACCGTCTGCATGCCTTGGCTCAGACCGGGGTCGATGCGGTGGTGGCCGTTCCCTTTACGTCTGAGGTTGCGGCGCTTGACCATGTTGATTTTCTCTCGCTGGTGTCGCGTCTGGTCGACATTCGATCGATTCGCGTTGGCAGTGACTTTAGGCTGGGTCGTGGCGGTGCTTCTGGTGTTGCCGAGATGCGCTCCTGGGGTTCCGAGCACGGCGTTGACGTGTATGGTCACGACCTGCTTTGCGAGGGCGGTGAGGCCATTTGCGCCACCCGCATTCGTCATGAGCTGGGACAGGGCCATGTGGAGCTTGCTGCTGGGTTACTCGGCCGTCCGTATATGGTGCGTGGCGGTGTTATTCGCGGCCGTCACGAGGGTTCTGGCATGGGCTTTCCCACGGCAAACTTGCAGGTTCCCGACGGCATTCAGGTGCCAGCCGATGGCGTGTATGAGGGTCTGGTGCTGGTCGATGACACCGCGTGGCCCGCTGCTGTGAACGTCGGCCTGCCGCCAACGTATGCTGACGATGCGGCATCTGCGCATCTCGAGGCTAATTTAATTGGTTATACGGGCGACCTGTACGGCGCTTCCGTTTCGCTGGCGTTTACGCGCTGGCTGCGTCCCTCGCGTGTGTTCGATTCGCTGGATGAGTTGATCGCGACCGTCGAGGGTAATATCGAGGATATTCGTCACAACTTGGGCGATCAGGGGGTGAGCATCCGTGATTAGCGATGAGGAAAAAGACCAGGTACGCGCTGCGTCTGACCTGGTTGCCATCGTGCAGGAAACGGTCGAGCTCAAGCCTCGCGGCCATGAGTTTTGGGGATGCTGCCCCTTCCATGGCGAGAAGACGCCGTCCTTCCACATTATCCCCGCCACGCAGGTGTGGCATTGCTTTGGTTGCGGCGAGGGTGGCGACGTTTTCACGTATATCATGAAGCGCGAGAACCTGAGCTTTCCCGAGTCAATCCGTTACTTGGCCGATCGCGCGGGTATTGAGCTGCATGACACCGGAGATCGCCGCGAGCGCGGCACCAAGCGTGCCCGCATCTACGATCTGTGCGCCGAGACCGCCCAGTTCTACCACACCATGCTCATGCGCGGTAAGGACGGCCGTCCGCGCGAGTACTTTGCCAGCCGCGGCATGGGCGGTGACGTCTGCCGCCGCTACTGCCTGGGCTTTGCACCGGGCCGTAACGCGCTGGTGTCGCACCTGTCCCAGGCGGGTTTTACCCCGCAGGAGATGATCGACGCCAACGTTGCCGTGAGTCGCGGGCGCGGGCAGCTTGCCGACCGCTTTTACGACCGCGTGATGTTCCCCATCTTTGACGAGCAGGGTCACAACATTGCCTTTGGCGGTCGCATTATGGGCGACGGCCAGCCTAAGTATCTCAACACAGCCGAGACGAGCGTGTTTCATAAAAAGCGAAACCTCTACGGCTTTAATTGGGCCAAGGAGTTTATCGTCGCGCAGGATACCGCCATCGTGGTAGAGGGCTATACCGATTGCATCGCCTGCTGGGAGGCGGGGATTAAAAACGTTGTCGCCACGCTGGGCACCGCCCTCACGGAGCATCACGTCAAGACGCTCACTCGCTTTGCCAAGCGCATCGTGTATATGTTCGACGGCGATGCAGCGGGCCAGAAGGCCGCCCGTCGCGCGATTCAGTTTATCGAGCAGGATTCCATGGACCTGCGCTGCGTGGTGCTCCCCGACGGCAACGACCCCATGGAGTTCATCACCGCACATGGTGGCGAGGCACTGCAGACGCGCATCGACGCTGCCGAGCCGCTTATGGACTTTGTCTACCGTTCGCTGCAGGAGTCGAGTGACATCACCACGCCGGGCGGTCGCGCTAAGGCGCTGGAAGATGCGCTGACGCTTATCTATCCGTTGCGCAACAGCTATATGATCGACACGTACTTTATCCAGATTGCCGATCTGCTGGGTTTGGATCTGGAGACGGTGCGCGCGAGCTCGGGTCGTGTGTTTCGCGATGTCGCCAAGCGCGAGGATGCGGAACGACGTCGTGAGCAGAACTATGAGCGCCAGCGGGCACAGACTGAGCGGTCCGGTAGCGCGGGCGGTCGGGCGTCGGGTTCTCGCGATGCCGGTCGCGGTGCTTGGGCATCGGGCGCGACGCCGCCGGTGTCCGCGCCGGTCGAAGAAGAGCCGTACGACTACGTCCCGCTCGATGCCTACGGCGCCGCGCCCGTGGAGGTCGTCGACGACCTGCCGCCGATCGATGTGCCTGATGGTATGGGCGCTGTGCCTGTGGCTGACGGTTCGGGCGCACCGGCTGCGGCGGCGCCGATGGTTCTTACCGATCTTGAACGCAAGTCCTTGGCAGGGGAGCGCGAGCTGTTGACGATGCTCACGAGCTACCCCGACCTGTTCCGCACGTATGCCGACCGCATCTGCTCCATCGAGTGGGTTGACCCGCGTCACGAGTCCATTGCATGGGCCGTTCTGGCAACGCCGCCGGGAACCGATCCTGCAGCCTGCATGGATGCGGCGCGCTCAGTGTGTCCCGATGCGGCAACGCTTGTGAGTGCCGGGCGCATCTCCGCGACGAGCAAGCACCCCACCGAGACGAACATCGTGTTTATGCTTGATACGCTTGAGCTCTACACCATCAAGCGTCGCATGCGTGCCGCACAGGCCAAGCTGCGCCAGGACCGTTCACTCGATGATGAGGCCCGTCGCGCGCTGACCGTGCAGGCCGCGCAGGATTCGCAGCGTCAACGCGAACTGCAAAAGTCGATCGGCGGCGTGGCGGACCCTTTCCGTTTGATCGGCCTGGAGGCCGCAGGCACCGAACAAGCCTAGATGTTGTGGTCAACCAGCGTATTCTCGCCTATATCCAGCCCTCTTTTTGGGTATAGACGTCAATGTGTGTGCTAAAGTATTGAGTCCTGTGGACTATGAAGGGAGAATCTGTGCCAAAAAAGACTGAGAGCACGGGTACTGGGCTGGAATCCTACGTTGCAAAGCTCATGGGCAACGGCTCAAACAGGACTTCGGTAACCGAGGACGAGATTCAGGTCGCCCTGAAGGATATCGATGTTTCTGACGAGCAGCTCACCGCGGTGTATTCCGCGCTGCGCAACAGCGGCATCCAGATTATCTCCGCGAGCGGTAACGACGACGCCCCCATGGACGTCGACGATGACGATAACGATACCGATACCGACGATTTCGATGACGACGACGAGCACGATTCCGGCTCGCTCGACGATCACGAGCTCAAGATGGCCCGCCAGGCCGACGCCGAGATGGGTTCTTCCAAGAGCAAGAAGAAGCGCACCGTGCGCACGTCCCGTTCGCGTTCGCGCGTGCGCGGCATCGATGCCTCCACGGTGATGCTGACCGGCGACCCGGTCCGTATGTACCTCAAGGAGATCGGCAAGGTCGACCTGCTGACCGCCTCCGAAGAGGTCGATCTGGCCATGAAGATCGAGGCCGGTCTTGAGGCCACCGAGAAGCTCGAGGCTGCCGATGCTGGTGAGCTCGAACTCACGCGTGCCGAGATGCGTCGTCTTACGCGCATTGAGAACGTGGGCCTCGAAGCCAAGCAGGCGCTCATCAGCGCAAACCTGCGTCTGGTCGTCTCCATCGCCAAGCGCTATGTCGGTCGCGGCATGCTGTTCCTGGACCTGATTCAGGAGGGCAACCTCGGTCTGATCCGCGCCGTCGAGAAGTTCGACTACCAGAAGGGCTTTAAGTTCTCCACGTACGCCACGTGGTGGATCCGTCAGGCCATCACGCGCGCTATCGCGGACCAGGCCCGTACCATCCGTATTCCCGTGCACATGGTCGAGACCATCAACAAGCTCGTCCGCGTGCAGCGCCAGCTTCTTCAGGACCTGGGTCGCGACCCGACCCCCGAGGAGATCGGTGCCGAGATGGACATGAGTGCCGACCGTGTCCGCGAGATCCAGAAGATTTCGCAGGAGCCCGTGTCGCTCGAGACTCCCATCGGCGAGGAAGAGGATTCCCAGCTGGGCGACTTCATCGAGGACTCCCAGGCTATCGTTCCGCCCGATGCCGCCAGCTTCTCCATGCTGCAGGAGCAGCTCACCCAGGTGCTCGACTCGCTTGCCGATCGTGAGCGCAAGGTTATCGAGCTGCGCTTTGGCCTTGTCGACGGACATCCTCGTACGCTCGAGGAGGTCGGCCGCGAGTTTGGTGTCACGCGCGAGCGTATTCGCCAGATCGAGTCCAAGACCCTGGCCAAGCTCCGTCACCCGAGCCGTAGTAGCAAGCTCAAAGACTACATCGAAAGCTAGTCAAGCAAGAAGCGCCCTCAAGCACACCCGCTTGGGGGCGCTTTTATGTAGTCATTGGGGACGTCCCCAATGACTAGGTCGGAAAAATTCTCAAAAAAGTTCTTGCCCTGAGCTGATTCGTCCGTATAATAAACTTCGTTGCTTGAGAGCACGCACCTATTCCTCGGTAGCTCAATGGTAGAGCACGCGGCTGTTAACCGCGCTGTTGTAGGTTCGAGTCCTACCCGGGGAGCCAG
>UQWG01000013.1 GCA_900544645.1 uncultured Collinsella sp.
CATAAGTTAGCCCAAGTAAACTAAACCACCACAAAGGGGACAGGCACCTTTGTGGTGGTTTACGCCAAGGCAGAGCCGCTAGAGCCCCGCTGGCCAGCGACAGGCGGCCAAGTCGACGTGCATGTCGTCCTTAAACGCCACACCCTCCCCTAGCAAAAGCTCACGTTGAGCATCGGGACCGCCAAAAGCGAAGCCCTCGCATATGTGCCCGTCGGCAAACACCACGCGATGACAGGGAATCTCGCCGGGGCGCGGGTTGCTGTGCAGCGCATAGCCCACGTACCGCGCACTTCGTGGACGACCGGCAAGCAGCGCCACCTGGCCATACGTGGCGACCATCCCCTCGGGGATCTGCTCGACCACCTCGTACACCCGTTCAAAAAAGCCCTCAGACGCCATTGCTCGCTCCCTTCCACCCGGAAAAGCATAAACCACCACAAAGGGCCTGTCCCCTTTGTGGTGGTTTATGGCAGGTCGGTTAGTTAGCGGGCTGGAAGAAGGCTACGGCTACGGCGCCGGGGCCTACGTGGGTGCCGATGGTGGCGCCAATGGTGTGAACGGGCAGTTCGCCCTCGGTGTGACCAGCCCACAGTGCCGCGCTGTCCTCGATATACTTCTTGAGCACCGCATCCGAAAGACCCGTATAGCCGAGCGCCAGCGGCATGGAAAAGTCGATGCCGCCCGCCTTTTCGACCTTTTGGTTCAGCAGGTTGCGGCCGTTCTTGGAACCGCGCGCCTTGCCCAGCTGCACGATCAGACCGTCCTCGACAGCCACCACAGGCTTTACGTTGAGCAGCGTGCCCACGGCGCCGGCCGCAGCAGACAGACGACCGCCGCGCACCAGGTACTCCAGCGTCTCGAGCAGGCCGATGACGACCACGCGGTCACGGACGGCCTCGACGGCCGCCGCGATCTGGGCCGCACTACGGCCCTCGTTCACCAGGCGCAGGGCATACTCGACCAGGACACGCTCGCCCAGAGTGACGTTATTGCTATCCACCACATACACATCGCCGCCCGGCGCCTCGGCAAGTGCGGTGCGGGCACTTTGGTTGGTACCCGAAAGTTTAGCGCCCACGGTAATAATCACTGCCTCATCGCCGGCTTCACGAACCTCGGAGATGGCCTGCGAAAACGCGTACGGGTTGACCTGGCCGGTCTTGGGCAGCTCATCGCGCTCCACGAGCATCTCGTAAAAGCGCTGGTGATCGATGTCGATGCCATCCATGTACACATCGGTGCCAAAGGTGACGGACAGCGGCAAAACGGCCAGTGCCGGGTGCTCGGCCGGCGACATATCGCTTGCGGAATCGGTAATAATGCGGACGGACATAGCGAATCCTTTCTTGCGCAGGTCCCGCGCAGGGAATTTTGACAGCAAGGCCCCGGCACGGTATACGCGCTCAAACGGGACTATGCAGTTGTTAATTGGAAGCAAAAGCCTTGGCGGCCCTACAGCTCGCGCAGGGTGTTGAGAATCGTACGCAGCGACGCATACATCTGCTCGCGCTGCTCCACACCCATAGCCTTACCGGTGGTATCGAGCACCTCGCGAATGATGCGGTCCGCCTCGCTCATGCTCTCGCCGCCCAGAGCGGTCAGGCGCACCGGAGCACGATACTTAACGGCGGCATCGCCCGAATCATCGACCTCGACGTAGCCGCCCTCCTCCAGATGCGCGAGCGTACGCGAGACGGCGGCGCGGGTCACGCCTGCCATGCGAGCCAGGTCAGCGCCAGTCAGGCCGTCCTTGCTGCGCTCAAGATAGTACAGGCACATCACGTCGGAGCCCTTGAGGCCCAGCCTTGCGCCCTCGGATGTCTTAATGCGCTGGATCTCCTTGTAGAGCCCACTGATCAGTCCGACAAAGTCCTCGAAACGTGTCTCGTCGTTCTGCTGCATGGGAGACGACCGCCTTTCGCTTGCATAATGCTTACGGGTAAACATCTTAGTCGCATAAGGCGACACCCGTACCCAAATACCCCATTTGTTAACCCATCAACATAAAAACCACCACAAAGGGGACAGGCACCTTTGTGGTGGTTTTGACCGGCGAACATGATCCGCAGGCGTCGCTACAGCTCCACACAGGGATTGTCGCGGGTCACAAGCGTCTTAACGACAACCGTAGCGCCCAGATAACGCTCGAGCAACTCGGCGAGACGATCAACGGCAGCCTGGCAATCCCCCATCCGCTCGGGCTCCACGCACTCAATCGCCAAGAACGCATCGGCCGAATCGTCGGACAGCGCCGTGCGAACGCCGTCGCGCCAGTTCCAGCAGCGGCACACGGCGCCCACATCATCGATGTAGGCGAGCTCGCCGGGCAGCGTCGGATCGTCCGCCTCCTCGCCAAGCGGCAAGAACGCATCGCCACCGTCGGTCACCTTCAGGCGAAGGTCTCCCTCGATCGCATGCAGATCCTCGCCTCCCACGGGCAGCGCGTAGGTCAGTGACACCGTGTTGTAAATATCCACCGCGGGCGTAATGTGGCCCACCGGCTTTCCTTTGAGCACGCGTTTGAGCAAGTTCTCGATCGAGCAGCGCGCGCCCTTTTTGGTCTTGAACAGACGATAGGCCTCGCGCCATGCCTTGACCGGTGCGTTCTCGCTGATAGTGTCGCTGGTCAGATGACGCTCCGCATCGATATTGGCGCGGTCGAGCAACGCCGCAATCGCATCCACGTCCTCCTGGGGAATCTGAGCCGTGGGCTTCATGTCCTCCACGACCACAACACCGACCGCTGCCTGCGGAAACAGCTCCCAGAATGAATCCTCGGCAATAAAGCTCTTCATACGCTCTCCCTTCATTGTGCGCGCCCGAGTGAGGGCGCCTAAACAAAAAGCGCCCTTACAACGGCCACCTTCAAAGTCCTACGGTGCCGTCACAAGAACGCTTGCGCTGTCCCCATCCGGAGAAGGGGACGATATGTCAGGCGTATTGTAACCCGAGTCATCCACGCGAGCAAAACCACCACAAAGGTGCCTGTCCCCTTTGTGGTGGATATGGACTCACGGCGAAGCTAGTGGCGAAGTCCCAGCAGCCCGCGGCCGCGATGACGGGCGTCGGCGTGTACTTGAACGTGCGGGCCGGCGGCTTTGACGGACTCGGGCAGGTGCGAGTACTTCTTCTCGAAGTTCTCCTCGAACATCACCGCCAGGTTGTGCGCGGCCTCGTCATAGCGCGCGGTGCTCTGCCAGTATTGGCGCGGCACCAGGATGCCATCGGGCACGCCGTGGCACGTCGTGGGAATGTCGACGTTAAAGATGTCGTCGTGCACGAACTCGCTGTCCTCGATGGTGCCGTCAAGGGCGCGCGCGACCAGCGAGCGCGTGTAGGCAAGCTCGATGCGATGGCCCACGCCGTAGCCGCCGCCGATCCAGCCGGTGTTGACCAGGTACACGCGCGTGCGGCCGTCGGCGATGCGCTCGCCGAGCATCTTGGCGTAAACCATGGGGTCGAGCGGCATAAACGGCTCGCCGAACAGCGAAGAGAACGTGGGCGTGGGCTCGGTGACGCCGACCTCGGTGCCGGGAATCTTAGCCGTAAAGCCCGTCACAAAGTGGTACATGGCGGCGTCGGCCGTCAGGCGCGAGATGGGCGGCAGCACGCCAAAAGCGTCGCAAGTCAGGAACAGCACGACGCTGGGAGTGGTGCCCATGCCCTTAGTCCACGCGTTAGGAATGTGCTCCACGGGATAGGCCACGCGCGTGTTGTGCGTGATCGAGATGTCGTCGTAGTTGGGCTTGCGGTTCTCGTCGAGCACCACGTTTTCGCAAATGGCGCCAAAACGGACGGCGTTGAAGATCTCGGGCTCGTGGAAGGCGTCCAGGCCCTCGCATTTGGCGTAGCAGCCACCCTCGATGTTGAAGATGCCCATGTCGGACCAACCGTGCTCGTCGTCGCCGATCAGCAGGCGCGTGGGATTGGCCGAAAGCGTGGTCTTGCCGGTGCCGGACAGGCCAAAGAACACGGCAGTCTCGTGCGTGACGGGATCCATGCTGGCCGAGCAATGCATGGGCAGCACGTCGTCCTCGACAGGCAGCAGGTAGTTCATGACACTGAAGATGGACTTTTTGATTTCGCCGGAGTAGCCGGTACCCGCGACCAATATCACGCGCTCCTGGAAGTTGATGACCACGGCGGCGCTGGAGTTGAGGCCCTTGATGGCGGGGTCGCACTGGTAACCGGGCGCTGCGAGCACGCAGAAGTCGGGTTCGCCGGTGCGCGCGATTTCGCGGGCAAGCGGGCGGGCGAGCATCTGCTTAATAAAGAGTGCCTGGCTGGCACGCTCGCAGGCAACGAGCAGTCGACGCGTGTGGTTGCGGTCGGCGCCTGCCATGCCGCGGGTGACGAACACGTCGCGCTCGTTGAGATAGTCGACGATGCCGGCCTTGATGGCCTCATAGCTCTCGACGGACAGCGGGCGGTTGACCGCGCCCCAGGCGATTTTTTCGTGCACGTCGGGCGTGTCAACGATAAAGCGATCGTTGGGTGAACGGCCGGTGCGCCCCCCCGTCTCAATCACCAGCGCGCCGTTGGATGCCATGCGGCCTTCTTCGCGGCGGATGGCGTGCTCGACGAGCTCCGCGGCGGGTAGATCGACCAGCAGGCGGGGCTGATTCTCGGCGGGATCTTCGACCAGCGTAATACCAAAGTTGGACAAAACTTCTGCAGGGGTAACACCAGGCATGGGGCCTCCTTTAAAAACGCGACACGTGGACGCGGCGCGCACTTTACTCACGTAAAGCCCGTTGTACCCGATATGCAAAAACGTTTTTGCGGCAAGGGCGGCAAGCCCGCCCAACGGTCAAAAATCGCAGGCAAGCGGCCCAGTCATTGGGGACGTTCTTAAACGACTAGTCATTGGGGACACTCTTGAACAGGCAACATTCAAGGAGTGTCCCCGGATGCCGGCACTTAGAGACGTTCCCAAAGTGACGGCACATAAGGAACGTCCCTAAGTGCCGACTACAGTGGCAGGCCTTGGCCGAGCATGGCTACGGCGCTCATCAGGACCAGCATGCCGGCAGCGTAGGGCAGCACCGCGCCCAGGAGCTCGGCATCCTTACCGCGCACGTGCACGGCGGCAAGACCAATGGCGAGGGTCTGCGGCGAGATCATCTTACCGGCGGCGACGCCCAAGGCATTCAACGCGACCATCCAGTAGTCGCTCACACCCAGCGCAGTGGCAGCCTGGCTCTGGATGGGGCCAAACAGCATGCCCGAAGACGTGCCCGAACCGGTCACGAACGCACCGACCGCACCGATCCACGGAGCCAGAATCGGGTACAGACCGCCGGCGACCGCAATGCAAAACGCGCTGATCGACGAAATCATGCCGGCATAGCCCATCACCTTGGCGCAGCCCAGCACCGAAAGCATAGTGATCACCGTCGGCGTCATCTGCTTCACAGTCGCGGCCAGCACCTCGCCCATCATGCGCGGCGAAGCGCCCTGAATGGCACCGCTGACAAACGCGGCCAGGAAGATCCAAACACCCGGCGTGTTAATCCACGAAAACGTAAGCGTACCGGGGTTCTCGCCGCAATACACCTGCACGTGGCTTGCAAAGGGCGCAAGCGCGGCATGCACGGCGGGCACCAGGTTGGACGTACCCAGCAGCAGTACAAAAATCAGAATGAAGCACGACCAGGCCGAAAGCGCCGATTTAACGGTGAGCTGTTCGCCGGCCTCGATATTCATATGGAAGCGTGCGTCCAGATGCCCCGACTTCTCGGCACGCATGGCAAGCGCAGCTGTCAGCGCGAGCGAAACGATGGATCCTACGACCACGGCCAGCTCGGGGCCCACAAACATGGCAACGACTAGAGCCGCGCCGACAAACGACACGCCGGAGAGCAACGCCACGCCGGCAACACCGTGCAGACGCTCGCCCACACTCGCGGCATTGCCCTGGTCATCGGCAACACGGCCCGCAACCAGCACAATAAATAGCGGCATCACCACAAAGAACGGTGCGAGCTGCACCAGCTGAACGGTCGCTAGGTGAAGGGAATCCAAACCCACCAGGTCGGCAACGGACACCGTGGGGATGCCGATGGAGCCGTAGGGCGTGGGCACGCCGTTGGCCAGCAGGCAGATGAGCACGGCAGGCACGGCCTCAAAGCCCAGGCCCGCGAGCATGCCGGCGGGAATGGCGACAGCGGTACCGAAGCCGGCCATGCCCTCCATAAAGCCACCGAAGCACCAAGCCACGAGCAGCGCCAGCAGACGGCGGTCGCTGCTGATGGAGGTGATCATGCTGCCGATCACGTCCATGGCGCCCGTACGAACACACAGGTTATACGTGAACACCGCGGCGATGATCACCAGGACGATGGGCCACAGAGCCATCAAAAAACCTTCGAGCGAGGCGGTCGCGATCTGCGCTGCCGGCAGGTGCCACCATGCGAAGGCAAGCAAGCACGAAAGGACAAACGATCCGATAGCGGCCTTCCAAGCTGGCCATTTAAAGCACAGCAGCATCACGACCAGCCAAATAATCGGCACAAGAGCCAGTAAGAATGCGGCGACGTCCATAGGTAGAAGCTCCTTGGTACCGCGTGGGCGGCATCGGGGGTGTCACAAAACTTCAACAGGATACCGCACGTTTACCGACAAATTACAGCCGCCCGCCGAAATTATTGAACAATCCGTTCAAAAACACGAACGAACACCGTCGCGTCTATACTAAAGCGCAGCAATAGAAAGGACTCCGCTTTGAGCATCACGCCCCTCGATAGCATTCGCCGCGCCATCGCCCGCCGCAACGGCGTCTCCAACCCCGCTGCATCGAGAGACGGCGCCGCGAAGGCCCAGGGCGGCCGCATCGAGAACGGCCTCTTCCCTGCCTCGCACACTGCCGAGGAACTCGCACGCATCCAAGAGCTGAGTCAGCGCAACGCCGGCGGGCCCGATAGCAGCCAAGCCACACGTCGCCGGCGCGAACGCGATCGCAAGCCCGGCCCCGTCCGCCGCATGGTCAACGCTTGGTGGAACCGTCTGCTCGGTGCCGTCTACGGCGGCGGCTTCTCCATGCAGGAAGCGGAATACGAGGAGCACGCCACCCGCCGCGATTACCTTTGGAACGCTCTCGGCACCGCCGTGTGGGGCTTGGCGTTTCCGCTGCTCACCATCGTGTCCACACAGCTCGTGGGCGCCGAGGAGGCCGGCAAGTTCTCCATCGCCTTTGTCACCGGCACGCTCATCATGATCGCATGCAACTACGGCGTGCGCAATTTCCAGGTCTCGGACATCGACGAAAAGACGTCCTTCGCCTCCTACCAGCTCAATCGTTGGATCTGCGGAGCGCTCGCCCTAGGCTGCGGCCTCATGTATAGCAGCGCCCGCGGCTATGACGCGCAGATGGCGACGATCGGCCTGGGCGTCTACCTCTATAAGGTCATCGACGGCGTCGCCGACGTGTACGAAGGCCGCCTGCAGCAGGCCGACAAGCTCTACTTGGCTGGAATGAGTCAAACGCTACGCTCCGTCGGCGTCATCGCGGTCTTCAGCGTGGCGCTGTTCCTCACGCGTAGCATGCCCATCGCGGCCATGGCCATGGGCATCGCCGCGATCGCCTCGCTCGTGCTGGTCACCGCGCCGCTCGCCCTGCTCGAGACCGAAAAATCGCGCCGCGTAAGCCTGCGCGAGGTCGGCCACCTGTTTGTCCAGTGCGCCCCACTCTTTGGCGCGCTATTCCTGTTCAATCTTATCGAGAGCATGCCCAAGTTTGTGATGGAAGGAACACTGGCCTACAAATACCAGCTGTACTTTAATGCCCTGTTTTTTCCAGCTCAGGCTATTCTGTTGAGCATTGGATTTGTCTATAAACCGCAGCTCCTGCGCTTGTCGAGCATTTGGGCTAATCCTCGCAAGCGTCGTCGCTTTGACCTGATTATTGTTGCCGTTATGGCGCTGATCGTGGTCATCACCGGCGTGTGCGCCGCATTTATGGCAGGTCCCGGTATTCCCCTCATGAGCTTTATGTACGGTCTCAACTTTGAGCGCTACCGCACATTGGCGCTGCTGATGGTCGTCGCCGGCGGCGTCACCGCGGCCATCGACTTTATCTACGCCATCATCACGGTGCTGCGCCATGCCGGCGACGTCACCAAGATCTACCTGATCTGCTTTGCCGTGAGCGTGGTGCTCCCGGTGATTCTGATCAATCTGCTCGGCCTGATGGGCGCCGTCGTGAGCTACCTGGCCATCATGGCCCTACTGCTGGTACTGTTGATTATCGAGTACGCCCACATCCGCCAACGCATCGAACGCGACCGCAACCCATACGGCGCCTAATTGCGGCGATGGGAGAAGCTAATTTGCGGTGGAATCACCCCGGCTGGAGTCTCGTTGCGGACACGCAAAACTAAGTGAGTAGACTTTTACCGAATCCCGGACCACACCGACAAAGCACAAGTCCGTGACCAGCGGTTTTATTGAGGCAAATATGTTGGGTGCTCGGCATTTCCAAAAAAGTCTACTCACTTAGCCAGCGGGCAGCCAAATGATTATTTAATCCCCGTCCCTGAAAAATCAATTTGCGGGCAGAAGGGCAAAAGTAGTCAAAAAACCCTTCCCATATTAGCTACCCCTTGCACCGATTATTCGCCCGGGTTGATGTTCGCGTAGAACTCCGCCCCATCATCGAGCCGCAGGATGCCCACGCGACCGAACTCGGAGCCGGTGGCGGCAGCGCAGTCGATGTCGATGCGATCGGGCACACCGGCGGCATCCTCACCGCCCAGGCGCACAATCTGCCCGCGGCCCGACTCCTCATCGAGCCCCGCAAGACCACCGACCTCGCAATAACGCCCGAGCGACACCGTTGGCGTGTGACCGCTCACCACGACCGGGCCCCTGCCCTCGGTAGAAAGCAGCCCGGTCGGCACATCCCAATAGCCGTGACGAATCCAGAGCAAGTCATCGGACGACTGTACGGCGAGCATTTGCTGCAGCAGCTCGCGATCGGCATCGACCGCTCCCCTGCCGTCGCCGCAATCGACACCATGCTCAAGCAAAAACGCACGCGCCGCCTCGGTCTGAATGCCGGCGTGCACCAGCAGATACGGGCGCTCCTCGGTCTCGACCACCGCGTAGAGCGGCAGCGCGGCCATCCATCGCACGAGCTCCTCGTATGCCTCAAATTCCATGTCGTTGAGCTGCTCGCGCGTCGTCCAGCCACCGTTGATATCCCAGGTCTCGGCATCGAGCGGATCCTGACCAATGATGGCATCGAGCATGATCTGCTCGTGATTGCCCTTGAGCACGCGGGCGTTGGGCAGCGAGCGCACGAGCTTAATAACGCCGACCGGATCGGGCCCGCGATCGATCATGTCGCCCAGCACGTACAGTGTGTCGTCGGACGTCAACGAGATCTTAGACAGGGCCTCGTCAAGCGCACGCACGTGCCCGTGAGCGTCAGATGTCACATAGATCGCCATGGTACGCCTCTCCTTGCATTGCGGCCGAAGCCCGGTGCCGCAACTAAAACTTCAAGTTGAACTTAAACGTTACCCATTGTACTCCGTTGCAATAAAGCTGGAAAGGGTTTCCGAGCAGAGGCAAAGACGGCAGCCGTCTATGACGATATCGCGCACGCCCGCAATCCAACCCCATAAACCCACCATCTTTGGGTACAAATAACCGCAGGCAACTGACCGTGCCACGCCAACCACCCAGGAGCGGACACCATCTATGAACCAGATCCTTCTCTTTATCGGCCTCGTCATCATTTTGTGCCTGACCATCAAACCCGTCGGCAAAAAACTCCCCTTCCCCACCCTGCTCATCTTTATCGCGCTCGGCATGCTGTTGGGCGTCAACGGCCCGGCGCATATCGACTTTAGCGACTACGCGCTCACCGAAACCGTCTGCAGCACGGCGCTGCTGTTCATCATGTTCTACGGCGGCTTTAACACCAACATCGACCGCGCCAAGCCCGTCGCCGTGCCCGCGGTGCTGCTGAGCACGCTCGGCGTCGTCATCACCGCAGGCATCACCGGCGTGTTCGCCCACTTCGTGCTGGGCTTCGACTGGATCGGCGGCCTGCTGCTGGGATCAGTCGTGGCATCCACCGACGCGGCCAGCGTCTTTAGCGTTCTGCGCGAGCACAGCCTGTCGCTGAAGGGCGGCACCGACTCGCTGCTCGAGGTCGAATCGGGCTCCAACGACCCCGTCGCCTACATGCTCACCGCCGTGCTCGCCACACTCGCGGCCGGCGGCGACATCAACATTCCCGCACTGCTGGCCAAGCAGATTATCCTGGGCGCGGGCCTGGGCCTTGCCATCGGCTGGGCGGCGGGCCGTCTGATTGAACGCGCACACGCAACGGCCGAGGGCGCGCAGACCATCTTCTTGTTCGCCGTGGCGATCGTCGCCTACGCGCTACCAAGCTATCTGGGCGGCAACGGCTTTTTGGCCGTATACCTGGCCGGCATTGTGCTGGGTGCGAGCGACATCACCGGCAAGGTCGAGATGGCGCGCTTCTTTGACACCCTCACCGAGATGGCCGAGATGACGATCTTCTTCTTGCTCGGCCTGCTCGTCACGCCCGCACGCCTGCCGCAGATGCTGCTGCCGGGCCTGGCGCTCATGGCGTTTATGCTCTACGTGAGCCGTCCCATCGCCGTCGGCGTGCTCCTGGCGCCCTTTAAGACGAACCCCCGCCAGGTCGCGCTCGTAAGCTGGGCGGGCCTGCGCGGAGCAGCTTCGGTCGTGTTTAGCCTCTTTGCCGTGGTGGCCGGCGTTCCCGGCGGACACGACCTATTTGACCTGGTGTTTGTGATTGCCGTGTCGAGCATTGTGGTGCAGGGCTCGCTGCTGCCAGCGGTGGCGAAGAAGCTCGATATGATCGATGCGACCGGCGACGTGCGCCGCACCTTTAACGACTATCGCGACGAAGACGGCATGTCATTTGTAAAGCTCAAGGTGGGTGCTGGCCATCCGTTTGCCGAGCGCTCGCTCGCCGATATTGGCAGCGCGACGGACATGCTCGTGGTCCTGGTGCTGCGCGACGGGGCGCACCCGGTGCTGCCCAACGGCGATACCGTGATCCAGGAAGGCGATCTGCTGGTGATGGCCGCCCCAACGTTCGAAGAGCGTGCCGAGGTTACGCTGCGCGAGGTCACCGTAACCCCCCACGGTCGCCTGGCCGGCCAGCGTCTTCGCGATGTGCCGCAGGGCAAGCACCCCTTTATCGTGGTGATGCTCAAGCGCGACGGCCAAACGATCATCCCCGACGGCAACACCCTAATATACGCCGGCGACGAAGCCGTCATCGCCACGCTCGCGTCGTAGCGGGCAGGAGGTAGCTAATTTGCGACGAAGAGATCAAGCGCCTAGAAAGCCTCATGCCTTCGCTCGCAGATTTGGATTTGCCTGAGGAGTAAAGCACCCCTCCCCCATGTAACCATCCTGTAAATCATAGCGGCGCACTCGGGTTTTGCTGTGATGCGGTCGCGCCTAGCGCTCCACTGTGCTAAAGTATCCCGAACGTTCAAACGACTACGAGGGAGACTAGAAGATGGCACGTGTGCACAACTTCTCAGCTGGCCCGGCCGCGCTGCCTACAAGCGTGCTCGCCGAGATCGCCGACGAGATGATGGACTACCGCGGTTGCGGCATGTCCGTGCTCGAGATGAGCCATCGATCTAGCATGTACCAGCAGATTATCGACGACGCCGAGGCAACCCTGCGCCGTCTGCTGAGCATCCCGGACAACTACCGCGTCCTGTTTTTACAGGGCGGTGCCACGCTGCAGTTTGCGGGCATCCCCATGAACCTCATGCACCGCGGCCGCGCCGGCTACATCGTGACCGGCAACTTTGCCAACAAGGCATACAAAGAAGCCGCCAAGTACGGTGAGGCCGTGCTGCTCGCGAGCTCCGAGGACACCAACTTCGACCGCATCCCCGACATGGCCGACATCAATGCGCGCATTGCCGCCGAGGCCGCAGGCGACGGGCTCGACTACGTCTACATCTGCCAGAACAACACCATCTTTGGCACCATGTACCACGAGCTGCCCAGTTGTGGCGATGTGCCGCTGGTCGCCGATGTCTCGAGCTGCTTCCTGTCGCAGCCGCTCGACGTTGAGCGCTACGGGCTCATTTACGCCGGAGCGCAGAAAAACGCCGGCGCCGCGGGCGTGACCGTGGCCATCGTGCGCGACGACCTCATCGCAGATGGCCCCGCCTTTGCGCAGACGCCGCAGTACCTGGACCTTAAGACCCAGGCCGCCAAGGGTTCCATGCTCAACACGCCCAACACCTTTGGCATCTACGTGTGCGGCAAGGTGTTCCGTTGGGTTGAGCAGACCGGCGGACTTGCCGCCATGGCCGAGCGCAACTGGGCCAAGGCCAACCTGCTCTACGACCTGCTCGAGCGCAGCGTGCTGTTCCATGGCACCACACAGACCGACAGCCGCTCCATCGCCAACGTCACCTTCCGCACCGGCGACGCCGAACTCGACGCGGCCTTTGTCGCAGGCGCGGCAGAGCACCAGATTCAAAACGTCAAGGGCCATCGCCTGGTGGGCGGCATGCGCGCTAGCGTCTACAACGCCGTAACCATGGAAGATGTGCAGGCACTGGCCTCGTACATGAAGGACTTCGAAGCGCAGCTTAGTTTGAGCCCGCGATCTAACTAGCCCGCAACGCGCGGGCCGATCAGCCATCTCAGACCACCCTGTATAGATCAAAACCTGCTAAGGAGTTTTCCATGCGCAAGATTAAAACCATCGATGACATTACCAAGGACGGCAAGGTCGAGTTTGGTGAGGGCTACGAGTTTGTGAGCACCGCCGAAGAGGCCGACGCCATTCTGATGCGCTCGACCGACCTGCACGGCTACGAGCTGCCCGAGGGCATCCGCGCCATCGCCCGCTGCGGCGCCGGCGTCAACAACATCCCCGTCGAGGAGTACGCCAAGAAGGGCGTCGTCGTCTTTAACTCCCCCGGCGCCAACAGCAACGCCGTTAAGGAGCTCGTCCTAGGCATGCTGGTGCTCTCGAGCCGCGGCGTGGTGCAATCAATGAACTGGGTGCGTGACAACGCCGACGACCCCGAGATTCAGGTCGATGCCGAAAAGGCCAAGAAGGCCTTTGTGGGCCGCGAGCTCAAGGGCAAGCGCATCGGTGTCATCGGCCTGGGCAACGTGGGCTCCAAGGTCGCCAACGCCTGCGTCGATCTGGGCATGGACGTTTACGGCTACGACCCGTTCATTTCCGTCGAGCACGCGTGGGTGCTGAGCCGCGAGGTGCAGCGCGTGGGCACGCTCGAGGATCTCTGCCGCGGCTGCGACTACCTCACCGTGCACGTGCCCAGCAAGGCCGACACCATCGGCATGATCAGCACCGAACAGATTAACCTGCTGGCACCGGACGCCGTGCTCATCAACTACGCGCGCGAAACCATCATTGACGAGGACGCCGTCGACGCCGCCCTGCGCGAGGGCAAGCTCAGCTGGTTTAGCTGCGACTTCGCCACGCCCAAGACGGTCAAGATGCCCAATACGTTTATCACCACGCACTCGGGCGCCGGCACCGGCGAGGCCGAGGCCAACTGCGCCGACATGGCCATCAGCGAGCTCAAGGATTACCTGGAGAACGGCAACATCGCACACAGCGTCAACTACCCCGCCTGCAGCATGGGCAAGGCGCGCGCTGCAAGCCGCATTGCCTGCCTGCATGCCAACGTGCCCAACATGATCGGCCAGATCACGGCCATCCTGGCCAAGGACAACGCCAACGTGCAGCGTATGACCAACGAGTCCGCCGGCGAGAACGCCTACACCATGTTCGACACCGACGAACACCTAGACAGCAGCACCATCGAGGCGCTCAAGCAGATTCCGTCGATGTATCGCGTGCGCGTGATCAAGTAGCGCCGACTGACCTGACGGGCAGTTCCCCATGTGGCCTGCCCGTCGCTGACATTGAATGCCCGCGGGGGCGCCTTTCGCACGAGAGGCGCCCCCATTTTTGTGAGCGCTCCATTAAATGCACTGAGCCGCTTCTTGGCATACAATCTGTATGTTGACCTAACTATCTGTGAGGTGCCTATGGTTGATACAGATTTTGCTTGGCGGCTTACGCAAGGGCTCGTGCGGATCGACAGTTCAGACCCGGGTGCGTATGAGGACGAGATTGAGCGCTATATCAAAGCGTTGGTTGAGGAACGGTTGGCGCAGCTGAGCTATCCGGTACTCGATGCCGTGCAGATTGCAGAGCACGAAGTACTCCCCGGACGCCGCAATCTAATGGTCACCGTGCCGGGCCAAAGCGACGAGCCACGGCTCGTCTACATCTGCCATTTGGATACCGTCACCTTGGGCGATGGCTGGGACGCGGACATTCCGCCGCTCGGAGCGATCGTGCGCAACGATAAACTCTACGGCCGTGGTGCCTGCGATATGAAGGGTGGCCTGGCCTGCGCCATTGCCGCACTGGTCCATACGCTCGAGCGCGTGGCGGCAGAAGGCGAGCTGCCCCACCGCGGCTTTTCACTCATCTGCTCGGTCGACGAGGAAGACTTTATGCGTGGTTCAGAGGCAGCTATCGATGCCGGCTGGGTCGGCTCGCGTGAATGGGTGCTGGACACCGAGCCCACCGACGGACAGATCCAGGTGGCGCACAAGGGGCGTACGTGGTTCGAAATTGAAATGACTGGCGTGACGGCGCATGCGAGCCAGCCCTGGAAGGGCGCGGATGCCGTCGCCGCCATAGCCGAGGTCGTGTGTTCGCTCCGTCGCGCGTTTATGGCGCTGCCCGCGCACGATGAGCTGGGGCCTTCGACCATCACGTTTGGCCAAATCGAGGGCGGATATCGCCCCTATGTCGTGCCCGACCGCGCCAAAGTCTGGGTCGACATGCGTCTGACCCCGCCGACCGATACGGCCGCCGCGACGCGCATGGTAGAGCAGGCCATCGCCGTCGCCGAAGCCGCCGTTCCCGGTTGCCATGGCAGCTACACCGTGACGGGCGACCGCCCCGCCATCGAGCGCGACCCGAATTCTCCCCTTCTAGCAGCGCTCATGCGTGCCGCCGATGACGTGACGGACGTGGACACGACCGTCGACTTCTTTACCGGCTACACCGACACCGCCGTCATTGCCGGCAAGACAGGTAACCGCAATTGCATGAGCTACGGTCCCGGGTCGCTCGCGCTCGCGCACAAGCCCAACGAATATGTGCCCCACGCCGATATCGTTCGTTGTCAGCAGGTGCTAATCGCGCTCGCCGATAACGTGCTCTGGGACGCGAGCGGCCAAGTTGGGGCATAATAAGCCGCGAACAAACCGACTCGTGCGTTAGGACCGCCCATGAAAGCACTTCCGTTTCCCTGCATCCGCCCGGCTCAGGACCGCGTGCTCGAGGCGCTGCCTGCAATGGGCAGCATCCTGAGCGGCAACGATGCTCTGCGCGGAGCCATTGCCGATGGTCTGATGCTCAAGGACTCGGGTGCGGCGTATTACGTGTACGAATGCTCGGGCGAGCCGGGACGTGTGACGGGTGTCGTGGCGATCTGCCCGGTTGGTGCGCTGGCGGGCGGCGACGCGGTTGCCGCCGATACGACCGCCGCTGCGCGCGCAATCGCCGACCTCAAGGTACAGCCCCGTCCCGTAACGCTTGTCTACGAAGCCTCTCCCGTCATGGATATCATCCTCGGCGCCGCAAAAGAGGGCGCTTCACTCTATGCCGTCACCGACCCCGCCGGCATTACGCACCGCGTGTGGGAGGTCAAGCGCGAGGACGCCGTCGGGGCCATCCGCGCCATGCTCGACCAGGCGCCGGAGCCGGCACTGGCCGACGACCCTGCCTACGCTGTCGCACTAGTCGAGGCATCACAGCTCCTGGCCGACGATGCACGTGCCGCCGGCACCTACACGGGCAAAGAGCCGTTCAACTTTGCCGTAGCTGCGCTCTTCCCCGCCGCGCAGGTCAGCGGCGGCGCGGCGCAGGTTCCGACGGGTCTGCTCACGCACCAGGTCGCGCGGTTCTAGCAAGACCAGACCGTCCAGCACAAAAATCGGCAGCCCAACAAACAGGGGGCGGAGATGCAGCAGGTACATGCATCTCCGCCCCCTTTTGCGTCGAGAAGTTATGCCGACGACCCGTGCCGCCGCGCTCGCGTTATCCGCGCTGCGGACCCGCAGTAGCCACGAGCGGTTCAAGCCCCAGCTCGCGCGCGTAGTCTTCCTGCGTAAAGACTTCGACCAGTTCAAACGTATCGGCCGCATCGTCAAACGCAAAATGCAGCACTGAGCAGTTGCCCGGCACGCGTTCGCGCTCGTCGGCCGCCGCGCCCCGCACGTGGTCCAAAAACTCCTTGATAGCCGAACCGTGGCTCACCGCGAGCACGCACTCGTGGTCCGGACGTCGCATAAGATCGGTTATCGTCGCCGCCATGCGCTCGCGCACCTGCATCTGGCCCTCGCCGCCAAACTGACGATAGAAATCGCGCCACGGGCGCTCGGGCATAAGCATCACGCGCTCGGCCTCAAAGTCGCCAAAGAACCACTCACGCAGACCGTCCAGGCGCTCGTACGCCAAGCCCGGCCACAGGTTGGCGATAGTCTGCTCGGTGCGATGAAGTGTGGAGGTGTAGGCATGATCGGGTTCAATGCCGCGCGCACGCAAGAACATGCCGGCACGCGCCGCCTGGTCGCATCCCAGCTGCGTGAGCGGCGAGTCACTCCAACCCTGAATAATGCGCTTAAGGTTGAATATTGTCTGCCCATGACGAACCAGATACAGGTCTTTATTCATAGGGGTCCTTTCGTTCGTTACCAATCAAGGAGCGAAAACGCACCGTCGCAATAGCCAAAATGAAGCACGGCACCGTTGTCGGGTAGCTCTCCCCTGCCAGTCACATACTCAAGAAACTCCTGGCAGGAAGAGCCGTGGGAGACTGCCAGCACACAGTCGTGCTGCGGCCTGGCCATGATGTGGGACAGCGCCGCGACCATGCGCGACTGGAGCTCGCCTTCAGACTCGCCACCAAAGGCCACCGGATAATCACCCCAGGGCTGCGGCGGCATCTCGCGATTTGATGTACCCTCCAGCGAGCCCAAATGCCACTCGCGCAGGTCATCGACCAGCTCTATCGAGCGGCCCTCACCAGCAATTAGCTCAGCCGTACGCCGCGCCCGGCCCAACGGGGAGGAATACACACGGTCAAAGGCCACGCCGCGCGCCGCAAACGCCGCACGCGCCATCAGCGCCTGCTCGCGCCCGCGCGCCGTAAGCGGCGAATCGTGCCCGCCCTGCAAAATGTTCTGCACATTGAGCTCAGTCTGCCCATGCCGCACCAAATACAAATCTGCCACACACCCTCCCCTCGTACCACCACAAAGGGGACAGGCACCTTTGTGGTGGTTTACCGCCGGATCACACCGCGGTGACGCTCAACTACAGCAGCACGTCGGCAAGCGGACGCTTGGGTACGTGGTGCACCCGCGCCTCGTCGCGCCAATAATTGATGGAGCCGTCGGGGTTGGAATCGATCGCATCGATCACCTGCGTCTCGGCCGGAACGCCAAGCGCCATGATCAGCTTGAGCTCATACTTGTCGTTATCGAGCCCCATGGCATCGATCGCGTGGGGCGTAAAGGCCTTGAACATGCAGGCTGCCACCTCGGGCGTGGCGCTGCGGGCGGCGAGCATCATCGTCTGCGCGGCAATGCCCGTGTCGACCTCGGTAATGGGAGCGGCGGGCTTGCCCGGAACGGCGCGCTCGGCAAGAATCGCGATGTAGCCGGTCGGGCGCTCACCCTCGGCAGGACCCGGCCAGTCCTTAAGCGCGCCGGCCCATGCAAGCTCGTCAAACACGCGAGCGCAGTCCTCTGCACCGCTTACCACATGAAAACGCAGACGCTGAGCATTGGCGCCGCAGGGAGCCAGGTGCGCCAGTTCCGCCAGCTCGAGCAAAAACTCGCGCGGCACGCGCATGGACTCGTCAAAACGGCGGCACGTACGGGCACGACGGACCAGCGCATCAAACGCTTCCAAGCCGAGCTTTTCGCAACCCTGCTTTGCCATCGACTCCGCGCTCGACGGCGCCGCGGGAACTGTTTCGTTCATAGGGACCCCCAATTTCGGGCAATTGTTCTTAGGAGAATCTAACCTAAAACCTAGGCAATTACATACAGCGGCGTAATGTTCTACAATTGTTGATTAATCCTCACTGGAGCGGGAACAAAAGTAACAATTCGGGAATGTGGGGCGGCAATTCGTCCTTCCCGCCCCATGCATCGGCGCCCTTGGGCGATACTTGTTGCAGCACTTTTGGCGTACGCCGCACGGAGAGCAATGAACGCGACGTGCACCGCACGGAAAGGAGACATTATGGGCATCTTTAAGAATGATGACCAAAAATCGAGCCAGTTTGGATTTGACGAGAAAAGCATGGCAGGCAAGGCCGTCAAGGCCGTGCGCTGGATTTACGCCATCACGGGCGTCTTGGCGCTCGTCGCCGGCATCGCACTGCTGTTTGCGCCCGCCAAGTCCCTCGTCTTCCTAACGACCGTCTTGGGCTTCTACTTTGTGATCACGGCCGCGATCAGGCTGTTTACCGCTGTTTTCGAGCCGCTGCTGCCCACCGGCTGGCGCGTGACGAGCATCATCTCCAACCTACTCATTATCTTGGGCGGCGTCATAATCCTGCGCAACCAGGCCTTCTCGACCGCGACGCTCACCACGATGGTGGTTATCGTGGCCGGCTTTGGCTGGATCGTCGAAGGTGTCATGTCCATTCTGGAGTCCGAGCTTTCGTCCAACCGTGCCCTCGCCATCCTGAGCGGCGCGCTCTCCATCATCGCCGGCATGTTCGTGTTTATCTATCCGCTGTGGTCGGCCAAGATGCTCGTCATCTTTAGCGGCGCCGCACTGCTGGTGTTTGGCGTAACGCTGATTGTTCGCGCTATTCAATTTGGCAAACTGGTGCACTAGATGCCGCGAACGCTCTTTATTGATGCAGACGCCTGCCCGGTCACGCGCGAGTCGATTGACTGCGCGCGGCGGGCGGGCGTCGCCGTTGTTATCGCCGGCAACAGCACACAGAACCTGGAACGCCACATTCGCCGCGACGATCCGCGCGACGCCGAGCATGCGCGACGCGGATTTTGGGTCACGACGCTCGATGTGAGCGTGGGCGCCGACAGCGCCGACTTTGCCATTGTCGAACGCCTGCAGGCGGGCGACGTAGTCGTGACGCAGGACATTGGCTTGGCGAGCATGGTGCTCGGGCGCGATGCCGCCGCCATCGGCGTGCGCGGGCGCGTCTACGATAAGGCGACCATCGACATGCAACTGTTTATTCGCCACGAGGAAAAGAAGGTGCGCCGCACCGGCGGTCGCACTCGCGGTCCGGCGGCATTTACCAGCGAAGACCGGGCCCGCTTTAAACGCAACCTCACCGAGCTGCTGCGCTAACCAAGGTAGATTTTCGGGACATGCCCGGAAATCTACCTTTTTGTTTTGAGCGGTGTGAGCGCTCGGAATCCATGGCTCAACAAAAAACGGGCTTCAAAATGCCATGCGTCGCCGCATTGCGCAGGCGCCGAGCATGGCTATTTGAAGCCCATTTTTTAGGCCTACTTAGAGGCCGAAGGCGGATAGGATAAGGCCCCAGCCGGCGCCGATGACGTACATCATGACCAGGAACACGGCGTTTTCACGAGCGCTGCGGTTGGTGCGGAACAGCACCAGATAGCCCACGCCGGCGGAAATGAGCGTGCCGGCGAGCATCGGCGCCAGCTGTAGCGCGCCCTCCAGGTACAGCTGCGTAATGACCACGCTGGCCGAGCAGTTGGGGATCAGGCCGACGAGTGCCGAGCCCAAGACGGCGAGCGTCTCGTTGCCACGCAGGAACTGCTCGATCGCGGACTCTCCGAAGGTCTCGAGCACTGCAACTAGAATCAGCGTCACCAGGAAAATAAAAACCGAAACCTGCACGGTGTGCGAGATCGCGCTGCGGATAATCGACAGGACGGGCGCACCTTCGTGGGAGTGACCGTGGTCGTGCCCATGGCCGTGGTGGTGCTCATGCTCGCCTGCGTGACCGTGGTCATGGCTGTGTCCGTGGTCGCGCTCGTGTTCATCTTCATCATCATCGCAACCGCAATGGTCGCGCTCGCACAACTCGTGGATGTGGTCGGCGCTCACGCCCGCCTCGGCCACTTCATCAATGATGTCGCCCCCGGTATGGTCGTCGTGCGCGCAGTTCACATGAGCCGGATTGGCAGCGGTCCCCAGCACGGTACGGCGAATCGCCGCATGCGCGCGGGCATTACGACGAAGGCCGCGGATAGCCGCGTCCACGATAAAGCCCGTGACCAGCGCGATCAGTGCCTTCGAGGCGAGCAACATCGCCATGGTCTGCACGGGAACTTGCTCGGCGAGCAACAGCGGCAACATCTCGTCGGAGGTCGAGAGGAACACGGCGACCAGCGTGCCCAGCGTCACGACACGACCGGCGTACAGCGTTGCCGCCATTGCCGAAAAGCCGCACTGCGGTACCATGCCCAGCAACGAGCCAACCACGGGACCCGCGGCGCCGGCGCGCTTGATGGCGCCGTTAACGCTGTCGCCCGCGACGTGCTCCAGGGTCTCGAGGGCCAAATATGTCACCAATAAGAACGGTACCAGCGAGAGCGTGTCCTTGCCGGCGTCGAGCAGAATATCAATCAGCAAATCCATGACGGATGGAACCTTTCGTGTCTTTCGGCAGCATTGTAAAAGTCCTAGCGGTCAACTAGGGTATTGTAGTTGTCCTAGGCGTGGTGCCAATAGTTGCCCATGGTAAACTATCATCTCGCCATAACTCAATGCCACCGAGCCGCGCGACACGGCCCGTCCAAGGAGCAGTTATATGAACGTTTCACAAGCACTCGAATACGAGCGCCAGCCGTTTATTCCCATGTTTATCTATGGCGATCACGGCGCCATGGAGTCCGAGCGCCAGAAGGGCGAAGAGGCCCTTAAGGTGCTCGAAACCGAGTACTTTACCGCCGAGGGCGACCCCAGCTTCGACTTTGCCACCGTGCGCGACCTGGCTGACCGCAACCGCGACCTGTGCGACCAGATTGGCGAGGCACGCCTGCGCAACGTGACGCCCGCGACGCTTTCGCGCGGCCTGTCCGATGCCGACACCTGCGCCGCCATCGGCAAGATGCAAAAGCGCACCGCCGCGTCCGTTATGCGCGAAATCCGCGGCGACCGCGACGCGCTCGGCGTGGCCTACGCCCGCAAGCCCATCCAGGGCACCGTGCTCGGTATCGACATCGAGACCACCGGCCGTGCACCCGAGCGCGGCTATATCATCAACGTGGGCTGGGAGATCATGGAGCTCACCAGCGACGCCGTCCCGCATGACGCCGAGGCACACTACTGTGGCCTGCCCGACATCTACCGCGGCGAGGATGTGCCGTTGTCGAATATCCACCACATCACCTGGGACGACATCGACGGAAAGGAGCCGTTCCGCGAGAACAAGGAACTGCAGAAGCAGCTGCTCAAACTTATGAAGAAGTACCCGTACATGGCGCATAACGCCGCGTTCGAAGACAGTTGGTTCAAGATCCACCTGGACGGTTACGCCGAGGCACGCCGCGCCGGCAAGATCATCGTCATCGACTCGCGCCAGATCTGCCGCAGCCTGGATGCCGACGTCCGCTCGCTCCCCCGCGAGTCCGCCCCCGCCGCGCTCGAGAACTGGGCGCGCCGCCGTGGAACCCTCGCCGCCGACGCCAGCGAGCAGCATCTGGGCCTGGACGACACCGACCTCATGCTCCGCACGGTTCAGGCCGAGTTCAACCTCAAGAACCTATTCGCGAAATAACCGATCCATCTGCGGGAGCGCCTGCCAGGCACAGCGCAATCCGTCTGGGCACACCGACACGCAGTAAACTAGGGCGCAGCCTTATGGCTGCACCCTAGTTTTCATCAAAACGAGCAAATACGCGTGCTTCACATAGTCGGCAGGTTGGCCCACCTACATTTTTCGAGTTGTTCGGCCAGCTGAACCACTAGTCAAGGCCCCTTGAACCGCAATCGAAGCTAAAATCGCCTTAATTTCGCAACCAAGCCCCATAAATCTACCTGAATCAATTCGAATAGGACGTTGCGATCGCACCATTTGTATAGGATAAGGCCGAATAACTCAAATTATGTTGGTGAGGCATCTGAGCGGTCGGCAAAAACGCTTAGAAGCTACGAATCCGCAACTAAAGTTCATCAAAAAGGGGCAGCCGGCAGAAACCTCCCCAGCCAAAGCTGCTCCCTCAATACGACAGCTCAAAAACCCACCGTTCGCAGAAGATAAGCCGCGCCCCAATACCGTTGCCCGAAGTTTCGGGCGTATGCGGCGTCCGCTATGCCATCATGCGCGTATGGGAATCATTCTGTCACATACCACGGCACGCGCTGTATACCAAACAGCCAACTCGCTCGCAAGCTACGCGACCGGTCCCATACCTATGGAAAAGATCAGGGTGTCTGCGCCGACCACGTCCGACCTGGAAGCGGCACGAGCATGGCTCAACAGAAAGAATGTCGATTCTGAACGTATCCATGTGCTGACGTTTTCCAATAATGCCAAAAGGCACCGCAAGGGCTGCATCTGCCACTGCACGCGCTATACGTTTGATGCAGAAAGCTACCTAGAACTCGAGCCGAACGTCTACATCGTCGATATCAAGCTGTGCGCGTTAGAAGCAACAGCCGACCTCAACCTTTCGGAGCTCGTTGAGTATTACTTTGAAATCTGCGGCTCCTACGCGCTTGGAACGTCCGACGAAACTCAATATCGCGAGCGCCCAGCCCTAACCAGCGTTGAAGAGCTCAGAGCCTTCTTTTCAGAGGCACCGGGGTATCGTGGATCTAATAAAGCACTTAAGGCACTTTCTTATGTACACGAAGGCTGTCGCTCCCCACTCGAAACGGCGTTTGTCATGATGCTGACAATGCCCAAGTCAATGGGTGGCTTAGCCATACGCGCTATCAAAACGGATTATCCGATCCCAGTCCCCAAAAGATACGCCGCCCTAACGCGACGGACGGTTTTCTACCTCGACGCGCTGCTCGAAAATTCGATGACCGATATCGAATACAACGGCTTTTACCACGACGAACCCGAGCAGCAATCAATTGACGAGGAGCGCCGAAACACGCTGCGAAACATGGGATATGCCGTTATCACAGTTAATCGTCATTCGTTTTTCAAGCAGTCCGCTTTTAAACGGGTCATGGAAGCGATTCGCATTCGCGAGAAGATATGGCCCGGTCGACTCCCGGATAACTTCGCCATCCTGCAAGAAACTCTTCGTCAATTTGTCTTGCGGCGCTACTTCGAATACGGTCGCCGCGTCCTGGAGACACTCAAAGAAGAAGAGGCCGCCAAGCGCGAAATTGCAAGCCAATATCCGCAAGCTGATGACCCGAGCATCAACGATGTGCCCGAACCCGACGACATGCAACACGTCGGGGCCCTTGCTGAGGAAATCAATGGGGCTTGGGAATGCGACATGTTCGCAAAAATCGATGAAAACCGCACGGAAGACGACACGATTATTGATCTAATTGAGAATTCGCTCTTCTAAAGGCGATCTCTGCGGATGTCCACCTACATTTTTCGACTTATTCGGCCACCGATGTGCCAGATTGGCTGCAGCAATGCTCAATATAACTTTAGATAAAACTGATTCTGCAGGAACTCCCGTAGAGGAAGAACTGATTCTCGCGGTATTTGACACGATAAAGTACAAATATGAACAGTTCTAATGCTTCTCAAGGTGGCTTTCTTAGCATGCTAGCCGAACATCTCGAAATATGTTGGCGAGCATTGCGTCGATGTCTCCCAACCCACAGAAAATCGCAGAGGCGGCAAGCAGTCATCGAAATTAACGCAAATTGTATTGACATATGAACATACACTCATATAATCGAAAGCAAGTTATATGAGCGCATGTTCATATGAAAGGATATTGCAATGAGCATCCGCGTTGATGAAACGAAACCCGACATCGAGGCCACCGAACCCGCGATCCCCACCACCTGCTCGCCCGAGGACCTTCCCGACGAGGAACTTCTCTACGACCTCGCCGACCTGTTCAAGGTCTTCAGCGACACCACGCGTATCAAGATCCTTTACGCCCTCATGGGCCGCGAGCTCTGCGTGGCAGACATCGCCGAAGCGACCGAAACCTCGCAGTCGGCAGTATCGCACCAGCTGCGCACACTCAAGCAGTCGCACCTGGTTAAATTCCGGCGCGACGGGCGCAATATCCTCTACTCGCTCGCCGACGACCACGTCTACACCATGCTCAACCAGGGCATGAGCCACATCTGCGAATAGCAGCCAACCACGGTACCAGCGCGGCCTGCACCCAAGCCGCAAATACAGGGAAAGGAACCCACCATGAAAAAGCAGTTTAAGCTCGATGAGATCGACTGCGCCAACTGTGCGCGCGAGCTTCAGGACGAGCTGGCCAAGCTCGAGGGCGTCAAATCCGTGTCCGTCAACTTTATGACCCAGAAGTTGACGCTCGAGGCCGATGACGCCGAGTTCGACGAGGTCCTCGACCGCGTTGTGGAGTTCACCGCCGACGCCGAGCCGGACTGCGAGATCATTCTCTAGCCAAGGTTTACGCCAACCCGCAAGGCCGCGCTTGCCGTGGCCTTTGCTCGCGAAATTATATGAGCGAGTGTTCATACATTCAAATGGGAGGATACGAGTCATGGCCACCGCCGACCCCAAAAAGAAAAAGAAGAAGCGCAAGAAAAAAGAATCACTCGAGCATAAGCGCAACCGCATCCTGGTAGCGCTGGGCATTTTTGCCGTGGTGTACGCCCTCGATGAGCTCGGCACCCTCACTGCCGCATTCGGCACCCCGGGCGACATCTACGCCAGCTTTGTGCTGTTCCTCGTGCCGTTTTTGATTGCCGGCTACGACGTACTGCAAAAGGCATTCAATAACATCCGCCGCGGCAAGGCCTTCGACGAGAGCTTCCTCATGGCCGTCGCGACCATCGGCGCGTTTGCCATGGTGCTCTTCCCCGATACCGACCCGCACATGGCCGAAGGCGCCGCCGTCATGCTGTTCTACCAGGTCGGCGAGCTGTTTCAGGCGTACGCCGTGGGCAAGAGCCGCAAGTCGATCAGTGCCATGATGGACATCGCGCCCGACTACGCTAACGTCGAGCAGCCCGACGGTACACTCGAGCAGGTCTTCCCCGATGACATCGCCGTCGGCACCGTGATCGTGGTCAAGCCCGGTGAGCGCGTGCCTATCGACGGCGTCATCGTCGAGGGCGAAACCCAGCTCGACACCGCCGCTCTCACGGGCGAGTCAATCCCCCGCCCCGCCAAGTCCGGCGACGACATCATCAGCGGCTGCATCAACATGACGGGCCTCATCCACGTGCGCACCACCAAGCCCTTTGGCGAGTCCACCGTCGCACGCGTCCTGGAGCTCGTGGAAAATGCCAGCGAAAAGAAGGCGCGCACCGAGAACTTTATCACGCGCTTCGCCCGCGTCTACACGCCCGCCGTCACCGGCGCTGCCGCGGTACTCGCGCTCGGCGGCGGCTTGGTCACCGGCGCCTGGTCCGACTGGATCCTGCGCGGCCTGACCTTCCTGGTCGTCAGCTGCCCGTGCGCGCTCGTGATTAGCGTCCCGCTCAGCTTCTTTGGCGGCATTGGCGGCGCATCCAAGCTGGGCGTCCTCATCAAGGGTTCTAACTACCTCGAGACGCTCGCCGATGTGGACACCGTCGTCTTTGACAAGACCGGCACGCTCACCAACGGCACGTTTTCGGTCGTGGCGGTACACCCCGAAGCCGGCTATACCGAGCAGTCGTTGCTCGAGGTCGCCGCCCTTGCCGAGTCGTTCTCCGACCATCCCATCGCGCAGTCCGTGCGTGTCGCCTACCAGAGCGAGGTCGACCCCAAGCGCGTTAGCAACTCCACCAACGACGCGGGCCACGGCGTGACGGCAACCATCGACGGCAAGCACGTCGTCGTTGGCAATGCCAAGATGCTTGCTGCGGCCGGTATCGACGCTCCCAATTGCGAGGTTGTCGGCACGATCCTCCATGTGCTCGTTGACGGCGTTTACGCCGGCCACATCGTGATTGCAGACACCGTTAAGGCCGACGCCGAGCAGACGATCCGCGACCTGCACGCCGCCGGCGTCAAGCGCACCGTCATGCTCACGGGCGACCGCGAGGAAGTGGCTGCTGCGGTGGCCAAGCAGCTGGGGCTCGACGAGTTCCACGCGCAACTACTGCCGGGCGACAAGGTCGAGCGCGTCGAGGCATTGCTGGCAGCCGAATCGGGCAAGGGCAAGCTCGCCTTTGTCGGCGACGGCATCAACGATGCGCCCGTGCTCACCCGCGCAGACGTTGGCATTGCCATGGGCGCCATGGGTTCCGACGCCGCAATTGAGGCCGCCGACGTTGTGCTCATGGACGACAAGCCGTCCAACATTTCCCGCGCGATCCGCGTGGCGCGCAAGACCATGGCGATTGTTTGGCAGAACATCATCTTTGCGCTGGGTATTAAGCTGCTGATTTTGGTGCTTGCGGCGCTCGGCATCGCCAACATGTGGCTTGCTGTGTTCGGCGACGTGGGCGTGGCGATCATCGCCATCCTGAACGCCATGCGCGCGATGGGGGTCAAGAACCTGTAGTGCTGTCCGGCCGGCCGGGGCCGAGCTTGGTTTTGAAAACGTCCTCGCGCATGAGGCCCGTCTTTCCTGCTCCTGCGGAGCAACGGAAAGGCGGGCCTCGCGCTGCGGAGTGTTTTCAAAACCAAGCTCGGCCCCGGCCTGCGGTGACACAGCTGGCGGTTCCTGGGCATCGCTTGCTGGCGGGGTTCCTTGTCTGAGTTGTACTTAGTTGATGGGACTACTGATCCCGACGCTGGTTCGCGCTTTGCGTGAACTCCGCGCTACTGTGGGTCAGTTAGGCTTCTGTTGTTGGACCCGCTACATCTTCCCGTCCCAGCATCGATCTTAGCTTTTCAAAGCTCTCCTCACTCAGGCAATGCTCCATGTGGCAGCCCTCTTGCGACGCGACCTCAGCCGAAACACCCGCATCCTCCAGCAGCCCCACGAAAAAGCAGTGACGCTCCCACATTTGGCGAGCGACCTCCAGACCACGCTCCGTCAGATGAACGTCGCGCTTGCCCATTTCGACATAGCCGTTGCTTTCCAGCGTCGCCATGGCCTTGGAAACGCTCGCCTTGGTTACGCCGAGGTACTCCGCAACGTCGATCGAGCGCACGATGCCCTGACGTTCAGACAGAACGTAGATCGATTCGAGATAGTCTTCTCCGGATTCACGTAGGGCCATGGGCTGCCTTTCGCGATGATTGCTAGTTAGCCTTTGGATACTTTCCACCGCTTACTTTAACGCAAAAGTTGCCCATGTCTTACTACTTTGTCTAAAAGTTAGCCGTGTTTCACAAAACGTGCGGAATGAAATCAAAATGGGGACGCCCCGCAAGGAGCGTCCCCAGCTGCCAGGTGCCGGCCCGCAGCTACACGAGTCCAAAGTGCTTCGCAGCGTTGTAGATGCCGTCGTCGTCCACGGCAGTCGTCACATAGGTCGCCGCAGCCTTCACCGTGTCCTGTGCGTTGCCCATGGCCACACTTGTGCCCACGGCCGAGAACATCGACAGGTCGTTCTCGCCGTCGCCAAAGGCAATCGCCTCGCTCGCGTCGATGCCCAGGCGCTCCAGCGTCGCTGCCACGCCCAGGTCCTTGCCGCCGTTGGCAGGGATAATGTCGCAGAACAAATCGCACCAGCGCGTAGTGAGCGAATGCGACACGGCGTCGGTCACGATATGCTCGTCGGCCGGGTCCACAAAGGCGCAGAACTGGTAGACCGGCGCATCAAAGGCATGCTCAAACGGCTCCTCGTGGTAGACGATTCCCGCGTTGCTACCGGCCGTCACCACACGCTCGGACAGGCGGTTCACAAACGAGTTCTCGCCCTGCATGCACAGCGAGTCGTAGCGCCCCTCGGCCACCTGGTCCACGATCACCGCAACGTCGTCCGGGTCAATCGGACAGCTGCGGTAGACGCCCTCGGCATCAAAACAGTGCTGGCCCGAAAGCGTAATGTACGCATCCCAGCCCAGGTCGAACAGCCAATCGGGCATCTGGTAGGTCGGACGGCCCGTGGCGATCACGCATGCGATCCCCTGCTCGTGAAAGCTGTCGAGCACCTGCTGCGCCGACGCCGGAATCCGGTGGGTCTTAAAGCTCAGCAGCGTGCCGTCGATATCGAAAAACGCGGCCCTGATCATCCTCGCCTACTCCTCGCCCTCGAGCTTTTCGCTCGCCTCGAGCCACGCCATCTCCAGCTCGTCCATGGCGGCATGGGCCTCGTCGATCTTTGCCTGCTGCTCGCCGAGCGCCGTGTAGTTGGTGGGATCGACCTGAGCCATCGCGGCCTCGGCCTCCTCCACGCGAGCGCGCTGCGTCTCCATCTTGCGCTCGAGCGAGCTCACCTCGCGGCGGAGCTTCTGGCGCTCGGCGTTGGAAAGACCGTTGGGCTGGCCGCTCGTCTTAGGCTTTTCGGCCGCAACCGCTGCGGCGCCGGTGTCGAACGTGCCGGTCTTGGCGCTCGGCGCGCCCACGGGCTCGCCCTCGGCCGTGGCGTTGCACAGGCGCAGGTACTGGTCGACGCCGCCGGGCATATGCGTCAGATGGCCATCGAGCAGTGCCCACTGCTGGTCGGTCACGCGCTCCATCAAAAAGCGGTCGTGCGTCACCAGAATCAACGTGCCGGGCCAGCCATCGAGCAGGTCCTCGACAATCGCGAGCATATCGGTATCCAGGTCGTTGCCCGGCTCGTCCAGGATAAGCACGTTGGGCTCGTCCAGGATTGTCAGCAGCAGCGACAGGCGACGGCGCTGGCCGCCCGAAAGGTCGCCGATGCGGCTCCAGAGCTGCTGCGTCGTAAAGCCCAGGCGCTCGCAGAGCTTCTCGGGCGAAGTCTCCTTGCCGTCGATGACGTAGTACTTCTTATAGTTGCTGAGCACCTCGCGGATCGTGTCGCCCATGTAGGGCTCGAGCTCCTCGAGCTGCTGCGATAGCACGCCAAAACGTACCGTCTGGCCGATCTTCACGCGGCCGCGCAGGGGCGCGATCTTGCCCTGGATCACGTCGAGCAGCGTGGACTTGCCGGCACCGTTCTCACCCAAAAGACCATAGCGGTCGCCCGCGCCGATAAGCCAGGTCACGTCGGAGAGCACCTGCTTGGGCGCGCCGTCGGTATCCGCATAGCCGGCGTCCACGTCGATCACGTCGATGACCTGCTTGCCCAGGCGGCTCACCGCCAGGCGCTTGAGCTCCAGCTCGTCGCGCACGGGCGGCACGTCGGCGATGAGTTCGCGAGCGGCATCCACGCGAAACTTGGGCTTGGTGGAGCGCGCCTGGGCGCCACGGCTCAGCCACGCGAGCTCCTTGCGTGCCATGTTGCGACGACGCTCCTCGGTAACTGCGGCCATGCGGTCGCGCTCCACGCGCTGCAGGATGTATGCCGAGTAGCCGCCCTCGAAGGGATCGACCTGGCCGTCGTGGACCTCCCACATGCTGGTGCAGACCTCGTCCAAGAACCAGCGATCGTGCGTGACCACGAGCATGGCGCCCTGACCGCGCTGCCAGCGGGCCTTTAAGTGACGCGCGAGCCAGTTGATGGTGCGCATGTCCAGGTGGTTGGTGGGCTCGTCGAGCATGAGCACGTCGTAGTCGCCGATCAGCAGGCGCGCAAGGTCCACGCGACGGCGCTGACCGCCCGAAAGCTCGCCCACCGTGCCCTCCCAGGGCACATCGCTAATGAGACCGGCGAGGATCTGGCGCGTACGCGGACTCGACGCCCACTCATACTCGGGAGTGTCGCCCACGACGGCATGATGCACGGTATCGGTGTCGACAAGTTGGTCCTTTTGGCCGAGCAGACCGATCGTGGTGCCGCGGCGATGCGTCACGCGGCCATCGTCGGGCTCCAGCGTGCCGGCGAGCACGCTCAGCAGCGTCGACTTGCCGTCGCCGTTTTTACCAACAATACCAATGCGGTCGCCCTCGCCCACGCCGAGCGTCACGCTATCGAAAATATGCTTGGTGGGAAACTCTAGGCTGATGGAATCGCATCCCAAAAGAATCGCCATATGCCCTGCTCCTTCGTAGAAATTCAACGTTGTCCATGATAGCAGCGAGCCCCACCCCAAACCACCACGAAGGTGCCTGTCCCCTTTGTGGTGGTCGTTTCGGTCGCAGAGCAAAAAGGCGGGCCATCTCCCGCAAGAGATGACCCGCCCCTCCAATCAGTCCCGTGGCGACCGTGGCCGCCACGGGCCTCAAGCATGTCCCGGACTAGGAGAACATGCCGGTGAGGTAATCATTCAGCCGCTTATCCTTGGGCCGTTGGAAAATCTCGTCGGTCTCGTCGTACTCGACCATATCGCCCATGTAGAAGAACGCCGTGCGGTTGGACACACGCGACGCCTGCTCCATGTTGTGCGTCACGATGACGATGGCACGGTCGGCAACGATTGACGACATAAGGTCCTCGATCGCCAGCGTCGAGATGGGGTCGAGCGCCGAGCAGGGCTCGTCAAACAGGATCACGTCGGGGTTGAGCGCCAGCGTGCGCGCGATGCACAGACGCTGCTGCTGGCCGCCCGAAAGCGCGTAGGCACTCTTGTCGAGCTTGTCCTTGACCTCGTCCCACAGCGCCGCGCCGCGCAGACTCTCCTCGACCATGCGGTCGAGCTCGTCACGGTCGGTGATGCCGTGGCGCCTAGGCGCAAACGTGATGTTGTCGCGAATGGACTTGCGGAACGGGTTGGGCTGTTGGAACACCATGCCAATGGAGCGACGCAGCTCGTAGGTGTTCTCGGTCTTGGTATTCACGTTGCGCCCGCGGTAATTGATCTCGCCCTCCACGCGGCAGCCGCGAATCTCGCGATTCATCAGGTTGAGGCTACGCAAGAAGGTCGACTTGCCGCAGCCCGAAGGCCCGATGAGCGCCGTGATCTCGCCCTTGTGAAAGTCGAGCGACGTATCGTGCAGCGCATGGTGGTCGCCATAGTACACGTTGACGTCCTTGGTGGAGAGCACGACCTCGTCGCTCACGGCCCTGCCGCTCACGCGCACGCGTTTTTCGCTCTCCCCCACACTCGACAGAAAGTCCTGGGTCTCGGACGTGGCCGCCTCGGTTGCGGGCGTTGCATTCATCTCGCTCATTCGGCCGTCATCTTCCTTGCCAGTTGCTTGCCCACGATACGGGCAACTATGTTAAACAGCAGCACGCAGATCATCAGCAGTGCAGCGGTGCCCCAAACGATCTGCTGGGCCTCGGGGCTGCCCTCGCCGTAAATCTTGTAGATGTGCACGGCGAGCGACTCACCGGGGCGGAACACGTTCCAAGCGCAGGTGGGGCTCGACAGGTTAAAGCTCAAGAAGTTCAAACGCACCGGCGAGCTCATGCCCGAGGTAAAGAGCAGTGCCGCGGCCTCGCCAAACACGCGGCCGGCCGAAAGCACGATGCCGGTCACGATGGCAGGCATGGCCTCGGGGATCAGGATGTGCAGCGTGGCCTCCCAGCGGGTAAGGCCCATGGCCAGGCACGCATCGCGCTGGGCCTGCGGCACGTCCTCGAGCGCCTGCTGGATCACGCGCACCAGGATGGGAATGTTGAACATGGTGAGCGCGACGGCGCCGGAGATGATGGAGTACTTCCAGCCCAGCTGCACCGAGAACACCAGGAAACCGAACATGCCGACAACGATGGAAGGCAGCGAGGACAGCGTCTCGATGGCGGTGGAAGCGATGTCGCGGATGGGACCGTCCGGCGCGTACTCAACCAAAAAGACCGCGCCGCCCAGGCTGATGGGCACCGAGATGATCAGGGTGATCAGCAGCAGATAGAACGAGTCGAACAGCTGGTAGAACACGCCGCCCTGGGTTCCGTTGGCGCGCGACGGCTCCGTGAGAAAGCCCGGCTGGAACAGCGTCGAGATGCCCTCGAACAGGATATAGGCCACCATGGAGACGACGATGAGCATGACGATGGCGACGATCGCCGTCAACACGCCCGTGGCGAAGCGGTCCTGCTTTTGGACACGCCCGAGCCTCGCCTCGTCGATGTGGATACGCGTGCTAGCCACGAGCCTTCGCCCCCTTGCGGCCGATAAGGTGGATGATCAGGATGAAGATGAGACTCATGCCCATCAGCAGCAGGCCGAGCGCCCACAGAACATCGTCTTGGGCCGAGCCCTCGGCATAGACTGCCATGGACGTGGTGAGCGTGGTGGTGATGGTCGAAGCCGGCGACAGCAGCGACGTCGGCATGACCTCGATGCCGCCGATGACCATGCGCACGGCGAGCGTCTCGCCAAAGGCGCGGGTCATGCCCAAGATAACCGCGGTCATGAGCGACGGCATGGCGGACTTGAGCACCACGTGCCAGATGGTCTGCCAGCGGGTGTAGCCCAGCGCGAGCGAGCCCTGGCGGTAGCCGTCGGGCACGGCGCGCAGGCCATCGACCGAAAGCGTGGTCATCGTCGGCAGAATCATGACCGCCAGCACGATGGCGCCGGGCAAGATGCCCAGGCCCGTGCTCACGTGGAAAACGCTCTTCATAAGACCGACGACCACGTGAAAACCGATCAGGCCAAAGACGACCGAGGGGATGCCGGTCAAAAGCTCAATGAGCGGCTGAAAGATCTTAGAGCCAAACTTAGGGCTAATCTCGACCGCAAAGATGGCAGAGCCGATGGCGATGGGCAGCGCGATAAGCGTGGAGAGCACCATGACCGCAAACGAGGTGATGATCAGGGGCAGGGCGCCGGTATAGGGCAGGCCGCTTTCGGCTGTGTTGGCCAGGTCCCACTTGGTGCCGGTGAAAAACTCGACGACCGAGACGCCGTCCTTGACAAAAGCCGAGAGGCCCTTTTGGGCGACCATAAAGATGAGCGCGGCAACGACAAGCGTCACGAGCGCTACGCACGCGCCCGTGACGCCCAGGCCCACGTTCTCAAGGTCGCGCTTTGGCAGCTGTTTTGCCATTGCAAACCTTTCCGGGGCGATTACTTATTTAGCAGAGACCTTGCCGCTGGCGTCCTTGACGACCTTCATGGCAGAGACGGGGATGAAGCCCTGCTCCTCGACGAGCTTGCCCTGGACGTCGTCGGAAAGCATGAACTCCAGGAAGGCCTTGGTGGCCTCGTCGGCGTCCTTGGAGCAGTACATGTGCTCGGTAGCCCAGATCTTGAAGGAGTCATCAGTGACATTCTTGCTCTTGGGCTCGACGCCCTCGACCTTGATGGCGTTGAACTTGGAGTCATCGAAGTGCGAGAAGTCGAGGTAGGAGATGGCGTTATCGGTGCTGCCCATCTGAGTCTGGACGTCGCCGGACTTGTCGAGCTCGGCGTCGCCCTTAAAGTCGACGGCCTCATCGCCAAAGACGGCGGCCTCGAAGGTGGCGCGGGTGCCGGAGCCGGCCTTGCGGTTGAGGACGACGATGGTGGCGTCGTCGCCGCCGACCTCCTTCCAGTTGGTAATCTGACCGGAGAAGATACCCTTGAGCTGCTCGAGGGACAGGTCGTCGACCTTGACGTTCTTGGAGACGACGGGGCCCATGCCCACGACGGCGACCTCGTGGTCGACGAGGTTCTTGACTTGATCGGCCTCAAGCTTGGTCTCGGCGAAGACGTCGGAGTTGCCGATGGCAACGGTGCCGGCGGCGACAGCGGTCAGGCCCTTGCCCGAACCGTTACCCGAGCCGGAGACGGAGACATCGGGGTTGGCGTCCATGAACTTCTCGGCAGCGGCCTCGACGAGAGCCTGGAACGAAGAGGCACCGTCGTAGGTCACCTCGCCGGAGACGGACTCGGCAGCAGCGGCGCTACCCTTGTCGGCGGCGTCGGATGCGCCAGAGCCGCCGCAACCAACGAGACCGAGACCGACGATGCTGGCAAGACCACCAGCGAGGCCGAGGAACTGACGACGAGAATAAGCCTGATCGAGCATGATCTTCCTTTCATACATGCGAATCGCGGGCACCCTGCCCGCTTTGCTGTTTGGAAAGATACGGCCCCGATCGGGCAGCGCCCGCGCCAACTGCGGTTTCTTACGGGCTATTGATAGACCCTTACCGCAAGCGCGGCTCGGCTTTACAAACGAATAACAAATTCACCACCAAGCATGACCCGCCTTTTACACCGATAAAAAGCAGTTGCGGTGAAATAGTTCCTGTTTGGCCATCAAATGGCCCATTCTAGGAACTATTCCACCGCAACTTAGATTGGGAAACCGCGTAATCTTAAAGTTCGAGCTCGTTGAGGCGCAGGATCGCCACGATATAAATCTTGAGCGCCTGCTTGAGCTGTTCCTCGTTGGCGCACTCGTTGGGACCGTGCATCTGGCCGCCCCACTCGGGCAGCTCCAGGCCGGTCTCCTCGGGGCCAAACGAGACGGCGCGGGCAAAGTTGCGCGCATAGGTGCCACCGCCCATGGCAAAGGGCTCAGCATGCTTGCCCGTAAACTCGTTATAGGTATCAATAAGCGCCTTCACGGCCGGATCGTCGGCAGACACCGAGAACGGCACCTTAGCGCGACCCAGCTGGCACGTCACGCCAAAACGGCCCACGAGCGGGTCGAGCTGCTCGCGGATGGTATCGGCACTGGTGCTATCGGGGAAGCGGACGTCGATGACCTGCTCAATATGGTCATCCGCCACGCGGATGACGCCAGCGTTGCAGGTAAGCGGGCCAAACGCCGGACTCGTCGCATCGATACCCAGGCCGCGGCCATAGGCATCCGCATGCACAAAGGCCAGGAACTTGACGAACTCGTGCTCGGCAGGCGTCAGCAGGCGCTCGTCGCGTGCACCAAACGCGTCCTCGGCCTCGCGCAGATACGCCACGATCAGGCCGACGGCGTTAATCGTTCCCTCGGGCATCGAGGCATGACCGCCAATGCCATGGGCAAAAATCTGCGCGTGCCCGTTATCGAGCGCCGTGATCTCCAGGCGGTCGGCGTTCTCAACGGGCGCCGGCAGCTCATCGGCGGCAATCGCGAGCTCGCAGATGGACTGCGACGGAATGGCGTTGCTCGCCTCGGCACCGCTCCAGGACACAATGCGCCCGCCGTCGATCTTGGGGCTCACAAACGTCGCCCCAAACTGGCCCTTCTCAGCATTGCAGACCGGGAACTCGGCATCGGGCGTAAACAAAAAGTCGGGGTCTGCGTGGTCCTCCAGATAATGGTGAACGTCGGACATGCCCACTTCCTCATCGCAGCCCAGCAGCGCGCGGAAGGCATAGCGCGGCACAATGCCGTGCTTGAGCAGGTAGGCGCCGGCGTAGAGCGACAACACCGCCGGACCCTTGTCGTCGATCACGCCGCGGCCGAGCAGCCAGCCCTCGCGACGCTCCATCGCAAACGGGTCGGTGTTCCAGCCGGGGCCGGCGGGCACCACGTCCACGTGGCAGATGGTCGCGAGCTGCTTGTCGCCGCGACCCGGGATATCGGCGATTCCCACATAGCCCCCGTCGTCGCTCGTCTGATAGCCGAGCTTTTGCGCAATGCCGAGCGCGCAATCGAGCGCGTCACGGACCGGGCGGCCAAACGGCGCACCGGGCTCCGCATCGGCAGCAACGGCCACGGACGGATAGCTCACCAGTTGTTCGATATCGGCAACGACATCCTCCCAGACCTCGTCGACATACTCGGCAACGCTCTGCTCCACCTGATTCATGAACGACCTCCTTACCAATGAGCGACGGGTACGCCCGCCCCTCACATTATGTCTATTAGATAGCGAAAAGTTTAGCAAGCTCGGCCACCGAGTGCACCACCGCATCGGCGCCCGCGGCCTCGTGCTCCCCCGGCGCTGCCGCGCCCGAATAGATGCCGATGCACGGCACGCCCATCGCGTGCGCGCCCTCCACATCGTTAAAGCGATCGCCGATCATCACGGCATCGTCGGCCGTCGCGCCGAGCGCCGCCAGGGCATCGCGAACCGAATCGGCCTTGGTCTCGCGTCCCCGCGGCGGATTCATGCCAACCACCGCATCAAACTGAGAAAGCCCCAGCTCACGCACCATGTCTATGCACTTCGCCTCCATGCGTGACGTTGCCACGGCCAAGCGATGCCCCTGCGCGACAAGGCCATCGAGCAGCTCGGGGATTCCATCGAACACGGGATACTCTTCCGGTCCCAGCTCATCAAAAAAGGCACGGTACTCGTCAGCCACCACAAGCGACTCCTCGCGGGAGAAGCCATAAAAGTCGTGAAAGCTCTTCCACAGGGGCGGCCCGATCATGCGGCGCAGGTCACCCATCTGCGCCTCCGAAAACCCGCGCACAGCCAGCGTCTTGCGCGTCGAGGTCATCACCGCCCGACCCGTATCTGCCACCGTGCCGTCAAAATCGAACAGCACGACCGGCCGCTTGTATATCTCCAACGCCTCCATCGGCATTCCTCTTCCCCAGTTGATGATTTCCACACCGACACTTCAAACTGTTGACTATTCAACAATTGAACCTAGTAATGTGGAACGACTCTACTATACTTGTCGCACTTTGCTCTCAGAAGGCGGCGCGCAAGCGCCCCAACGAAAGGTGCAATTATGTCTTTTGCCATCATAACCGACTCCACGTCGGACATCTCCCCCGCCCGCGCTCAAGAGCTCGGCATTTACGTGATTCCGCTGCATGTGATTATCGAGGGCGAGGACCTGCTCGACCAGGTGCAGATTACCGCCCAGGAGTACGTCGCCCGCATGGCCGGCTCCGAGCAGCTGCCACACACCTCGCAGCCGAGCGCCGGCGAGTTCAAGGCACTCTTTGACCGCGTGCGCGCCGACGGCCACGATAGCGCCATCTTTATCTCGCTGTGCAGCGAATGGTCCGCCTGCTATTCCAACGCATGCCTGGTCGCCGAGACCCACGAGCTCGACGTGCGCTGCATCGATTCGCGCACTGGCTCGGGCGCCGAGGGCCTGCTGGTGGAGTACGCGCGGGCCATGCGCGAAGATGGCCGCAGCCTGGACGAGACCGAGGCGCAGATCCGCGCGACGCTGCCCGACGCCCACCTGCTGCTGATTCCCCGCACGCTCGAGAATCTCGTTAAGAACGGCCGCGCGCCCAAGCTCGCCGGCCAGCTCACGCAAATGCTCAACATTCGCCTGGCCGTTTCGCCGGAGTGGAAATCGGGCGAGATCAAGGCCGTCAAAAAGGGCCGCGGCGCCAAGCGCATCGTCGCCAACACCATGGCAGATTGCCTCGCGTTTTTGGACGAGCACCCGGGCTCAAGCGTGCGCGTGCTCACGACCGGCGCCGCCGAGGAGCAGGAACTTGTCAACGAGGCGCTCGCGGGCCAGGACTACGTAGACGACGGCACCGGCCCCATCGGCTGCACCATCGCCACCCACGTAGGCGTCGATGCCATCGCCATCAGCTACTGCCCCCGCTACCAGCCCATCCACTAGGGGCACCCTTACCACTTGCGGTGGAATAGGGACTGTTTTTGGCTTATCAGCCGCAAATCAATCCCTATTCCACCACAACTTAGAAGCAGTTCATTTGGGACGGGGCTAAAAAGACTGACATGTAACGTTACGCACCGGTCTTTTTAGCCCCGTTCCATTTTTGCTACCCTACATCAGCCCGCTCAGGGCGATGTCGACGGCCTCGTTGAGGTCGTCGGTGATGTGGACGAGGTCTGGATCGAGTGGGCTGATCATACCGGCGCTCATCACCGGACCGTTAAGCCAGTCGAATAGGCCCTGCCAGTACTCGCTGCCTACCAGCACAAGCGGCATGCGCTTGACCTTGTGCGTCTGCACCAGCGTGAGCACCTCGAACATCTCGTCGAGCGTGCCGAAACCGCCGGGGAACACGATGGCACCCGAGCTGTACTTAACGAACATGGTCTTACGCACAAAGAAGTAGCGGAAGTCCATACCCAGGTTCACGTATTTGTTGAGCCCCTGCTCGTGCGGAAGCTCGATACCCAAGCCGACCGACTTGCCGTTGGCACTCGCCGCCCCCCTGTTGGCCGCCTCCATAATGCCGGGGCCGCCGCCGGTGATAACCGCCACGCCGCGCTGCGCGATCTTGCGGCCGACCGTGCGCGCCGCCTTGTAGAGCGGATCGGTCTTGGGCGTGCGGGCACTGCCGAAGATGGTCACCGCGGGCCCGAGCTCGGCAAGCGCGCCAAAGCCATCGACGAATTCTGCCTGAATACGAAGGACGCGCCACGGATCGGCATGCAACCAGTCGGTTGAATCTTCGGGCGCCAGCAGGTTGGCGTAGGTGTTGTCCTTAGGAATCATGGGGCCGCGCATGACCACGGGGCCGCGGCGGTACGTCTCGTCGTAGGCGGGCTCGCCCTCGACGTTCTCATTCTTAATCATGGGTGCTCCTATCGAGAAAAAGAAAACGGGCGGGGTCGACGCCATGCGTCAAACACCCGCCCGAACATCAACTATTCGGTATGGTACCCACGATGCATCAAGTGCTTGCAAGCTATCGGTCAGCGGTCGTGCGGCCGGTGTCAGCAAATGTGACGACCGGCCGCCGCTCGCCCCTTGCCGTTGCCCGCGCTCTGCAAGCGCCCGCGCCGCTCTTAGTAGTCCACCGCCGCAGGGCTGTTCATCCAGTCGCTCACAAACGCGCCGTAGCGGCCCTCGATAATGGCCTGGCGGGCACGCTGCATAAGGTTGAGCAGGTAGTAGATGTTGTGCATCGAAAGCAGGATGCCGCCGAGCATCTCCTTCTGCGTGACCATGTGGCGAATGAGCGCGCGGCTGTAGCCGCCTGTGCACACCGGGCAGGTGCAGGTGGGGTCGATGGGGCCATCGTCGTGCGCAAAGCGCGCGTTGCGGAAGTTGAGGCGACCCTCGCTGGAGAACGCCGTGCCCATGCGGCCGGTGCGCGTCGGCAGCACGCAGTCGAACATGTCGATGCCCACGCCCACGCCGCGCACGAGGGTGGTGGGGTTGCCGACACCCATCAGGTAGCGCGGCTTGTGCTTGGGCATGTACTCGGAAGCCAGCGGCGCCAGCGTCTCGAACATGGTCTCGTGGTCCTCGCCCACCGAGTAGCCGCCGATGCCGTAGCCCGGGAAGTCGCCGCACTCCTCCAGATGGCGCAGCGAGCGCAGGCGCAGGTCCAGGTGCATGCCACCCTGGACGATGCCAAAGAGTGCCTGGTCGTCGCGGGTATGCGCCTTATAGCAGCGCTCGGCCCACATGCTCGACAGCTCCACGGCGCGCTCAACGTAGGCGCGCGTGGCGGGATAGCCCGGGCACTGGTCGAGCTGCATGCAGATGTCGGAACCGAGCTTCATGGCGATTTCCATGTTGTCCTCGGGCGTCCAGAACACGTGGCGACCGTCGTAGTCGTTGACGATAAAGCGCACGCCCTCGTCGGTGAGCTTGACCGCGTCGTTGTGGCTGAACACCTGGAAACCGCCCGAGTCGGTGAGGATAGGGCCGTGCCAGTTCATAAACTTGTGCAGGCCGCCCAGCTCGGCGATGGTGTCCTCGCCGGGGCGCATGGACAGGTGATAGGTATTGGCAAGCACGATCTGGGCGCCGAGCTGCTTGACGGTCTCGGTGGGAATACCCTTGACGTTTGCCTTGGTGCCCACGGGCATAAAGATCGGCGTCTCGATGTCGCCGTGCGGGGTGTGCAGCACGCCGGCACGCGCATGCGTCGTCGGGTCCTCTGCGATCAGGTCGAATTTAAAAAGGCTCTGGTCCATAAACTGGAACTCCTTGGTTGCGGTTCATACGCAAACCATTATACGGGCAACCCGCAAGAAGCACCGACTCGACAGAAACTAGTGCATTAGGATCAGGTTCCCGAGCCGGTCGTTGGGGACAGTCTTCAGCGCCATCTTGCAAAGGAATGTCCCAATCTGCCGATACTTAGGGACTGTCCCCAAGTGCCGGCAAGAGTGTCCCTTATGACTAGTCATTTAAGAACGCCCCCAACGACTACGAGATCATCTCCAACAGCCAAGGCAACGCCGATGCTCTGGCGACGTCAGCGAGCGGTCGCCAGAGCGAACAAATTGGCATGAAAAGAGGGCGGCATAGACCTTCTGGTCATGCCACCCTCTTTGAATGACAAGTTGTCGCCCTGGTGACCGCGCAGCGTCGAGCCGTTACGCGGTTTGGAAAAACCGCGTAACCCCTAAGGACGCTGGCCCATGCCACCCTCGAGGGTGACGGTCTCGCCGTTCATGTACTTAAAGTCGGGACCGCAGAGCTGAACGACCACGCGGCCGATCTCCTTCTCGACGTCGCCGTAGTGGCCTGCCGGCGGCATGTGGACGTTGGCCTTGAAAGCCTCGGGGTAAGCATCCTGGAAGTTCTCGAGCGCAGCGGTCCAAGCAAGCGGGCAAACGATATTGACGTTGATGCCGTCCTTGCCCCACTCGTTGGCGGCAACGCGGGTCAGGCCGCGGATGCCCTCCTTGGCGGCAGCATAGCTGCACTGGCCGTAGTTGCCAAACAGGCCGGCGCCCGAGGCAAAGTTGACCACGGAGCCCTTAGTCTCCTTCAGGTGCGGATAGGCCTTCTGCATGTACAGATAGGTAGCATACAGACCGGAGTAAATGGCCAGGTTAAACTGGTCCATGGTGTGATCGGCGATGGTCACGCCCGAGGCGCTGGCCTGAGCATTGTTGACGACGGCGTCGATGCGGCCGAACTCCTCAATGGCCTTGTCGATGACGTTCTGGACGACGGCCTCGTTGTCCTGACCGGCTGAAACATCGGCCTGAACAGGCAGAACCTTGACACCGTACTCGGCCTCGAGAGACTCCTTGGCGGCCTCGAGCTTAGCGACGTTGCGGCCGGTGATGACGAGGTTCGCGCCCTCCTTGGCAAAAGCGATATCGATGCCGTAGCCGATGGAGCCAGCGGAACCGTCCTTAAGCGTGGCCTTGCCGCCGCCGGTGACGATCACGGTCTTACCAGTGAAAAGTCCCATACAAAGTCCTTTCAAATCGCGACGGGCCCACCCGCCGACTGCGCGCATCCAACTTCACGCGCCAAAAGCTGAAATGCAACTTTAGCGGGTTCAAGTGAAAAATAAAGACCGCAGCAGGCGAACGGCACAACGTCATTCGGCGAAGGGAATGTCAAGCACGAACTGGATAAAGAGGCCGAATTTTTGTCAGCCAAACGAGCCATCGAACACGTTTTGAAACTTTGCTGCGGCGCGCGGGATGTCGGCGCGAGACTTTATCATAGGGTGACAAACAACGATGAGGAGCACATGCCTATGACAGACGAGCTGGACCCCCAGACTCAACAGCATATTGATGATCCCGCAGACGTCACCGCAGATACTGACGCTGTGACCTGCGATGGTATCGACATCGACGACCCCATCTTGGACGAAAGCGCTACGGCGGAAACCCCCGAAACAGAAAACGCCGATGAGCAAAACGACGATGCGCCCGCTCAGGACGACGCCCCTGTACAGGACGACGCCCCGCAAGCAGCGGGCCCCATCGAGGTGTCTTCGGAAGAAGAGCTCGATGCCGTCATGGACTCCATGATGGATGCTGTCAAAGCGATGAAAGACGCCGTCGCCGATGCCGATATTGATGCCGAGGAAGAGGAGGCCGCCGAGGCGGCCTCGACCTTTGTGCCCGGCGAGACTCCGGTTGCCGACCAGGGCAGCACCATGCCCTCGTTTCTGCAGCTCGAGCACCCCACGATTGGCGCCGATGCGGTCGATCCGCACGCAGCAGGCTTTTCTGTGGTCGAGGGCGGTACCGGCAATATCGCCGCGCCGCAGGCTGCCGATGCGGACGCCGCCGACACCGCTCGCCCGACCGCTCCGCACTCCCCCGCCGCGAGCCGCGATCTGGGGACCGCTGTCTCGAACACTGCGAACGCCGTGGGCACCTTTATCGCCCAGGGTGCCTCGGCCATGCGCGAGATGAACGCCGCGAAAAAGGCACTTGCCGATGCCCGCGCCCACCTGGCCGAACTTGAGCAGCGCATTGCCGATCAGGCCGAGGAACTCGAGACGCGCCAGGATATCGCAGGCCGCTACGAGCAGATCGTCGCCGACCAGCGTCAGGCGATCGCCACAGCGCAAAAGACCGCTGCGGCAGCCGAAATCAATCGCGATGTCCATGCTTCCAAAGTAGCAGAGCTCAAGGGTCAGCTCGAACAAATGAAGACAGAGGATGACGCGACCGAGCTCCGCCTGAAGGCCGCGCTCGATGCCGTGGAGGCCCGCGAGGCGAGCTCGCGCGAGACCGGCAACCGCCTCGTTCGCCGTCTTGAGGATTCCAAGCGCATCCGCGACAAGGTGCAGGCCGAGCGAGACGCCGGCATTGCCGCCGCACAACAAACCGTCGACGCCACGCGCGCCCAGCTCGAGACACTGCGTCATGAGTATGCCGAGCTGCAACGCAATCCCTCGGCAAATCCCGCCAACTATACGGTGCGCACCAGCGAGCTCTCGATGCAGATCTCCGACACGGCAGATGCCCTGCGTAAAGCCGAAGAAGATGTCCCGCGTATCACCGCCGACCTTGAACACTCGCTTGCCGCAGCCGAGCAGGCCGTCGAGCAAGCTCAAGCCCCTATCGCCGACGCAAAACGCGCGCACCAAGCCGTGACGACCGAAGCCGATGCCGCGCGCGACGAGCTGCAGACGGCGAAGACTGCCGCCGCGACTCGTCAGCGCGAACTGCGCGAGAAGATCACTGCCGAGGACAAGGCACGCCGCGACCAGGAGCAGAGCATCGCCAACGCCCAAGCAGATGCCGCACATGCGCAGTCAATCATCGAACAGGCGACCGAGGTGCACGACCACCCAGAGATCACTGAGTCGCTTGCAGGATCCTTGGCCCGAGACAAAGCCGAACACGCCGAGACCGAGCGAGAAGTCGCCCAGCTCGAGGCCGCCGAGGACGCGGTGCGCGAGCGTACCCGCGACTCACGCATCAAATTCACCGGCGCCATCGTCTGCATCGTCGCCGCAATCCTAGTGATCATCCTAGTCTGGCTGTTCGCAAGCAAGTAAACCGGCTGCCAAAAAACGCTCAACGCAGTTGCGGTGAGATAGTTCCTGTTTAGCCTCAAAAGGGGGTGCGGACAGAAAGTTGGACCGCGGGGCGGTCCGGACTGGAGGTTCGC
>UQWG01000014.1 GCA_900544645.1 uncultured Collinsella sp.
GATAGGTCTCGTCGATGGACTTGCCGCTGGTGGTAACGTCCTCGACCATGACCACACGGTCGCCGTCCTTGGGCTCATAACCCAGCAGGTTGCCCTTATCGGCACCGTGGTCCTTGGCCTCCTTGCGGTCGCAGCAGTACTTGACCTCCTTGCCGTACAGCTCGTGGTAGGCAATTGCGGTCACGACGGCCAGCGGAATACCCTTGTAGGCCGGTCCAAACAGCACATCAAAGTCGTCGCCAAAGTTATCGTGGATGGCTTGGGCGTAATACTCGCCCAGCTTCTTGAGCTGATAGCCCGTCACGTAAGCGCCGGCGTTCATAAAGAACGGGGACTGACGGCCGCTCTTGAGCGTAAAGCTGCCGAACTTAAGAACGTCGGACTCGACCATAAACTTGATGAACTCTTGCTTGTAAGCCTCCATGCGGGCTCCTCTCGTAATCGCGTACGTGCCTTCCAGTTTAGCGCAGGCGAAGCGTCGATGCGGGCGCGCTTTGGGGCCACGGCATTCTGTAAAGGCTTTGTCAGGGGAAATGGTTTTCCGAACAATGGGGTTGACATGTCAAACCCCCTCATCAAGAATGCGGGCGGATTAAAAAGGGGTACGAGATACCCAAAGCGCGCTGCGCTCAGCCTTTAGGAGGTGTGCCATGGAAGGCAGTCCTAGTCGAAAAACCTGCATGTCGCCCTCGGCACGCCGCGAGAACTCCGCACACGCATAAACGCCACCGGCAGATCGCCAAAACCACCACAAAGGCGCGCTGCACCCTTTGTGGGCTCAAGAGCTTGACGTGAGCGACATCTAGGTTTTTTGAAGCAAATACGACACGTACGCTAACTCCCCTCAACAAGGAGGACCCTATGCTGATGCTCAAAACCGTCACGGTACTCGAAGCCATCTCCAAGCGCCGCCGCACGGCGCGCCCTGCCGCTCATACCGGCCTATCCAAGAACACCATATTCGCCGCCACCCATAGTGCCGAGGACGCCCTCGTACTGCTTGACGCCACGGCAAACGGCCTCACCGTCGAGCAGGCAACTGAGCGCCTGAACGCCGTCGGCCCCAACACCATCGAGGCAACGACCAAAACGCTCGCCCGCCGCATCGCCGACGCGTTCATCGATCCCTTCGCCGGCATCCTCGCCGCGCTCGCGCTGGTCTCGCTCTACATCGACGTGCTCGCCGTACCCGAGCCGCAGCGCGACCCCTCCACGGTCATCGTCATCGGCATCATGCTGCTGGTATCGGGCGGTATGAAGTTTATCCAGGAAGCCCGCAGCGGCAATGCGGCCGAGGCCCTCAAGGACCTGGTCTCCAACACTTGCACCGCCCTGCGCGACGGCGGGCGCATCGAGATCCCCTTCGACGAGCTCGTCCCCGGCGATGTAATCCGCCTCTCTGCCGGCGATATGGTGCCAGCAGACGCCCGCATCATCACCGCGCGCGACCTGTTTGTGATCGAGTCCGCACTCACCGGCGAGAGCGAGGCCGTCGAGAAGACCACCGCCGTCACCGTCGTCGAGGGCGCCGACGGCTCCGCACTGCCACTCTCTGCCTGCAAGAACATCGTCTTTACCGGCACCTCCGTGCAAAACGGCGCCGCCATGGCGCTTGTCGTTGCCACCGGCTCGGACACCTACCTGGGCGGCATCGCCAAGATGCTCAACGGGCGCGGCGAAAAAAGCGCGTTTGACCGCGGCGTCTCGAGCGTCTCCATGCTGCTGGTGCGCCTGATGCTCGTTATGGCGCCGGCCGTCTTTGCCATCAACGCCGCCACCAAGGGCAACGTCATCGACGCGCTGCTGTTCGCCACGAGCGTGGCCGTGGGCATCACGCCGCAGATGCTTCCCGTCATCGTGACCACGAGCCTGTCGCAGGGCGCCAAGGACCTCGCCCGTCGCCAGGTTATCGTCAAGGAGCTGCCGGCGATTCAAAACCTCGGAGCGATGGACGTCCTGTGCTGCGACAAGACCGGCACCCTCACCGAAGACCGCATCGTGCTCGAGCGCTACCTCAACACCGATGGCAACGAGGACGCGCGCGTGCTGCGCCATGCGTTTTTGAACAGCTTCTTCCAGACCGGCCTCAAAAATCTTATCGACCTGGCCGTAATCGACCGTGCCGATGTGACACCCTCGACCGTCGCACCCGATTCCATGCTGGGCCAGAGCCTGCGCGACCGCTACACCAAGGTCGACGAGGTTCCCTTCGATTTCTCGCGCCGTCGCCTGAGCGTAGTTGTCGCCGACGCCCAAGGCAAAACCCAGATGGTTACCAAGGGCGCCGCCGAGGAAATGCTCGAGATCTGCTCCTTTGTCGAGATCGATGGCATCGCTCAGCCGCTCACCGACGAGAAGCTCGCCCAGATTCGCAAGCAGATCGCCGGACTTAACGCCGAGGGCCTACGCGTAATTGCCGTGGCGCAGAAGACCAATCCGCGCTGCGTGGGCGAGTTTGGCATCGCCGACGAGTGCGACATGGTGCTGATGGGCTTTTTGGCCTTCCTCGATCCGCCCAAAGCAAGTGCCGCGGGCGCCGTCGCCACCCTCGAGGCCAAGGGCGTGGCGGTCAAGGTCCTAACCGGCGACAACGACCGCGTCGCCGCCACCGTCTGCGAGCAGATTGGTATCGATGCGAGCAACGTCTTGCTCGGCTCCGAGATCGATGCGCTCGATGACGCCGAACTTGCCGAGCGCGCCGAGAAAACCCACCTCTTCACCAAGCTCTCGCCGCTGCAGAAGGCGCGCCTGGTACGTGTCATGCGCGAGATGCTCGGCCACACCGTGGGCTTTATGGGCGACGGCATCAACGACGCCGCCGCCATGCGTGCGAGCGATTGCGGCATCTCGGTCGATTCGGCCGTCGATATTGCCAAGGAATCCGCCGATATCATCTTGCTTCAGAAGGACCTGGGCGTGCTCGAGCGCGGCATCATCGAAGGCCGCCGCACTTACGGCAACCTGCTCAAGTACCTCAAGACCACGGTGAGCTCCAACTTTGGCAATGTGCTGTCCGTGACCGTCGCGAGCCTGTTCTTGCCGTTTTTGCCCATGAGCGCCCTGCAGCTGGTACTGCTGTCGCTGGTCTACGAGATCGTGTGCATCGCACTGCCGTGGGACACCGTCGATGACGCCTGGACTGCCCGCCCGCGTGCCTGGGACGCCGCGTCCATCAAGGGCTTTATGCTCGAGCTGGGCCCCGTGAGCTCGCTGTTTGACATCGTGACCTTCGCCGCGCTCTTCTTTGTCGTGTGCCCCGCCGCCGTGGACGCAAGCTGGTCCGAGCTTGCCGCTGCGGGCGACGTCACGGGTATGGCGACCTTTGCTGCGCTCTTCCAGAGCGGCTGGTTTGTCGAGTCCATGTGGTCGCAGACACTCGTGGTCCACATGTTGCGCTCCCCGCATCTGCCGAGCACGCGCGACCACGCCGCGCCCGCATTGTGCGTTCTTACCGTGCTGGGCCTGGCGCTCGTCACATGGCTGCCGGCAAGCCCCATCGCCGATGCGCTCGGCCTCATGGCACTGCCCGCGAGCTTTTTCGCGCTGCTCGTCGGCATCGTCACCGCCTACATCGCGCTCACTCAGCTGGCAAAGCGCCGCTACATTGCACGCCACGGCGAGCTGCTGTAGCAAGCAGACGGAAAACACCCTGCCAGTTGCCGTTGCCACTACCACAGCTGCCAACGCCTCTGCCGCTGCCGTTGCCTCTGCCGCTGCCGCAATCTATCCCCTCAGCAATTGCGGTGGAATAGTTCCTGTTTAAAGCCCCGTGACTTTAATTTAGGGACTATTCCACCGCAACTTATTGGAAAATTAGCTAGTCCTTGGGCGTCCAGGACCAGAAGAAGTTGATAAGGGCCACACGCGAGGCGGTATCGGTCTTCTTGTTGATTGAGGAAATGTGGCGATAGAGCGTGGAGCGCGAAAGGAAGAGCGTTGTGGCGATGTCCTGAACGCTCTGGTCCGAAACGACCAAGACCTCAAGAATATCGCGCTCGCGCTCTGTAAGCCCAAAGGTGGCGACGAAGGCATCAAGGCGTTCATCGGACGTGAGCTCCGCTGCCTCCACGGGCTCGGGGTCGGAGCATGTGGGCGCAAGATCCCCACCAAGATCGTCGGTGGCAAGCGGCAGGCCATCCTGCATCACGGCATCATCGGCTCGTTGCCCCAACTGCCCCAGCAGCGTAATCGCAATGCCCACAAACATCACGAGCGCCGCACCGACCGCAGCCAGCACGTTTTGACTCGAGATGATCGCCACCGCCGGCGCCGTCACGAGCATCGAGCACACGTTGTTGACGACGCGACCCATGCACGGCCAAAAATATGACCAGCGCGCATAGAGCGAGACGGCGGCATATTTTGTGGTAAAGAACACCACGAAAAAGCCCGAGCCCAGATAAAAGATGATCGTGGCAGCAAGCTCGTTGCCGCCATTGCCATCGACGATGAGCACAAAGAACGAAAGCGTGGACAGTATGGCGGCACATGTCATGCCGATATTCATATACGAGCGGCCGTGCAGGTCAAATAGTGCGCCAGCGACCAACGAGCTCACGACAAGCAGCAGGCGCGGCCAATCGCCCAAATCGACGGCTCCGACAGCATGCAAGGTCGTGAAGCCCGCGTTGAGAGCGGCGAATATGCTGGAAAGATACGCCGTCGCCACGGTCAGGCGAACTACGGCGCGACGGAATGCCGCCTTTGCCTCGGGATCGTCATGCCACTTGGCGCCATATTCCAGAGCATCTACCGAAAGCCCGGCAGCACTGGGTTCAAAGTTGGGGTCGGACTCGTCGCGCAGCTTGGCGCGTCGGGCACCGTGGAGCAACGCCACCTGCGCGATCGCACAGACGACCAGAACAGCCTGCTGAGGAATACCGACAGGCATCACCATGTGGTTGATCACCTGTACCAGAACGCCCATGGCATAGGAAAGTGCGGCGGCGCGCGCCAGGCAGGGCGTCTGCGCAAAACGCCGCGCAAGATTGGCATGGGCGGTCGATCCGCAATAGCCCAGGGCGCAGCACGCCACCAGGCCGCCGGCAATTACTACCTCAAACCGCACTGCCGTAATCATCAGCAGCAACGCCGATACCAACAGCACGCCTGTAATATCGCTCGTCGCATCGATCGTCTGGGGAAGGCGATAGTACAGAAATGGGCGTACGAAAAAGCCAATCACGCTCGCGCCGACAACGATGCTCTCGTAGATGACGACCTCACTCGATGGCACGAACTCGGCTATGCGCACATCAAAGAGATACTCGCACGCCAAAAACGTGAAGAAGAACAGCGCCAGGCATATAATCTCCCGAATGCCCCGACGCAGATATGCGGTTGTGTCTCCCATGCCCCTCATGGTTAACCCCCAGCCACTCAATTGTCTGGAAATCTATTTTAATAAAGAACCAGTCTCAATATCGAAGCCAGGCTCGAAATGCTGCCAATTCGACCCCAGCCGTCCACATCACGCCGCGATTTTGAGCCGCATGGACCAGAAGGGACGCGCGCGATCTCTAGCTCGGCCAGGAGTGTCCCCAACTACCACTCATTTAAGTACGTCCCCAATGAGTGCAATGACTACCCGCAGCAAGGAGTGTCCCTATGTGTCGGATGAAAAATGGGCCATGTGTCCCAGTTGTGGAGACTCCTTGAGCCGTCTGGGTATCGCGAAGGATCGCGCACTCCCCCATCATCAAAAGTGACACACGCTACCAGTTGATGGGAGGCAGCCATGGGCTTCTTTGACAAGATGTTCGAGAAGAAAGAGTGCGCGATTTGCGGTACCGAGCTGGGACTTCTAGGTAAGACAAAAATCAATGAAGGCTACCTGTGCAAAGAGTGCGCCGGCAAGCTCTCCCCCTACTTTCACGGCTATCGCTCCAGCACCGCGGACGATATCCGTGAGCAACTCGCCTACCGCGAGGCCAACGCCGAGCGCCTGTCTTCGTTCAACCCCACGCGCACGCTTTCTGCCGGGCGCACCAATATTATGCTCGATGAGGACGCGGGCCTGCTGATCATCACTTCGCAGAGCCGCTGGCGCGACGCCAATCCCGACATCATCGAGTTCTCGCAGGTACTCGGCTGCGATATGGATATCGACGAGCATCGCACCGAGATCTATCGCGAGACCAAGGACGGCGAGCGCGAGAGCTACAACCCGCCGCGCTACGACCTGGATTACGACTTTAATCTGACCATCCACGTCAACACGCCGTACTTCACCGAGATCAACCTGCGCGTGAACGACTCCACCATCGATCAGCGCGGCTCCATCGAATACCGCGAGGCCAAGCGCCAGGCAACCGAGGTCCGCGACGCCCTGGTGCAGCTGCGCCAGGAGACGCGCGACAGCGTCGTGGCCGCCAAGGCTCCCAAGACCGCGGTGACCTGCCCCTTCTGCGGAGCCACCACCATTCCCGATGCCAGTGGGCGCTGCGAATACTGCGGCGGCGCCATCGGCGCATAGCCCCCGGCACGGAAAGGACCGATCATGGCCTTCGAGAGCGTTAACTATCAGTGCCCTGCCTGCGGTGGCCCCTTGCATTTTGCCAGTGCCGAGCAAAAGCTCGTCTGTGACTACTGCGATTCTCGTTTTGAAGTCGAAGAAGTCGAGGCCCTCTATCGCGAGCGCCAGGACAAGGCAGATGCCAAAGCCGATGCAGCAGCCGCAACGCCCAAGCCCGTCGCCGACGACGCGGTGCAGGAGCTCGCCCAAAACGCTGGCTACATCTGCTCGTCGTGCGGTGCCGAGCTCGTGTCCGACGGCACCGTCGCTGTCACCACCTGCCCGTACTGCGGCAACTCCGCCGTGGCGCCCGGCCAGCTCTCTGGCGACTTCTCGCCCGACCTGGTAATTCCGTTTAAGCTCGGGCGCGACGACGTCACAGCCGCACTCAAGGAACACTACAAGGGCAAGATCTTGCTGCCCAAGAGCTTTGTCACCGGCAACCACATCGACGAGGTCCAAGGTGTCTACGTGCCATTTTGGCTCTACGGCGCCCGCGTTGACGGCGAAGTGTACTTCGATGCGACCAACGAGACCGTGACCGAGGAATCCGACCGCACCGTCACGACCACCGACCACTACGACGCCTACCGCAAGGGAAACATCTCGTTTAAGCGCGTGCCCGTCGACGGATCGTCCAAGATGCCCGACGGCCACATGGACGCCATCGAGCCGTTTGACTACGATGCCCTGCGCCCGTTTTCGGTCGCGTATATGCCCGGCTACATCGCCAACCGCTACGACGAGGACTGCGAAACCTGCAAGGCGCGCGCCGAACGCCGCATGGAGGAAAGCACGATCTCGGCCCTGCGCGAAACCGTCGTCGACGAATATGACGATGCCACGGTCGAAAGCAAGCAGCTCGACTACACCTGGGAAGACAGCGACTATGCCCTGTTCCCCGTGTGGATGCTTTCCACCTCGTGGAACGGCAAGAGCTACCTGTTTGCCATGAACGGCCAAACCGGCCGTATGGTCGGCGAGCTTCCTTGCTCCAAGCCCAAGCTCGCTATCGCCTCGGTGCTGTTCTTTGTGATCGGATTTGTCCTCTCCCAGATCCTCTTCATGGGTGAGAACGCCTTCGATCCGGATTACCTCACCTTTGATATCGAGGGCATCCTCATCAATATCATCGCGCCGCTGATCATCGTGATTATCGGAGACGTGCTACTGGTAGGCCAGCTCAAGACGGCCAACGAAGCAACCTGTGCCGATGAGTATTGTGGCGAGCTCGACCTAACCGAGAAACACGACACCTTCAGCCACACCGAGACCACCGTTGTCATGAAAGACGACAAGGACGACTAAGCAATCCAACCAATACCACCCGGCCTTTGACGAGAAAGGAAGATCACCATGGGACTCTTGAAAGCTGGATTGGGAGCTGCCGGCGGCGTCATGGCCGACCAGTGGAAGGAATTTATCTACTGCGAATCGATGCCTGCTGACGTCTTGGCCTGCAAGGGCAGCAAACGTACCGGTGGCCGCAGCTCCAACACGCGCGGCGAGGACAACGTCATCTCCAACGGCTCGATCATCGCCGTCAACGACGGACAGGGCATGCTCGTGGTGCAAAACGGCAAGATCATCGAAGTCGCGCTGGAGCCCGGTGAGTTCGTCTTCGATACCGGCAGCGAGCCGAGCGTCTTTAGCGGCAACCTGGGCGATTCCATCAAGGAGACCTTCGCCAATATCGGCAGCCGCTTTACCTTTGGCGGCGACGCGGGCAAGGACCAGCGTGTCTACTTCATCAACACCAAGGAGATCATCGGCAACAAGTACGGCACCGCCTCGCCCGTGCCCTTCCGCGTGGTCGATAACAACATCGGTCTGGACGTCGACATCTCCGTGCGCTGCAACGGCGAGTATTCGTACCGCATCACCAATCCGCTGCTGTTCTACACCAACGTGTGCGGCAACGTGACCGATAGCTACACGCGCGACAAGATCGACAGCCAACTTAAGTCCGAGCTGCTCACCGCCCTGCAGCCCGCCTTTGCCAAGATCTCGGAGATGGGCATCCGCTACAGCGCCATCCCCGGCCACACCACCGAGCTCGCCCGCGCGCTCAACGAGGTCCTCTCTGCCGACTGGCGTGACCTGCGCGGCGTCGAGATCGTGAGCTTTGGCGTCAACTCCATCGCCGCCTCGCAAGAAGACGAGCAGATGATCAAGGACCTGCAGAAAGCCGCGGTCATGCGCGATCCCACCATGGCGGCAGCCAACATTGCCAGCGCCCAGAGCGACGCAATGCGCGCGGCAGCCGCCAACCCCAACGGCGCGATGGCAGGCTTTATGGGCATGGGCATGGCAGGTGGCATGGGCGGCATGAACGCCAGCCAGCTGTTCGCCGCCGGCCAGGCACAGCAGCAGGCCGCTCCGCAGCCGGCTCCGGCTCACGCCCCCGCACCGGCTCCCACCGCCGCACCTGCGGCCGGCGCATGGACCTGCAGCTGCGGCGCCATCAACACCGGCAAGTTCTGCTCCGAGTGCGGTAGTCCCGCACCCGCCTCGGCACCGGCCAAGTGGTTCTGCCCCAACTGCGGCAGCGAAAACGGCGGCAAGTTCTGCAGCAACTGCGGAACGCCCCGGCCCTAGCCCCTCTATCTGGTAATTGGCGGGGGATCCGCCACCCCCGCATTTGCTTCTATGGGTTTCGTTCGATAAAGGAGGACACCATGAAGACAACGTTCAAAAAATCCGTACTCGCATTCCTGACATGCGTCCTGGCGCTCGCCTTTGCCCTGACGGGCTGCAGCGGCGGCGGCAAGGACCCCAAGGCCAACTTCGTCGGCAGCTGGGAACTCTCGGGTGGAACCGTGGATGGCGAAGAGCTGACCGATGAGTACATGAAGATGCTCGAGGATTGGGGTGTCCACTGCGTCCTGATTCTCGATGAGGACGGTACAGGCGCCCTCGACCTGTTCCTTGAAGTCGTCGACCTTAAATGGGAGGCAAAGGACGCCACCACCGTAACCATCACCGCCGAAGATGAGTCGCACGACATGAAGCTCAAGGACGGCAAACTCATCCTCGAAGAAGATGACGGCAATCTTGTCTTTACCAAGTCCGACAAGGACCTGTCCGGTACGGTGAAGAAGGATCGCGAGGCGGCCGAGAAGGAAGAGGAGATCGATGAGGCCGTCGAAGACGACGATGTCCAGAACGTCGAAATCTCCCCCGCCGTCACCGTCGCCGATGACGATCTGTGCACCATCACCATCACCGAGAAGTTCAAGGACGACTGGGGCGACATCGGCTTTGTCGTCAACATCACCAACAAGAGCGACAAGGACCTGACCTTCTACGCTCCTTCCGGCAAGACCAACGTCAACGGCACCATGAAGGAACCCTGGTTCTCGGCTAACCTGATGCCCGGCACCAGCGCCACCGAGGAATTCACGTTCTCGAGCGGCGAGCTTGACAGTCTTGACGACCTGGTCAACACGACCATCGGCATCGACGCCTACCTGACCGATTCCTACGAGGACGTCGCCTCTTACAGCGCAACCATCGCGTAACGGCAGACACCGATAGCCGCGGATTGGCGGACATATCCGCGCACATGCCAGGCGGGGCCGCAGGAAATGATCCTGCGGCCCCGCCGCTTTATGCCGACAGCACTGCCCATACAAGCAGGCCGCCCGTCGTTTTTAGATGCGAAACGGCGGGCGGCCTATCTTTACGGCGCCGGAACACGGGTGAGCGCACCGACTACGGGCGCTCCATGTTGGGAACGATGCTGCCCTCCGTTACTGCGCGCACGGCCAGGCGCATGATGTTGTCATAGCCGGTCTTGTTGAGAATCTCCGAAATGCGGCGCTTGATGGTGCCCTCGCTCATAAACAGCTCGGCCGCGATCTCGCGGCGGCTCTTGCCCTCGCAGGCAAGGCGCAAAATCGACAGCTCGACATCGTCGAGTGCCGCCGTGCCCGAAAAAATGCTCTCGGGCGGCTTGGGAAACGTGCAATAGCCCGCCAACGTGGAGCGCATCACGGCGAACAGCTCGTCGATACCGACGTTCTTGTACACAAAGCTATCGACGCCCGCCTCGCGGGCCTGATCGACAAAGGTGATCTCGGGCATGCCGGTCATGATAATGATGCGACACTCGGGCAGTTGCTCCTTGATGCGCGCCGCCGCCACGATGCCGTTGGAATCGTGCTCGGTGCACACATCCATCAGTATCATGTCCGGACGCTCCTTGAGCACAACGTCCAAGGCATCCGAGGCGTCGGCGATCGCGGCGACAACGGTCATGTCGGGCTGGTCGCCCACGGAACGCGCCAGGCTCTCGCGCAAGATAGCCTGGTCTTCGACGATTAACACGCGGATCATGAGCTTCTCCTTTGGGCCGTGGCGTTGGAGGCGAGCGGGATGGACACCGTAAGCGTGAAGGGCGGGGCGGTGTGGACTTCCAGGCTGCCGCCCAGATTCTGTGCGACATGCCTCATACCTGGGATACCCGTTCCCTCGCGATACGATACGGGTGCAGGCGCGCCGTCGTTAGAAACGGCCATCCGCGCAACAGCGCCGTCTTCCGACGTCTCCTGCCGCAGGCGCACATGGACCTGATGGGCCTGTGCATGCTTGGTGGCATTGGTCGAGGCTTCGCGGATAATCTGCAGAAAGGCTGCGGCGACACGCGCGTCGCTTGGCAGCTCGCCCTCCACATCGATCTGCACGCTCACCAGGCCAAAGGCATGGACGATATCGCCCAGTTGTTCTGCCGGTTCGGCGTCGCCCCCGCTGCGCAGATCGGCAGCGATTGAGCGCAGCAGCGGGTCAATCTGCTCGAGCGACTCGTCGTCCAGGCGCCCCTCCTCCAGATAACGATGGAGGATGGACAGGCGCTGCCCGATCACGTCGTGCACGCGAGCGCGCATACGCAGATAGGCCGCATTGTCAGCAACTTTTTTGACTTCTTCGATCTGGGCTTGGAGCTCTTGGCCCGCAAGCTCAAGCAGGTGGTTGGCTTGCGCCAGGCGATCATGAGCATGCGCATACTCTGTTACATCTAGGCCGATAATGCGCTCAAAGAGGCGGCCCGAAACCATAACGTCATCGTGCACAAACAAGCGAATCTCGGCGGGAGAAACCTCGACCACCGCCCGCGCCTCACCAAAGCGGTCCAGATTAATCCGCACACGGTTCTGGCTGCTTTCGGGCATTTGCATGCTGAGTTTGCGCAGGTCGTTCCATGTGCCGCTCATATCGCCTAGGTCGGTGGGCATATGAAGTTCCACCAGGTTTCTGCGCATGCAGCGGTTCATGAGCAGCGGACGGCCCCTCGGGTCCAGATACAGGATGCCCACGGGAATCACGTTGATGGTCTCGATCGTCGAGAACGCGGTGATATCCTCCTGGCGGTTACGGACGTCCATCAAGAGCGCCGCGATGGAACGGAACAGGAAGAACGCTCCCTCTGCGATAAGGACAACGGTCCACGCCGAGCCCATGGCAAAAACCACCGGCGGTGTAACGGCGACAACAAGCAGCAGCTCGACCAGCATGACGGGGCGACGATAGCGCACCATAAGCACCACGCCATAGGCAAAGATTGCGGCATTGAGCCACAGCACTCCGCCCATTGCCCTGGCACAAACGTCAAGCGGCGCCACCAGATACGAGCCAGACGACGCGAACAGGATAAGCGCCGAAACCACCAGGTGAACCACGAGGCTCGCCTCGTAGGCACAAATCACCTTACGGTTATAGGACGAGCGGCGCGATGAGATGAGCGGGACGTGGATCGTCTGCAGACACGCAGCCAGGGCAAAGACAACATCGAGCGCAACGATTTGGGGAAGGATGAGCGAAATCTGCATCGTCACTCACCCGCCCTCGGCATCAACACGATCATACGCAACTGGCCGGGTTCGCCCTCAAGGCGGTATGCCACGTTGCGCCTTTGCAGAGCGCTTTCGAGCTCTTGCGCAGCGGGCGTCTGCGAAAGATCTGCATCATCGTTGGAAAAAAGCGTGGCGCGCAGCTCGACACTGCATCGGTCATGGTCGCCCAAGTGATACATAAGCGCCGGATGGTCGGTGGTGTAGGCAAAAAACGCAAAGTCATACACGCAGTCGTACAGGGCGCTTACCGTACTGGCGTGCATCGGACGCCGTATGGCGATAATCGAGGCGCAATCGATATCGATGGTGCGCAGGTCGCTTGCGAGCTCGTTGGCAATGAGCTGAATACGGTCGCGATCAAAACCGCTCTCCCCGTGCTGTGCCAACGTGAGCGACCCCTTGCGCTTGCAATAGGCGACGAGCATCTTGGCGCGCTGCAGCATGCGGTAGCGCTCGTGCGAAGACGCTTCGTCGGTCAACGGCGGCAGCGAGCTCAGCAGGTCGTACATCCCTTCGAGCGCGCGGGCAAGCGCTTGATCCACGTCTTGGACCAGCAGGGTCTCGGCCTCTTGATCTGCCAAATGCGTCTTAAGGTCGTAGTCGGCGGCGAGCAGCTCGTTTTGACGCTGCAACTCCATGCGACGATGTGCCAGTTCACGGTTAAGCTCGTTGAGCTCCGACACGTCTTGGGCAAGCAGGGCCGATCCGCCCAGCAGTGGGAAGGCACGGTACATTACATCGGGATCGGACGCCACGGCAAAGGCATGGGCGCGGCCGTGCTCCTGGACCCGCAACTCCTCGCGCACGCCCACCGGCATTGGCTTTGACACTGGCGTGGCATAGACTTCCTGCAGGTCGCGCGTTAGAACTTTGAGGTCAAGCGGCAAGGTGTCAAAGATGCCGGCAATGTCGTGATATGACGGAATGACACCGCAATCGAGACAGATTTCCATCGCCACCACGCACAGAACGCAATAGACGAGCGAAAAGTTGAGCTTCCATGCCCAGGGCACGCGCAACGCATACGAGATGGCAAAGAATGCGCCACCCAGCAGTACGAGCGCCGCCGTGCCCGAGAAACGCTGGATGCGAAAGGACGAGGACCGACCAACCAGGATAAAAAAGGCCACGAAGTTAAAGGCCGTCCACACTAAGACAGCGAAATAACCCCAGCCGTACGTGTAATCGTTGCTCCAGGTGTCGCTTGTACGGTCAAAGCGGAAGACCTGCTGGTGAAAATCGTTGGTGAGCACAAATCCGATAAGCAGGATGGCCACAATCCACAGCGCAACGCAGTAGCGGCGACCCAGGCGGTGTTGCTCCAGGCCCGCAAGGCGCAGGCCACACAACTGGTAGAGCAGCGGAATGAGCGTCATGGGCACGTAGTACAGGTACCACAGCACGGTGGCATAGAACGGCGTGAACGACTTGTACTTGAGAATGACTTCGATCATCCACAGGGCGCAGATGGTGGCGATGGCAACAAGGCGGCGGCGCAACACATAGTCCAAACAGCGCAGATAGACCGATACGCCCCAAATCGAAAATACAATTGCGGCGACAAGCAACGGCAGAGAGCTCGAATGGACGAGCGCATCCACGACCTCTTCGGACACCTCGCTATAGGCGGGCACGGCGTTAGAAAGTTTGGGGTCGAAGGCGAACAGCGCCGGCAAGACTGCCAAAAGCATGAGGAACAGCGCGGTGATGACACCGGCGATAGCAAAGACGCGGTGGCGGTACACCTGATGTGTTATGCCAACAAGGAATCGCGGCATGGCGAAGAGCCTGCCGCCCCTGGGATCCGCCACGGGAGCGGATCGGGCGGCCGCGTGGCCGATATGTCGCTCGCGGGTACCCATAGTGCTTTTAGTGTACCGACAGATGGGTCGAAAAAGCGGGCCGCATGTCCCAAAATCCGCAGACGGCAAGGCGCCCGGCAGCCTCCCCCGTCTGGCACTTCCCGATATCCGCCCGCCCCAAACCACCGCAAAGGGGACAGGCACCTTTGTGGTGGTTTGGGGCGATGCGCTAGTCCACGGCGATGTCGAGGTTCTTGCCAACGAGGCCTACGTAGCCGCCCTCGGCAGCCTTGGGGCTGTCAGCATGGCAGAGAACCCACTTGTCGGCCTTCCAGTAGCAGTAGCTGTCACCGGCGGTAGGCATGTCGGTTGCGGCCTCGGGGCGCGGGCCGTTGGTGCCGGCGGGAAGCGCCACCATCACCTGGAAGCCACCGTCGTCGACCATGCACGGCGTGTAGTGGAGCGTGGTGTTGAAAACCTCGACAACCTTGCCCGCCGGCACGCGGAACGCCTTGACGCACGCGGTATCGAGCTTGCCGTCCTCGATCTCCCAGCGATGCGCCACGAGCAGGATAAAGTCGCGCGCGCCCAGGTTGAACTCACTCGCGCGGTGGTACTCCAGGCAGTTGAGACGCGTGTTGTGGCCGTTGCACCAGCCGAGCTGGAAGGGACGGCCACCAAACATGAGAAAGCCCAGTTTATCGGCATCCTTGACGCCCTCGAGCTCCGGCGCACTTGCAACGTACTTGCTGCCCTCGGGGATGGGCGTGGCAGAGAGCGCCTCGAGCACGGGCGACGTGAGCTCAGACGGAACGTCATCCCAAACGTTGCCATAGGATTTGAACTCGGGATCGTTGACAGAGTAGATATGCATGTTCACTCCTGTTCGTAAATGTGACTATACGAACATTCTAGAACAAACATGAGCGATTTTGAACGCTCGTCCCGACCAATCAACAAAAAGGCGCCCCCGCATAAGCGAAGGCGCCCAATGCGCGCGTTTTGGGCGATAAAGCCCTTACGCCTGCTGATAGTGCAGGTGCTTCTCGTCGATATCGGCCAGGTCGCGGTCGAGGTAGCGGCGCGCAAGCCAGTTGGCCATGGGGAGGTTCTGGTCCAGGTAGTTACCGCATTCCTCGGGAGCGGCACCGGGGACATCGCCCTCAAAGTCGGCGACAAACTCAAACAGCTCGCGGACGAGCGGCAAGATCTTCTCGCTCGTCAGCTCGCCAAAGACAACCAGGTAAAAGCCCGTGCGGCAGCCCATGGGGCCAAAGTAGACAATGCGGCTCGACCACTCGGCATGATTGCGAAGGAACGTCGCGCCCAGGTGCTCGATGGTGTGGCACTCGGCCGTGTTCATGACCGGCTCCTTGTTGGGCGTGGTCAGGCGCAGGTCAAACGTGGTGACGGCGGCGCCGGTCGCCGGATCGCGGTCGATGCGGCTCACATACACGCCGGGCTCAAGCAGCAGATGGTCAACGGAAAAGCTCGCGATACGCTCCATGGCAGATCCTCTCGATAGTCAAATTGGGACGGGGCTCTTTTAGCTGGTTCGAATGGTCGCACCAATCATACCAGTCAAAAAAGCCCCGTCCCAAAAAGACAACTTAGCCCAGAACGCGGGCCATGCGCGCCTTGAACTCGGACAGGAAGCGCGGGGCGTCGACGGTCAGCGCCACGAGTGCGCTCTTGTCGGGGTCGGACAGACGGCGCTCATCGCAGATGGTGCGACCGCGGTACTCGCCCAGCAGATCAACACGCAGGTTGCAGCCGAGCGCGCCCACGAGCGTGGGATCAATCGCCACGGCAACCGCCAGCGGATCGTGCAGCGCGCAGCCACCCAGGTAGGGGGCGTTCATCTCGTACGAGCCAATGTAGTGCTCCACCATACTCGCAAACGCGCAACCGGCCATGGTGCCCGAGCCCGTCCAACCGGCAATGTCGCGACGCGTGAGCACCACGCGATGCGTCACATCCAGACCCACCATAGTGAGCTTGCGGCCCGAGCGCAGCACCGCGTCGGCTGCCTCGGGGTCGCTCGCCATATTGGCCTCGGCGCCCGCGCTCACGTTACCGGGCACGGTAAGGGCGCCGCCCATCACGACCACGCGGCCGATGGACATCATCGCCGCCGCATCGCGCTCCAGGGCGAGCGCCAGGTTGGAGAGCGGGCCAGTCGCTACGTAGACCAGATCGGGACCATAGGTGCGCGCGGCATCGATCAGATAATCGACCGCAGCGTTGCCGTCGGCCGAGGTCGCCCCCACCGGCTCGTAGGGCGACGCGGGCACGCTCGCGCCGCCGATGCCGTTCTTGCCGTGAATGAGCGCGGTGGACGCCGGCGGCGTATAGGGCTCAGTCGCCTGCAGAGGACGGTCGGCGCCCAGGTACACCGGAACCTCGGGGCGACCCAGCAGATCGAGCACCGCCAGGCAATTGTGCGCCGATTGCTCGACGCGCACGTTGCCAAAGCACGTGGTGATGCCCACGAGCTCCACCTCGGGGCTCGCGATGGCATAGGACAGCGCCATCGCATCGTCCACTCCCATATCCAGATCAAGGATCAGCTTCTTGATTGCCATTGTTCTACTCCGCTTCTCCGTCTTTATCGTTTAACCAAACCAATGTTCAACTTCGGCGCGCGTGGGAATCGATTGCTGAGCGCCCAGGCGCGACACCGTCACTGCCGAAGCGCGAGCACCCGCGGCCATGCACTCAAAGAGCGGCAAGCCCTCTAGGCGAGCCGCCGCCAACGCGCCGATAAACGTATCGCCGGCGGCCGTGGTATCGACTACCGCACTCGAAAGTGCCGGCATGCGCAGCAGCTCACCGCCATCGCCGAGCGTAACCGAGCCGGCACCGCCCAGCGTGATGACCGCAGCTCCGGCACCCCTAGCGAGCAGGGCGTTGAGCGCCGCGACGCAGCTTGCATCGTCCGCGGGCAAGATTCCCGTCAGCACCTGGCACTCGGTCTCGTTGGGACAGGCCAGGTCGACCGCAGGCCAGACCTCCGCAGGCAGCTCGCAGGCGGGCGCTGGATTAAAGACCGTATAGAACCCCAGCTCATGAGCGCAAACAAGCGCCTCGGCCGTCGCCGCAAGGTCACATTCGCCCTGGGCGATAAAGACGCTTCCGGCAGTCGGGGCAATCTCGCTGGCGTCGCCGTCGAGCTCATGGGCCACCAGACGCCTCAACGCGCAGGCAACGTCCGCACCCGCAAGCGCATGGTTGGCGCCCGGTGACAGTATGATGCGATTGTCGCCCTCGCAGCGAATGATGGTCGCCGTTCCCGTCTCCACGTCATCGCGATGCACTACAAAGTCACAGTCCACGCCGGCGTCTTGGAGCCCCACCACGAGCGACGCGCCGAACGCGTCGCGACCGACCGCGCCGATCATGTGCGTGCACGCGCCCATACGCGCGGCAGCTACGGCCTGATTGGCGCCCTTGCCGCCGGCGTTGGTGATAAACCCGCTGCCGCCGACGGTCTCGCCCGCGCGCGGCATGCGCTCGCACGCCACCGAAAGGTCCATGTTCATGCTGCCGAACACCGCAACGATGCCGCGATCTGCCATGGAAACCTCCTCATCTGCGAGCTTTGCACCCACCGTCGATCGTCGATTGTGCGCTCTCGCACCCCCTATAACTTTAGTTCACTTTGATGTGGACGCGTGCTTGAGCTTGCGCCAGCAGCAAGCATTCACAGGAGCAGGCAGCTACAATGAAGGCGTGCTGATTATTCTCGTCATTGGATGATGTTTTATGGAACAACTCTCGCAATCGGGCTCGCGCGGTCGACGCCGCACGGGCAACGAGCCGGCGCCGCACGAACGCGTGAAGGGCGAGCGCCGTACCAACGAGCCGCGACGCGCCGCGAGCCCTCATCGCGCTTCTGCCAACAACGCGGGCCGCGCCAACACTCCCGCCGCGGAGCAGACGCCTGCTCGCCCCAAGTCCCGCTACATCCCTGCACTCGACGGTCTGCGTACGCTCGCCGTCGTCGCGGTGGTGCTCTATCACCTCAACCTCACGTGGGCTCAGGGCGGCCTGCTCGGCGTCACGATCTTCTTTGTGCTTTCGGGCTATCTGATCACGCGTTTGCTGCTCAACGAAGTCGCTAAGACCGGCCGCATCGACCTTAAGAGCTTCTGGATTCGCCGCATCCGTCGCCTGGTCCCTGCCGTGGTAACGGTAGTGTTCGTGACCTGCGCGCTGTGCACCATCTTCAACCACGTGATGCTCACCAAGATGCGCCCCGACATCCTGCCGTCGCTGCTGTTCTTCAACAACTGGTGGCAGATTGCCCAAAACGTCTCGTACTTCAATGCTCTGGGCGACCCCTCACCGCTCACGCACTTTTGGTCGCTTGCCATCGAGGAACAGTTCTACCTGATTTGGCCGCCACTGCTGTTTGCCATGGTATCTATGCATGTGAGCAAGCCCAACACGCGCCGCGTGGTTCTGGGCCTTGCCGCGGTATCTGCCCTAGCCATGATGGTGCTTTACAACCCTGCCGCCGACCCCAGCCGCGTGTACTACGGCACCGACACCCGCGTGTTCTCGCTGCTGCTGGGCGCCTGGATGGCCTTTATCCCCGATCGCGACCTGGCGCCGGTGCGTCTCGCTCGTCGTTTGGGGCTCAATCGCCTGGCTGGCGCCGCCAAGCACGGCAAGAACGCCGAGGGCAAGCCTGGCGAGAAGGCCGACGAATCAGCCGAGACCGCCCCGGCACAGCCGAGCGCCCTCGTGCGCTTTTGGTCCTCGCCCGCATCCATCGATGTGTTGGGCCTCGTGGGTCTGGTTGGCCTTGCCGCCATGGTCGCGCTCACCAACGGCTACACCGCGTTCCAGTATCGCGGAGGCACGCTGCTGTGCTCGATCCTCACGCTCATGGTCATCGCGGCCTGCGTGCAGCCCCAGGGAATGGTTGCCCGCGCGCTGTCCGCCGAGCCGCTCGTATGGGTTGGCAAGCGCTCGTACAGCATCTACCTGTGGCACTATCCCCTGCTGTTGCTTATGAGCCCGGTCGCCAACATCAACGATACACCGTGGTGGCAGTACATTTTGCAGGTGCTGTTGGTGGTCGCCGTGGCCGAATGCTCATATCGCTTTATCGAGACGCCGTTTAGAAAGGGCGCCTTTGGGCGCACCGTATCCGAGTTCCGCGACGGCACCGCCACGCCCGCCAACTGGGTGCGCGCGCACGTCCCTGCCTGCGCAGCCTGCGCTGTCGTGTTGGTCGTTGCACTGGGCGGCCTGATCTTTGTGCCCGAGACGTCTGCGCTGAGCGGCGAGGGCGCCGAAGTTCTGAACAAGGAAGCCAAGAACGCCGCACCCACCGACCAGCAGGCGGCCGACGACACCGACAAGGACAACGACGGCTTCCCCGACGGCTCCTACGATCTGCTTATGATCGGCGACTCCGTGTCGCTACGTGCCGTAGACACCTTTGACGGCGTGTTCCCGCACAGCCATATCGATGCCGAAAAGGGCCGCCAGTTTGATGCGGGCCGCGCGACATTTGAGGGCTATCTCCAACAGAACCTTGCCGGCAAGATCGTGGTCTTTGCGCTGGGCACCAACGGCTTGGTAACCGACGATCAGATCGACGCCATCATGGCCGATGCAGGAGATAAGCGTATTGTGGTGTTTGTGAACACGCGCAGCCCGCAGCCGTGGGTTGGCTCTACCAACCAGGCCATCGCTAACGCCGCTACGCGCTACAAGAACGTGCGCGTTATCGACTGGTACGGATACAGCGCCAACCGCAACGACCTGTTCGATGGCGATGGCACGCACCTATCGACCACTGGCGTGACTGAGTACCTCAACTTGATCCACGATGCCGTCAAGAAGGACCTGCCCGTACACCCTGAGGATCACGTCAACGATCCGCAGCCGGCAGCCGTCAAGTCTGCCACCGACGCACTCGTCAATGCGCTCGCTCTCAAGCCGCACAAGCTGGGCACCGACAAGTAACCCGCAGCAAACAACCCAAAATCACTCTTTTCGAGCCGGCCCCAAGAGGTCGCGGGCAAAAAAACGGGCCGCAGCCCATGGCGACGGCCCGTTTGGAGTCCAAAAGAGGCGTTAAGCGCTGTAGCCCATCGCTTGCAGCACAAACATGACGACCGTCAGCACCGTAATCACGCCGATAGTCGCCCACGTGAGCACGTTCCATACGCGGCCGTTGCGGTTGGCGCCCATAATGTGGCGATCCGCCGCGATAACCACCTGGAATACCAAGACCACGGGCAGCAGCACACCGTTGATGACCTGCGAGGTCATCATAATCTGGAACAAATCGACGCCAGGCATGAGCACCAACACGGCAGAAATGCCGATGATGGCCGTAATGATGCCGCGGTAAACCGGGGCCTCGTCCCAGCTGCGGTCGGCACCGCGCTCCCAGCCAAATGCCTCGCAGATAGCGCTCGACGTAACGCCCGGCAGCACGCAGGCAGCCAAAAAGCTCGCTGCGACCAGGCCTGAGGCGAACAGCACCGTGGACCACTGGCCCGCGATGGGCTCCAGCGCGCGGGCGGCATCGGCAGCATCGCTAATCTGAATACCCGCCGGGAACAACACCGTACCGGTCGTGATGATAATAAAGCCGGCAATGACATCGGCGGCAAGCGAGCCGCTCACGGTATCGATGCGCTGCAGCACGATATCGTCCTCGCCCGCGTTCTTATCGACCACGTTGTTCTGCGCCAAGAAAATCATCCACGGCGCGATGGTGGTACCGATCGTTGCGACCACGAGCGACACGTAGCTGGGGTCATTTTGAATGTTAGGCACGACCAGGTCGACCGCGACCTCACCCCAGTTGGGGCCAGCCATAAACGCGGCGACAATATAGGTCACGAAGACGCAGCTTACCAGCAGCAGAATCTTCTCGATGCGCTGGAAACTACCCGACATGGTAAGCATCCACACCAGCAGCGCCACCAACGGCACCGAGATGCTCGCCGGCACGCCAAAGAGAGCAAGGCCGCTGGCGATACCCGCAAACTCCGAAATGGTCACAGCCGTGTTGGCGATCAACAGCGCCGCCATAGCAAGTACACTCTTGCGCACGCCAAAGCGCTCGCGGATGAGCGATGCCAGGCCCTTGCCCGTGACGCAGCCGCAGCGCGCCGCGGTCTCCTGCGTCACGATGAGCAGCACGGTCATGACGGGAAGCATCCAGAGCATCTTGTAGCCATAGCTGGCGCCCGCACTGGAATACGTTGCAATGCCGCCGGCGTCATTGCCCGAAAGCGCCGCCAGCAGACCGGGACCCATAGCGCCAAAGATGGCCGCGATGGTCAACTTTTGCTTGGTGCCCGACTTTTGCTTGGTATTTTGCACGCGACCACCTAACCCATGACCGACATGGTGAGCAGCACCGCAGCGGCGCAGTACGCTACGCACGAGATCATGACGGCAATAACGTTCATGGCGGTGCCCGACGTGTTGAGGTCATGCTCGTCACGCCAGAACAGCACCATCAGGTAAATCACGGCACTCATGTTGCCAACCAGGCAAATGATAGCAGCGATATTAAAACACCCGGTAAAGAGTTGCTCCTCAAACATGGACGCATCGGGGAATGCGGCGGTGCGCACCAGCTGCGCGCACAGGTAGGTCACGAGCGAAAGGATCAGGCCCATACCCGTGCTCTGGAAGAAGAATCCCAGGTACGGTTTGGGCTCGTCGTCGTGGCCGTCGTACTCGAGGAAGTAGTTCTTGACGAACGACACCATGCGCGAGGCAGCAAGCAGCACGAGCGGCATGGCGCACATGGGGAACACCACCAGATGCGCGGAGCCGAGCGCCGTTCCCAGCACGGTCGCCATGATGCACGACGCGATGCCCCATACAACAACCCAGTACTGGCGATGCACGAACCAGCTGAGCACGTTCGTCGAGTCGTCCGACGCGCTATCGCCCGAGCCGACACCGGCGATCTGCAGGTCCTCCTGATGCTCCTCGGCGATAACGTCCATGGCGTCGTCGAAGGTCACGATACCCAGGATATGACGGTTCTCGTCGCAGACAGGGATGGCAACCAGGTCGTACTTGGTCATCTCGTCCGTCACGTCTTCCTGGTCCTCGTCGGGCGACACATAGACCAGGTCGCGATAGGCCAGCTGACCCAGCGTGGCGTCGCGGTCGGCTACGATCAGCGTGCGCAGCGAAAGCACGCCGGTCAGCATGCCGCTCGGATCCTCGGTATAGACGTAATAGACACTCTCGAAGTCCTCATCGAGTTTGCGAATCGCCTCGATGGCATCGCCGACCGTCGCCGTGGCGGGCAGCGAGACAAACTCCGAGGTCATGATGCGGCCGGCGGTGTTGTCCTCATAACCCAGCAGGTTACGAATCGCCTTCTCCTCCTTGACGCCCATCAGGCGCAGGAGCTTCTCGGCCTTCTCGTAATCGAGCTCGTCGATCAGGTCAGCTGCATCGTCCGGGTCCATCATGGCCAGCATCGACGATGCGTCCGTGTCGGACAGGCCCTCGAGCATCTCGGTCATAAGCTCGTCGTCATCGAACTCCGAGATGGCCTCGGCGGCCTGGGCAGTATCGAGCTGCGCAAACACCTGCGCACGTAGGCGCGGGTCGAGCTGCTCGATAATATCGGCGATGTCGGCAGGGTGCAGCTCGCCGAGCGTCTTGTGCGACACCGAAAGTTGAATGTTCTTGGTCGAGCGGTCGAGCAGGTCCATGTAGGACCAAGCGATGATGTCCTCACTGAGCGGCTTGCCCAGGTGCTTCATAAAGCCTTCGACGATATGCTCGAGCGCGGGGCTGATGGCGCGTAGCAGACCGCGGGCACCGACCTCGGCGCCCAGCAGGCGCAGCTGATTTTCGCCCGACATGGAAAACTTGATGTCGTTTACGCGCACGACCTTCATGCCCTGCGTGTCGACAATCTGCTTGTTGAGCACGTCGCGGGCAAGCAAGAGTTCGGTCGGCTGCAGGTACGAAAAACGGATTTCGGTGGCCGACGTCTTAAGGTGTACACCCGTCTCGTCGATACGGTCGACCCATTTGCGCCAACTGATCATAAACGGCGTCTTGCCGGGACCGCGGAACGCGAGCGACGTCACGTGTGGAAAAACTTCGCCGGTAGCAATGCCAAAATCGTTCACAACGCCGAGCTTTTCGCCATCGACGTCCAAGACCGGCAGTTTGAGCATCTCACTCAGATAATTCAATGGTGCTCCCCATCATTATTCCTCCGAACGCGGCCGCATGTGCGACGTCCGGGGGCTTCTGGATATGTATACGCATGCGCGGGCGGCACACCGCTCGGCGCTCACACCCCGTGCATGCGCAAGAAGCACCTGCAAGGGGTCATCGACTGTATGGTCGAGGTTTGGATTTCACCTGTAACCTTTCTCTTGACCCTTGTTATCCGCAGTAACTATAGCATCAGCATCGCGCCGTGGCGCCGAATTTATGCGCTGCACATTGCAGGCATACCAAACGCTGACGCATCCGTGACATAGTCATTGGGGACGTTCTTAAATGACTACCCAATGACTACTCTGTGGTTACTCTGTGGTGTCTTCGTCTTCGACAGGTTGGGGGAACACGGCGTCCTTGGGCATGGTGACCTTCGTCAGCGAGGTGAGCTTTTTGCTCAATGCCGTGTCCGTCTTGACCAGGTCGCTGAGCGTCACGATCTTGTAGCCGTCGGCAATGAGGCCGTCGATAATCTGCGGCAGCGCCTCGAGTGTCTGCTCGGCGCATTCGTCTCTATCGGTGAGCAGCACGATATTGCCCGGCGTCACCGAATCGAGCACCGTCGAGACTTGCTCGTCGGCACCGTTGAGCAGCCAGTCGCCCGAGTCAATATTCCACGAGACCACGGCGGAGACCAGGTCCATCGCATCAATCCAGTTTTGCTCGTCAAAGGCAGCGTAGGGAGCACGCAGTAGCATCGTCTTCACGCCGGTCGCCGACTTAATCGCATCGGTGCCTTTCGTGATCTGTTCGCGTACTGCCTCACGGTCCTGACCCTTGAGCGAATCGTCGCTGTAGCTGTTGGATCCGATCTCGCACCCGGCGTCGACAATCGCCTTGGCCGTGGCAGGCGAGGCCTCGGCCGCATCGCCCGAAAGGAAGAACGTCGCGGTGACGCCCTTTTCCTTGAGCACCTGCAAGATCTGCTTGGTGGCGCCGCTCGGACCCTCGTCAAACGTCAGCGCCACGTACTTTTTGTTGCCCTTGGGCGCCACGCTGGCGCACGCAACGACGCAATCGGTGGCGGGCACAACCTCGCCGCGGTCCTGCGTCTTGCCCGACTGCTCACCAACCCACACCTCGGAGCGGCCCTGGACACCCCACGTCTGCACATACTCGATAGCGCCCGTGCCCTCGACCTTGAGCTTGGGCACGATAACCGTAGCCTGAACCTCGTGCTTCTCGTAGGTGTTACGGCCATCCTTGACCGTCACCTTCTCGCCACCCTCAAGTTCGCGGCTATCCCATTTGCCCTGCTTCACGCGCTTGCCATCGACCTTCACCGACAGCTTTTCGCCCCCATGGCGCTTGAGCACGCTGTCATCGACGGCTAGCAGGTCGCCTGCGTCGTAGGTGTCAGTCAACTCCTGGTCGTCGATGAGGTTTTGTAGCGTAGAGCCGACGCGCACTGCGGTCTTCTGGCCGTTGAGCTCCACGTCCACGCTGCGGTTGACGTAGCCCACGACGGCAGCGATAAACAGCACGAGTGCGCAACCCACGGCGATGAGCGCATAGGGCAGGCGAGACGAACGACGGGGCGTACGGCTGTTGCCGATGCGAGCGCTGCGGTCGCTAAAGCCGCGGCTATGGTTGAGATACATCGCGCCGGGCTTACGGTGACGCTTGCGCTGACCGCTGGGCAGCTGCCCCAGATCGCGGCGCGCCGTCGGACGCGCGCCCGAACGCCCGTTTAAGCTGGATCCGTTTTGGCGCATGTGCCCTCCCCCATAAACACAGCAAGCCGGAGCAACAGGTCTCCGGCTTGCCTCCCATCATTTGGTACGTCGCTATTTTGTAGCTTTTGACGAGCCGCCACTCGCCTTTTGGTATTCGTCCTTAAAGGCCTTGAACATGCCGCGCGTCTTGCCGAGCTGCTTGCCCAGTGCGCGACTGCCCTTGTCCACGGCAACCGATCCCTTGTCGTCGAGCACCTTGGCGCCCTTTTTGACCTTGTCGCCCACCACGACGCTGGCCTCGGCGGCCTTGGCAGCCGCACCGCCCGAATACCCGAGCGACTTGACCTCGTCCGAGACGACCATCGCGCCGTTCTCGTAGCCGCGCAGCATCGTCGGCGGCACCTGCGTGTCACCGACCAAAACACTCGAAGCAGCACCGGCGGTCACATAGAATGCCTGCACGATGCCCGAACGCGGCTTGAACTCCACATCCGAGCAATAGCCCACGACGTCGCCCGATTCCGTGCGCACGTCCATACCGACCCAGATGATGCAATCGTCCAGGTTGATGTCGAGGCGCTTGGCGGCGGCGGCATCGTACGTGTCCTTGACGTCATCGACCGCAATGGCGCCCTCGTAGACACCAATGGCGTCGAGCGCTACGAATCGGTCGGGACGCTCGATCATGCCCGCGATATCGGACTGGCGGACCATAAAGCCGACCACGCGCGTACCGCCCGGGGTAAAGACCGGAAAGTGAATCTTTCCGAGCTTTTTAGGGCTGCGCGGCGTGCCGTCCTTTTTGGTGCGCTTGTCCTCGGTAGGCTTGCGATAGATCTTGGCGCCGACAAAATCCCCGGCGCGCATTATGCCTCGGTCGAGGGCTCCGCAGCCTCGGTATCAGCCTCGACGGCGTTCTCGACCACGACGTCGGCGGCAGGCGTCACGTTGCCGCCCGAAATGGCGTCGTTGAGCTGCTCGCGCAGCTGGTCCATGCGCTCGCGAGCCAGGTCGACCTTGGCGCGTAGGTCGTCGGTCTTGGCGTCGACCATCGGGCCAAAGTCATTCACCGCAGCACGGGCCTCCTCGGCGCTGTGCTCGTAGGTGTCGCGCATATTGTCCCAAGCGTCGTTGGCGATATCGGCAGCCATGGCGCGGGTCTCGGCGCCCGAGCGCGGGGCCAGAGCAACGCCGACAATAGCGCCGGCAGCGGCACCAAAAAGTGCGCCGGAGACAAAGCTGAAAGTCTTACCCATGATCATTCCTCTCCTGCGGGCACGTCGGTGCCCACCGTTTGAATGCTGTCCATTATACCCGCAGCGCATCACTTGCCGCTCCGCTCATCTGCGTACGGCAAAGGCGCAGGTACGTGATGGTGATAAACGCGTAGGCCTACTCCTGGGGCATAGCCGGCATGGCCACCGTGGCACCCGGGTCCTCGCCGGCGCCGTCCACGAGCGGCAGGCCGCCCTCATGCGCAGGTCCTGCCGGAACCGTCGCCGCACCGCCAAAGACGGCAGCGGAGGCCTCGTGGTTCTCGGCAACCGCACCCTCGGTATCAATCGCCACCTGGGGCTCGTCGTCAAAGTTGGGGACGCCCTGGGGCTCGGTGGGAACGGGCTCGGCGGTCGCATCGGCAACGGGCTCGGCGTCGACCGGCACATCGCCCTCGTCAGCGCCCTCGTCCTCGGCAGCATCTTCGCCGTTCGCAGCGGCGACGGCCTCGTGAGGATCCTTGCCCTCGGCCTCGGCGCGCATGCCCAGCACCAGGTTGCGCAGGCCCGCGACCGTGCCTTCCACGTCGGGGGCAGGCTGGTCGGCATGCAGATATGCCCAGTCCATCATAAAGGTGGCCGAAGACAGCGCACCGATGGCCAGCGCGTCGTCGGGACACGAAAGCTCAACCTCAAAAACGCGCTCGTCGTGCTCGCTTACGCGCGTGCGGCCGCACGAGATGCTACCGGCAAGACCGGTCTCGTTCATGAGCTCGACCGTCACATGCTCAAGCAGATGGCAAAGCTCGGTCTGGCCCATGCAGTCCTGGAACTCGCGGCCGGAATCACCCAGGCACAGGTGCTTGGCAATCGCCGGCACCAGGTAATACACGCGCGCCGTAGCCTCGATATCCTCCGAGGTCATGAGCGGCATGCCGGGGTTCACCAGCACGTGCGCGCAGATCTTGTCCTCGCTGACGGTGACCTTAAGGATGTTGAACAGGCCTGCCATAACTCTCCCCTACTCTTCCTTGTCCTACTCGTCGCCGTCATGCGGATTCGCGGAACCCGCACCCGACGTCGTCGGCTCGTCTACCGAAGACTCGGAATCCTTCTTATCGGTTTCGGCCGGAGCGATCACGCGAATGAGCGAGATGCGCTGGCCACGCATCGACTGCACTTTAAACTTGTACCCCGCAACCTCAAACACCTCTCCGATGTCGGGCACCGAGTCGCAAAGCTCCAAAATCCAGCCGGCGATGGTCTCATAATCATCGCTTTCCTCAAGCGGCCAACCAAGCTCAATCGCGTCATCGCACGAAAAACGCCCATCAACGAGCCACTCGCGGCGCGAAAGGCGCGTGAGATACTTGTTGTCGGGGTCGAACTCGTCCTCGATCTCGCCGACGATCTCCTCGACGATATCCTCGATGGTGATGATGCCGGCCGTGCCGCCGTACTCGTCCACAACCACCACGATCTGGTCGTGCGAGGTCTGCATCTCGGACAGCAGCGGCAGGATATCCTTGGTGTCGGGCACAAAGGTGGCGTCGCGCAAAAAGCCGGCGATGGGCTGGTCACCCTTGCCGTCGAGCGCGGGTTGGATCAGGTCCTTGATGTGCGCGATGCCGGCGACGTTGTCGGGATCCTCGTGATAGACGGGGATGCGGCTGAAGCCGGTCTGGCGCATGGTGGACAGCACGTCGGCGACCGTTTCGTCGTCCTCGCACATGGTGGTGTCCACGCGCGGCACCATGACCTCGCGGGCAACGGTGTCGCCTAGGTCGAAGATCTCGTGGATCATGCGCTTTTCCTCGTCGAGCAGGTCGTCCTGCTCCGAGACCATGTACTTGATCTCTTCTTCCGAGACGTTTTGGCGGTCGTCGGCGCTCTTGATGCGTAGGATGCGGGCCAGGCCATCGGAGCAGGCGCCGGTCAGCCACACGAGCGGACGGGCGATCTTTTGGAAAAACGACAACGGTCCCACGACCTGCTTGGATACGCCCTCGGCATTGGCCAGACCAATGCGCTTGGGCACAAGCTCGCCAATCACGATGGACACGAAGGCGACCGCGACGGTGATGATGACCGGCGCCAGGCCGCGCGCGATGGCGGAGAGCGGCGCGATGCCAAAGCTCATGAGCCACGTGGCGAGTGGGTCGGACAGACTCGTCGAGGCGACGGCGGACGAGGCGAAGCCCACGAGTGTGATGGCGACCTGGATGGTGGCGAGCAGCTGGTCGGAGTCGGCAGCCAGCTTAATGGCACGCTCGGCGCGCTTGTCGCCTTCCTCGGCCTCATGCTCCAGCACGGCGCGCTTGGCCGTGGTGAGCGCCATCTCGGACATAGAGAAGTAGCCGTTGATGAGGGTCAAAACGAGGGTGGTGATAAGGGAGATGGTTATGTCCATCGGGAGTTTCTCGAACCTCCAAGATTCGGGACGTCGGATTAAAACGTTGGTGGCGGATACGGCAATTGCACTGGCGACCGAGCGGGGGCACGGGCGCTGGCGTGGTCGCTAGATTACGAAGAGGATCACCGCCATGAACTGGAAGATACTGCCGGCGAGCACCCACAAGTGAAACACACTGTGCAGGTAGCGCACGTTTTTGGCGATATAGAACGGCACGCCCGCGGTGTAGCACACGCCGCCGACGGCGAGCAGGGCAAGTGCCACGGGGTTGAGCAGCGCCACAAGTTCGGGCAGCTTAAAGACAACGAGCCAGCCCATCAGCAGGTAGACCAGGCCGCTTACCCAGTGCGGTTGACGCTCGCGTAGGAAGCACTCGAGGGCGATGCCGATAATGGCGATGGCCCATACGGCAAAGAACAGCGCAGGGCCGCCGTCGTTTGCGAGCGTGATAAGGCAAAACGGCGTATAGCTGCCCGCAATGAGCAGGTAGATGCAGCTGTGGTCGATGATGCGAAACACGCGCTTGGCGCGCGCGGGCTGAATCGCGTGGTAGAGCGTGGAGGCTAGGTATTCGAGGATAATGCTGACGCCATAGACAATCGCCGCGGCCATATGGGCCGGGCCTCCGCCGCGCAGGGCGGCGAATACGATCAGGAGCACCAGGCCCGCGATACCCAGCAGGCAGCCGACACCATGGGTGACGGAGTTCATGATCTCCTCGCCCACTGTGTAGTGTGGAACGGCCGCGGTCTTGGGTCGCGGCTTAGAACTGTCGCTCGAATCGGACATGCCGGTTACATCCTCCAACGTAAAGAGTTCTCAACACTATATCAAAGCGTCTAGGTACGTGCGAAATTTGCACCATACGTGACCCTTTGTTTACCCATTCTTTGCCTGTTGACGCATCAACGGCGAACGTCCATAATGCGCTTGCATTAAATGTTGATGTATTAACATCTTATAGGAGAATACCGCATGGCTCAAAACGCACGTTCCCATCGAAAGCTCAAGATAACCGGCATCGTTGCACTGGTGGTTGTCGTTGCGCTGCTCGGATTTGCCGGCAACTTTCTGTTTGACTTCGCGCTGAATCCCCGCGCGCCATACACCATGAAGATGATGCAGGATAGCAAGAACGACAAAGAAGGTGAGCAGCCGGATGCCGAGGATACCGAGGCGCGGGCATGGTTTAAAGAGAACCGCAAGAGCAGCAACCTCACCGCGGACGACGGGACCGAGCTTGCCGCCTGGTATTTTGCTGCGTCGGAGAGCACGCACGACTACGCCGTCTGCCTGCATGGATATACCAACGAGCCCATCGGTATGGCCCGATACGCCAAACGCTTCCACGACCGTGGCATGAACGTACTCGCACCCGCCGCCCGCGCCCACGAGCGCTCCGGCGGCGACTATATCGGCATGGGCTGGCCCGAGCGCCTCGACATCATCGCATGGATCGAGCGAATCGTTCAGGCCGACCCCAAGGCGCGCATCCTGGTCTTTGGCGAATCCATGGGCGCGGCGACCGCCATGAACGTCGCGGGGGAACCTCTGCCCGCAAACGTGAAATGCATTATCGAGGACTGCGGTTATACGAGTGTTTGGGACGAGTTTTCTCTGCAGCTCAAGGACGTGTTCGGCCTGCCCAGCTTTCCCTTGCTCGATGTAGCAAACTTGGTGTGCAACGTGCGCGCGGGCTACGACTTTCATAAGGCGAGCAGCGTGGAACAGCTCAAGCGCGCGACGGTTCCCATGCTGTTTATCCACGGTGACCAAGACACCTTTGTGCCGTACAGCATGCTCGACCAAAACTACGACGCGTGCGCCAGCAAGGTCAAGCAAAAGCTCACCGTCCATGGCGCCACCCACGCCAAGAGCGCGCAGGTCGACCCCGAACTCTACTGGAACACGGTCGACGACTTCCTCGACGAGTATTTTTAGGCAAATAGTACGGTTTACTGGCCTATCTGACCCCCTAGCACTTCCGAAAAGCCGCCCGTGGGCACTGTGCTCACGGGCGGCTTTTGCTAACAGTTGTGCTACAAAGGCGCTTGTTTTGTCTAATAGCTAGGTGCTACTTGACCTCGATGAGCTCGTACTTGCTCGTGCCCAGGCCGATCTTCTCGGCGTGCGCGATGCACACGCGCCAGTCGGTGTCGGGATGCGTGATGCAGAAGGGGTCCTTGGCCTGCTCGCCCTCCAGATGCTCGTGATTGTGCTCCATCTTGGCAGCACTATCGGTGAGCTCGGTGTTGGGCAGCGGCTCGGATGCCATGACGGCATCGGCGCAGGCCTGGTCGATGGCGACCGGGTCGAAGCTCGCGAACATGCCGATGTCGTTGACGATAGGCGTATCGTTTTCGGGATGGCAGTCGCAGTTGGGACTGATGTCCATGGCAAGCGAGATGTGGAAGCTCGGGCGGCCGTCGACGACGGCCTTGGTGTACTCGGCAATCTTGCAGTTGAGCACGTCGGCCGCGGCGTCATAGCCGGGCTTGATGCAGTCCTGGTTGCATGCCGCAATGCAGCGTCCGCAGCCCACGCAGCGATCATGGTCGATGGCGGCCACGTGCACCGTGCGAGTAGCGCCGCTGGCAAGCTCGCGCTCGCGGGTGTCGTCAAACGAGATAGCGTTGTGCGCGCAGATCTTTTCGCAGGCACGGCAGCCAACGCAGTGCTCGGTCGCGACGTTCGGCTTGCCGGCGGCATGCTGCTCCATCTTGCCGGCACGGCTGCCACCTCCCATGCCCAGGTTCTTCATGGCGCCGCCAAAACCGGCCTGCTCATGGCCCTTAAAGTGGGTGAGGCTGATCACGATATCGGCATCCATGAGCGCTTGACCGATCTTGGCCTCGTGTACGTACTCGCCGCCCTCGACCGGGACAAGTGCCTCGTCGGTGCCCTTGAGGCCGTCGGCGATGATGATCTGGCAACCCGTGGCATACGGGGTAAAGCCGTTCTGATAAGCGGTATCGATGTGCTCGAGCGCGTTTTTGCGGCTACCGACGTAGAGCGTGTTGCAGTCGGTGAGGAAGGGCTTGCCGCCCAGCTCCTTCACGACATCCGCGACGGCGCGGGCGTAGTTGGGGCGCAAAAAGCTCAGGTTGCCCAGCTCGCCAAAGTGAATCTTGATAGCGACGAACTTGTTCTCAAAGTCGATCTGCTCAATACCGGCGTGACGGATGAGGCGCTTGAGCTTGTCGAGCTGGCTCTCGCGAGCATGCGTGCGCAGGTTGGTGAAGTACACCTTAGCGGGTGCTGCGGGTGCAGTTGCGGTCATAGATATATCCCCTCGGTCTATATGGCGTTACAGACATAGAGGATGGTACCAGTTAAAGCAGAGTTAAAGTCAAGTACGGAACCTAGTCATTGGGGACGTTCTTAAACGACTACTCTTGGACTTTGAGCGCCTCGGCCAGGCCCACACGTTTGATGGAACGCATGTGCAGCAGCGCCACGACCAGGTAGGTCGCAAAGCCAATACCGACGCATGCAGCCATGGACCAAGTGGGCACGTAGATCTCGATATTGCCGTTGTAGGCGAGCAGCATCGAGCGGAAGATGGCCGTGAGCGAGCCAATGATGACCGGCAGGCTCAGCACGAGTGACGCTGCCACGCACAACGTGATCGAGCGGATGTACAGATGCGAGATCTCGCTATCGCGGTAGCCAAAGACTTTCATGTAGCTGATCGAACGGGCGCTGTGATCGATCACCGCCTTGGTCAGCAGGTACATAAACAGCAGGAAGATGAACACCGCAAGTCCAACCATCATGCCGATCATTTTGCTCATCATGCCGATGAACTGGTCGCCCACGGCGCGCATGTCGTCGGGCGTGGTGTCGCCGGCAAAGTAACGAGCATCGAGGTTGAGCTTCTCGTCGCTCACATAGCCGTTAAAGTAGGCGGCGTCGTTGCCGAACAGCTCGTTAAAGTCGTCGATGCTCATATAGACATTCATATCCGACTTAGAGCCCCAAACGCAGTCCTTGCCCACGTACTCAAAGGAATAATTCTTGCCCTCGTACTTGTCGCTGAGCGTGACCTTCTGGCCCTCGCTCCAGCCAAACTTGTCGAGCAAGCCACCGCCAAAGACGACGCGTCCGTCGCCGACGTCCAGCCCTTTCCAGTAGCGCGAATCGGGCGAGATGCCGTAGACAGAAATCGTCTCCTCGCCATTACCATCGCCGCGGTCGTATTGCAGCTGGTAAACGGCATATTTCTCGGCCTGCGCGATTGCGCCCGCGCCGTTGTCGGTCGTGTTGACCGGGTGGATGTCGTCGTTGTCAGTGTCGATCTTAGAGGCCTTGTCAATCAGGTCGATAGTCTCGTCGCGGTCACAGCCGAGGGCATCGGCAAGATCATCAAGGCGCGCATAAAGCGCATCCTTCTTGTCTTGGACCTTGGCGAGCGCGTCCTGCGCCGCGGCCAAGCTCTCGGCAGACGGAGATGCGGTCGCGGCATCGGCTGCCGTCTGCGCCGCATCGGCCGCGTCGTCAAGCTCGTCATCGGCATCCCGGGCGGCGGAAAGCAGCGCGCCGTCCACCGACTGCAAGCGCTCGAGTGCCGACCACTGCTCACGTTCCTCGGCGGTGCCCTCAAGCTCCAGCGGGGCCTTGAGCGTGTACTGGTGCTCGGCGACCAGGCTCGTCTCGAGGTTATCCGCGTAGTGCGTCATCGTGGGCAGAATCGCCAGGCCAAAGAGCAGCAGCAGCGACGCAAACGCAATACCTACGAAGAGCGTGGCGAAGTTGCCCAAGTTGCGCAGGAAGATGCGCAGGCGGAAGCGGGAAACAAAACCCATGCGCTCCGGCAGTTGCATACCGCGCTTGGTGCCCGATTTGCCGCTCGCCTCGTGACGAAGGAACTGCAACGGCGTCTTGCCCATTTTGCGAAGCAGGCCCACCAGCGTGATGAGGATGAGCGCGGCGGCGGGAACCACGGCGCACTTCACAAAGATCTCCCAGCTCCAGTACACCTGGAAGGGCGGCAGGCTGTACGAACCGTAATAGAGGCTGCGCATGGGCTCGGTAAAGAACACAACGCCGAGCGCAGTGCCCAAAAGCGCCGCGACCACGCCCACGATGGCGGGAAGTGCCAGGTAGTGCAGCACGATCTCGCGACGGCGATAACCGCTGGCGAGCAGCGTGCCGATGATGGCGCTCTCCTCCTCGATGGTGGCGTCGGTAAGGACCACAAAGACGAACGCCATGATCACGATGATGATGTCGAGCAGCGTCATCCACATCATGGAGTCGCCGTCCACGTCATCGCGCGCATAGCCAATGCCCTGATTGGAATCGGCGTCGGTCAGATCGTCCACGCGCGCATCGGCGTCGGTCAGTGCCTCGACCATATCCTGCTCGGCGTCGATGCGGTCCGCGGTGGGGAGGTCGCGATCGGTAAAGGTGAAGGAGTAGGTGTAGGCGGGTGCGCCGCCGGCATCTTCGAGCGCGGCAAAGCCGCCATCGGTGACCTCGGCCACGCCGTACGTGATGGTGTTCACCGTAAAGTCCGAATTGTTGAGGAACAGCGCCTGACTATCGGGCTGGGTCATGATGCCGCAAATGGTGTAGGTGCGACCCTCGAGCTCGACTTTATCGCCCACGGACAGGTTGTTATTGGTGGCAAAGACACGGTCGATGGCCACCTCGTCATCCGCCTTGGGTTCCTTGCCCTCACAGTAGGACGCAATGTCCACCTTAGCGCGGTGCGCATAGGTGCGCAGCGTGCGCTTGGTGCCGTCGTCGCCGGCGGTCTTTTTGATGATGGCGTCGATGGAGAAATTCTTGTAGAGCGTGACGCCGCCGACGTCGCCGGCTGCATCCTCGGCGGCCTTGAGTTGATCGTCGGTAGCCTCGAAGGAGGTGGTCACGCGGCCGTCCTCAATCGCGTACGCATCGCGCATGTCATCGATAAGGCAGCCGATGGAATGCGCTGCGAGCAAAAATCCCGAGGTGAGAGCGATGCTTCCGCACATAAGCAAAAAGATGCCCAGGTACTTGCCGATATTGCGGCGCAGCTCGCGCGGGAGACGTTTTGCGAGAGGTGCCATGGCGCCGCCTACCAATCGAGCTCGGCGGCCGCAACGGGCGACTCGTTGAGCTCATCCTCGACGATGCGCCCGTCGCGCAGGCGCAGCACGCGATTGGCCATGCGGGCGATGGCAGCGTTGTGGGTGACGATAATGACGGTGCAGCCGTACTCGCGGTTGACGTCTTCCATGAGCTGCAAGATTTCCTTGGACGTCTTATAGTCGAGCGCACCGGTGGGCTCGTCGCACAGCAGCAGACCCGGGTTTTTGACGAGCGCACGGCCGATGGCACAGCGCTGCTGCTGGCCGCCCGAGACCTGGCGCGGGAACTTGTTGCGATGCTCGTAAAGGCCCAGCGAACGCAGCAGGTCGTCGACATTGAGCGGGTTTTTGGACAGGTGCGCCGTGACCTCGATGTTTTCCTTGATGGTGAGATCGGGCACCAGGTTGTAGAACTGGAAGACAAAGCCCAGCTCACGGCGGCGATACTCGCCCAGGTCGGTAGGTTTGAGCACCGTGAGGTCGCAGCCGTCCACCATGATGGAGCCGCCGTCGGCATCCTCCAGGCCGCCGATCAGGTTGAGAAACGTCGACTTGCCCGAGCCCGAGGGCCCCAGCATGACGCAGATCTCGCCGCGGTTGATGGACGTGTCGATGCCATCGAGTACCGTCAGGCGCGCATCACCGTCGCCGTAGTGCTTTTTGAGATCCTTAACCTGGACATAAGTTTCCTGCGTTGCCATGGTATCCCCCGTTGTTAGCCTCGTACTACTTTATGAGCGTAATAGTAAACCATGGCGAACTATTTTGGAGCGAGGCCTGGATTTTATTTCAGGCTAGGCGCGGGATTTGGCGCGTGCGAGGGCCAGACCTACGGCGGCAATGGCGGCGGCGAAGAGCACCGTGACGCCCAGATCGCAGGCGATGTCGCTCAGCACGGCAGACGTCAGATCCGAGGCAAGTGCCTTGCTGATCGCATCGTTCACCCAATATGTCGGCACAAAGTGCGCCACGGTCTGCACGGCCGAGCCCATGAGCGACAGCGGCATCCAGGCGCCGCCCAAAAACGTCATGAGCATGCCGAGTAAGTTGCCCACGCCGTTGAGCAGCTCCTCGCGCGCGCCCAAGCTCGACAGCGTAAAGCCAACGGCCAGCGGCGTGCACGCCAGGGCAAACGTCGCCGCCAGCGCCAGACACACACGACCCGCGCCGACCTCGGCAACCGCGCCGGCAAAGCCCACGACGCCCATCATGCTCGACACGAGCCAAATGCAGACGGTAAGCACGGCGGCGGCCGCAAACACGGCAAGCGAACGCTGACGCTCGGAGACCGGGCTGGCATCCATGCGGCGCACGCGCTCGGGCTCGTTCATGCCCGAGAACACCAGTCCCACCGACACGATGACCGACGAGATAATCGCGTACGCGCCAAAGTTGAAGTACGACTCGAGCGTGGCGGCAGCAGTCGAGTCGACCTTGACCTGCTCGATCTGGACCTCCGCGCGCTTTGCAGCGGCATGCTCGGCGGCCTTGGCAACGTCGCCGTTAGAAGCAGCGGGCTCAAGCGCCGCCGCAGCGCCCGCGAGCGAGATCCAGCGCGAGGCCTCGGCAGACGAAAGCGCCGCCGCCATGGCGCCGGCACCGTAGGTCACATCGAGCTTGGGCAGGGACTCCCCCACGCGGGCGGCTGCAACGAGGTCGTCCTCAAACCCCTCCGGGATAAAGAACACGCAGTCGGCGCTGCCCTTGGCGCTGTTGCTCTTGGAGAGCGCGTCCGCAAGGTCGTACGTGTCGTCGCCAACACCCGTGACCAGGTCAAAGCGCGACCCCAGATGCTTGGTAAGCGCACGCGAAAGATCGCTGTCGTCGCGGTCGACCACAATCACATTGGCGTCGTAGGGCTTGTACTCGGTGAGCTGCGACGAGTTCCAGCTCACCGATGCCGCGATGAACACACCCATCAGCGATATGAACACCGTATAGATGAGCAGGTAGAACGGATGCGCGAGCGCCATGCGCAGCGCAGTCTTAAAGGTGCTCATAGCGGCTCCTTCCAAAAATCAGCGTGGCGGCGGCAACAAACAGCAGCGCCATAAGGACCAGCGCGCCCACACGGATGACAAAGGGACCCAGGCCCTCAAAGAAATACAGGCGGTTGAACATGTCGCAGATGAGCTTGACGGGGTTGAGCCAGCACTCGGCCGGGCAGGCGCGGGCGACGTCGTCGGCAAGCGCCATCGCCGGCTCGCCGTAGAGGCCGGCGAACAGGGCGCACGTGGTAGCAAAGCCCGTGAGGATGCCGGACTTGGACGCCTTGCCGCCCTTAACGGGAAGCGTGCCCACAAAGAGTCCCAGGCCTGTGGCGGCAAGCGCGGAAGCGGCGCCGCCCACCAAACACAGTCCCTCGCGCCCGCCAAAGTCGACGCCCACGACCAGGCGCACGTAGCCAATCGCGATCGTCATCGAGGCAAAGGAGACCAGCCACGAGCCCACAAAGATACCGGCCAGCGACGCCGTTTTGGAAAGACCGCCCGCGCAGCGGCGCGCGCCAAGGCCCGACAGATTGGACTGCAGATCGACGACGCTCAAGGCGGCAAACTCGGCAGACATCATCGCCACCAGGCCAAAGAGCGCGTAATAGTAGATGACCGTGCCATCGGGCGTGGTGCGCGTAAGGCTCACGCGACGGGTGCCGCCCTCGAGCGACAGGGCGCGCGCAACCGCCTCGGGGTCGGCGAGTGCCGCCGGGTTGTCCTGGGCAATCTGGGACATGAGCTCGGCATTTTGTGTATACGAGCTTGCCACCGTTTCCAGGATGCTGCGATCGGTGAGCACCGATGATGCGCGCGAGCTGTCGTAGCTCGATAGCAGTGTGAGCTTGGGCGTGCCCGCGGCATCGACCGTGTAGATGCCCGCGACCTTGCCGGACTTGAGCGCTTTGCGCGCGGCAGCCAAGTCTTCGTACTCGCTCACATCAAGCAGCTGATCGTCGCCTTCCTTGGCAAGCGAAGCCGCCGCATCCTTAAAGGTCGAGGCGTCCCAGGCCTCATCCGCTACGACGGCCACTGGCACCGGGTCGATCTTGCCGTCGGAGCTGAGGTTCGCAAACATAAACATAAACATCGTGGAAAGCGCGATGGGAAAGAGAGCGCCCCAGACCCACGTGCTCGGCCGGCGCAGCAGCGTCTTGACCGTAATGATAATGGTGTTGAACATGGCCGCCCCCTAGTCGCGCAGCTCGCGGCCGGTGATCTCGAGGAACACGTCGTTGAGGGTCGGTGGCTCGCTCCACACGCGGCCGAGCGCAACGTCGGCAGCGCGCAGCGTGTCAAGGATGTCGACCAGGTTATGCGGGCTCGCCTCGCAGGCGCAGACGAGCTCGCCGCCGGACAGCTCAACCGAAAGCACGTGCTCAAGGGCGCGCAGCCGCTCGACCGTGGCGGCCTCGACGGCGCCGACCTCGACGGTCACGCGCTCGCCCATCTGAATCATGCGCTTGAGCTCGTCGTTGGTGCCCTGCGCCAGCACGCGGCCACCGTCCATGATCATGATGCGGCTGCAGATTTGCTCGACTTCCTCCATGTAATGGCTGGTATACACCACCGTGGCGCCTTCGTCGCGCAGGCGGCAGATGCCCTCCAGGATGGCGTTGCGGCTCTGCGGGTCGACCGCCACCGTGGGCTCGTCAAAAAAGATGAGCTCGGGTTTGTGCGCGATGCCGCAGGCGATGTTGAGGCGACGCGCCAGGCCGCCCGAGAGCTTGCCGGGGCGAAACTTGGTAAAGTCGCCCAGCCCGACAAAGTCGATCGCCTCGTCCACCAGCGCGCGGCGGCGCTTGCGGTCGTTGACGTAAAGGCTGCAGAAATAGTCGATGTTCTCGCGCACCGTAAGCTCGTCAAACACCGCCACCTGCTGCGGCACCACGCCGATGCGGCGCTTGAGGTCGTAGCGGGCGGGCGTCATGGGTTCGCCGAACAGCTCGATGGTGCCTTTGTCGTAGGCAAGCAGCTGCAAAATGCAGTTGATGGACGTGGTCTTGCCCGAGCCGTTGGGGCCCAGCAGGCCAAAGATCTCGCCGGGGGCGATGCTCAGGTTAAAGTGGCCGAGCGCGATAAGATCGTCGTAGCGCTTGACGAGGTTTTCGACGTGGACGATGTCTGTCATGAGGCGGCCCTTCTGTTGCTTGCGGCCCGGTACGATTGCATCATCGCAGGAGCGGACGGCGCGCACCAGTGAGCTTTGTCACGAGTGCGGGGGCTCGGTCGCGTGGCCCGCTGACGCGACCGCCCCACCGTGCGGGAGGAATGTCACGGTTGCGCTAGGCGGCCCCTCCACCACGCGCAGCTTCGCGTACAATACCCGTATGAACAGGCTATTCGACAAATCGATCGTGCTGGCGTGCTGTATCGCAGCCGCCACGGGCCTTGCTGTGGACGCTCGTCTGGTTGCGGCGTTTTGCCTTGGCGTTATTGCCACCTCACTGGCCGAGGTCGCACAGGGAAACCGCGCCCGCCGTGTGAGTGAGGCCGCGAGCTACGCCTGCATCATCGCGGCCGTCTTCGTGCCGCCGTTTGTGCCGTTTGCGCCTCTCGCCTTCTATGACATCGCGCGGCGCGTGCGCCGTGAGCACGCCTGGGTCGCGCTGGGCATTGGCTCCGCTTTTGCCTTTGCGCTCGTCGCAGACCTTCGCGGCGGCGCGCTCACCACCCGAACGCTGCTGCTAACCGCCATCCTTTCGATCGCCGCCACGTTGCTGTCGCTGCGCACCGCGCAGCTGGAGCGCGAACAGGAACGCATGCGTCGCACCCGCGACAAGCTGCAAGAACGCGCCCTGGCACTCGAGGCACGCAACCGCGACCTCGCCGACCGCCAGGACTACGAAGTCGAGCTCGCGACGCTCGCCGAACGCGCCCGCATCGCGCGCGAGATCCACGATAACGTCGGGCACCAGCTCACGCGCGCCTCACTGCAGGCCGAAGCCCTGCGCGTGGTCCACGCCGACGAGCCCGGCGTCGCCGCCGATTTCGCCGACGTCAAACGCACGGTTGACGAGGCGCTCCAGCTCGTACGCGCCAGCGTCCACGCCCTCAACGACAACGCCGTCGACCTCTCCGTACAGCTCGAGAGCATCGTTGAAGGCGCACGCTCGGACGGCGGCCCGCAGGTTGAGCTTGAAGTTTTGGCCGAGCATGCGCCCGCAAATGTCGCCAACTGCTTTGCGGCGGTCCTGCGCGAGGCGCTCTCCAACACCATGCGCCACGCCCATGCCAAAACCATTACCGTGCGGTGCATGGAGCATCCGTCGTTTTACCAGCTCATCGTTACCGACGATGGCGCGGGCGGGGTCCAAGCAAGCGGCTGCGGCGCCGCAGAGGGCATGGGGTTGAGCTCCATGCGCGAGCGCGTCGAGGCGCTTGGCGGCACCTTCACCGCCGGCCCGCGCGCCGGCGTCGGCGGCTGGCGTGTGTTTGCCACCGTTCCCAAACAGCAAGGAGATGAGGGCCGATGAGGCTCATCGTTGTCGACGACGACCGCCTAGTGGTCGATTCGCTCAAGATTATCCTGGGCGCCCAGCCGCAGATCGAAGTGGTGGGCACCGGTGCCAACGGCAACGACGCGGTGGCGCTCTACGCCGAGCACGCGCCCGACATCGCGCTGCTCGACATTCAGATGCCGGGACGCGACGGCCTATCGGCGGCACGCGAGATCCTCGAGCACGACCCTGCGGCGCGGGTGGTGTTTCTGACGACATTCTCGGATGACGAGTACATTGTGTCGGCGCTCAAACTGAGTGCCCGTGGCTATCTGATCAAAACCGATATCGCCGCCATCCCTCCGGCGTTGGAGCAGGTCATGGACGGCAAACGCGTGCTCGAGGGCAAGGCGATTGAGGACATCGATTTTGATGGAGCGGGCGTCGAGGCGGGCACGCCCCACCGGCCCGCGGCCTTCGCCAGCCTAACCGACCGCGAGTTCGAAGTCGCCGAGCTCATCGCCCGCGGCCTCGATAACAAGGAGATTGCCGCCACGGCTTATATGGGAGAAGGCACGGTGCGCAACCACATCAGCTCGATCCTGGCCAAAATGGGTCTGCGCAACCGCACCCAAATCGCCATCGCCTACCTGCGAGGGTAATTACCCAACGACCGACCGCCCCGGCATAGCAAAATGGCTGTTATCGATTTAATGCCATTTCAAAACTATGCCGGATTACGGGGCTAAACTCAGGGCCCCCATCCACACCCATTGCTTCCGCCAAATGATGGCTTGTCTACCTGCGGTTTTATTTTCACGAATATCGGTATGGTTGGGAACTCATGGCTCAGCCCCGTAAACCGGCATAGTTTTGTTCGGGCGGCCCTGGACGAGTGCCTCCGCCAGCCTCGCGGGACCAAAATGATCCGTTTTCCTCCGTCCCCAAGGAATCACCCGGAACCGCTCGCCACGAAACCCGCCCATCTACTACGTTTGACTCGATACCCCTGACCATACCTTCGTTTTGAACAAAACCACAGGCGTTCTACCTGCGGTTTTGTTTTCGCGTTTTTTGGCATGGTTAGGGGTAAGGGACTAAATGTAGTAGATGGGCCGGTTTCGTGGCGAATCCTTCTCGCCTACGCACAAAAGCGCCGCCACGGAGGAGGGAGATACCTCCTGTCTCTTATACACATCTGACGCTGCCGACGAATAGCCTTGTGTAGA
>UQWG01000015.1 GCA_900544645.1 uncultured Collinsella sp.
GGAATCCCACCAGAACCTAAATCTGGCGCGTCTACCAATTCCGCCACGCCCGCATGAGCGCACAGACTAGGAATGATAGCAGATACGAACGGCAAGCGCACGCACACCTTTTACAAGCTCACGACCTCACCACGAGTGCAAAAGGCGGGACGAGTTGCCCCGCCCCGCCAATTATGACTTGTTCGCTGACCTGTTACTCCCCCAGCAGGGCCTTCTCGGGCGTGATGGGCAGCGAGCGGACCTGATGTCCGGTGGCGTGCGCCACGGCCGAGGCAACGGCGGCGAGCGGCGTGTTGATGACGACCTCGCCGATCGACTTGGCGCCAAACGGACCCGTCGGCTCGTAACTCGGCTCAAAGGCCACGCGAATGCTGCCGATATCCAGGCGCGTGGGCAGCTTGTAGCTCATAAAGTTGCCGGTACGCAGGCGGCCGCGCTCATCGCGCTCGACGATCTCGTAGAGCGCGTGGCCGATGCCCTGGGCAATGCCGCCCTCGGCCTGGACGCGCGCGAGCGCCTCGTTGATCACGGTGCCGCAGTCCACAGCCGCCGCGTAATCCACAACAGTCACCTTGCCGGTGGCCTTGTCGACCTCCACCTCGGCAATGCCGGCCATAAACGGCGGAGGCGAAACGGGCAGGCAGGCAGAGGCATGCGAGGTGAGCGCGTCGCCGCCCGCGATGTTCTTGACGCACAGGTTGGCAAAGTCGCGCAGCGTGAGGTAGCGGTTCTGCTCGCGTGCGGCACGCTCGTCGGACAGGCGCACGTACTGGCCATCGAAGACCACGTCGGCGGCGTCCACGTCCCACATCTGGGCGGCCTTGGCGCAGATCTTCTCGCGCAGCTCGGTCGCGGCGTTCTTGGCTGCCAGGCCCGTCACGTACGTGCCCGAGCTCGCGTACGAGCCGGCGTCGAACGGCGACACGTCGGTGTCCACGCCGCGCACCACGATCAGCGAACTCTCCACGCCCAGCTCCTCGGCGGCAATCTGCGCCAGGATCGTGTCGACGCCCATGCCGTTATCGGTGGCGCCGGTGCCGATGGTAATGAAGCCGTCCTCTTCCAGGCGCATGTCGATGCCGGCGATATCCACGTTGGAAATGCCCGAGCCCTGCATGGTGAGCGCGCAGCCCAGGGCGCGCACGCGGTCGCCAAGGTCGACGGCCAGCGGCTTGTCGCGCCAACCGATCATGTCCATCGCGCGCAGCAGGCAGCGGTCGAGCGCGCAGGCGTTGAGCTTCTCGTTGTAGTACTGCGGCATGATCTCGCCCTCGTGCACGATGTTCTTAAGGCGCAGGTCGGCGGGGTCCATGTGCAGCATGTCGGCGAGTTCGTTGACAGCGCTCTCCACGGCAAACTGGCCCTGGGTGGCACCGTAGCCGCGATACGCGCCGCCGCGGTTGGTATTGGTGTAGACGGCGTCCCAGCTAAAGCGGCTCGCCTTCACATGGTTGTAGATGGGCAGGCTCTTGTGGCCCGAAAGGCCGATCGTCGTGGTAGCGTGCTCGCCGTACGCGCCGGCGTTGGACAGCGTGTGCAAATCGATGGCCGTGATGGTGCCGTCGTTCATGGCGCCCAGCTTGACGGTCATCTGCATCTGGTGGCGCGAGTTGCCCGCGGTGATGGTCTCCTCACGGGTGTAGCAGCAGTAGCTCGGACGGCCGGTCTGCTGCGTCACAAACGCCACGAAGATCTCGCAGCAGCCCGTCTGCTTGGAGCCAAAGCCGCCGCCGATGCGCGGCTTAATGACCTGTACCTGCGACTGCGGGATATCGAGCGACTGTGCGACCATGCGGCGCACGTGGAAGGGCACCTGCGTGGAGGTGGTCACCGAGATACGCCCGAACGCGTCGGTCGTCGCGAAGGCGCGGAAGGTCTCCATGGGTGCGGTCTGCGTGGCCTGGCTGGTGTAAGTGCGGGTAAAGACAATGTCGCTCTGGGCGAAGGCCTCGTCAAGGTTGCCAAAATCGCTGGTACCGCTGCACACCAGGTTGCGCGGAACGTCGCCGCCCTGCGGGAACATAAAGGTCACGTCACCCTCGGGGTGGACCACGATGTCATTATCGAGCGCCTGGGTAAAGTCGAGCAGCGGCTCAAGCACCTCGTAGTCGACCTTGATGAGCTTGAGCGCCTTGTCGGCGGCCTCCTCGGTCTCGGCGGCGACGATCGCAACCTCCTCGTTTTGGTAGCGCACCAGGTTCTCGAGGATCAGGCGGTCGTAGGGACTCGGCTGCGGATAGCTCTGGCCGGCGATGGTAAAGCGGCGCTTGGGCACGTCCTCGTAGGTGTAGACGCCCACGACGCCGGGCACCTTCAGCGCGCGCGACGTATCGATGGAGCGGATCTTGGCGCGGGCATAGGGGCTGCGCTTAAGTTTGACGATGAGCGCACCGGCGGGCACCATATCGCCGGTGTAGACGGGACGACCCTCGAGCAGGGCCTTCGAGTCCTTCTTGGGCTGCTTGTGAGTGATCTGCTTGTAGGAGACACCGTCGCAGCTGGTGTCGTTGTCCGGCAGCTCGGGCATCTCAAAGCCCACCTGCACGCCGGACTCGTTGAGGAAGCGCACGATAGCGCGCAGCTGGCTCTCGTAGCCGCTGCAGCGGCAGAGATTGCCGGCGAGCTGGCGCGAGAGCTCCTCGCGCGTGGCGACGAGGCTCGGGTCCTCCTTGGCGGCGCGGGCAAGCGCCAGCACGTTCATGATGAGGCCGGGGGCGCAAAAACCGCACTGCTCAGCGCCTTCGGCAGCCATCGCACGGGCGAGCGCCTCGGACTCGGCCTTGAGGCCCTCGAGCGTGGTGATGGAGCGGCCCTCAACACGGGCGGCGGGAACCGAGCAGCTCAGCACCGGGTCGCCATCGAGCCACACCGTGCACAGACCGCAGTTGGTGGTCTCACAGGCACAGCGCACCGACGCGCAGCCCTGCTCGCGCAGCAGCGCAAAGAGCATGGTGTCGGGGGCAATCTGAACCTTGACCTTGCGGCCGTTGAGCGTAAAGGAAAGATCGATGAGTTTGGCAGCCATTAGCGCACCTCGCTAGAATCGACGCCGGGCACGCGGCGGCAGGAATACTCGTCCGTGGCAAACTTAGGCACTTGCACGGTCTCGAGCTCGCGGGCAAGCGCGGCCGAAAGCTCGATGCCGGCGGCGCGACGCACGGCCTGAATCGCCAGCGGGGCCGAGATGCGGCGGCGATAGTCGGCCGAGCCCCACAGGTTGGAGCCGTAGCTCAGAGAGCGCACGGATGCGGCCAGGGCGCGAAGCTCGTGCTCGGAAGGTTGCTCGGCGGTAAGGCCGCATGCCTCACCCTGCAGCAGGGTCGCGCGCAGCGGGCGGGCACCCACGGTGACGTGCCAGGAGCCGTCCCACCAGGCGGCGGTGACGTTCAGCGAGGGGAAGTCGGTCGCGGCCTTGCGCACGGCCTCGTAGCTCGCGCGGTAGTCGTGCTTAACGACCACGACGTGCTCGATCACGTCGCGCACGTAGCCCATGCCCACGAACTCCGCGAGCGGCACGCGGCCGGCACCCGTCAGCTCAACATAGGAATCGAGCGCGAGGAAGGCGGAGAGAACGTCCGAGAAGCCAAAGCGGCCGTAGATGCTGCCGCCCACCGTGGCGGTATTGCGCAGCTGAACGCCCACGATATCGTGGACGGCGAACTCAAAGACATGGTTGACAAGCGCGTTGAGCTCGGCATGACGCTCGAGCTGGCGCAGGGTACACATGGCACCGATGCGAAACTCGGTCTCGGTCTCCTCAATCTGATCGAGTCCGCAGGCCGAAAGGTCAATCGCCGTCGCCACGCGACGCGAACCCAGGCGCATCCAGATGCCGCCGCCCACAATCTTGTTGTTGCGGTTCTTCTGTAAGAGCTCATAGGCTTCGGCCGCGTTTCCAACACGGACGTAGGTACCGAACTTGAGCACGTTCTCCCCCATCTCTTCACTTGTCCAGTACCTTTAAGTGTACCAAACGAGGGGGCACAGCCATCGTCACCATAGAAAAAGGCTCCCAGCCGGAATGGCTGAGAGCCTTATCACATGTTATGTCGAGCGAAGATTTAGCAGACGCCCTGGGCGAGCATGGCGTCGGCGACCTTCAGGAAGCCGGCGATGTTGGCGCCCATGACAAAGTTGCCCTCCTGGCCGTACTCCTTGGCGGTGTCGTCCACGTTGTGGAACATGCCGCGCATGAGCTGCTCGAGCTTGCCGTCGACCTCCTCGAAGGTCCAGGACAGATGCTCGGCGTTCTGGCTCATCTCCAGGCCGGACACGAGCACGCCGCCGGCGTTGGCAGCCTTACCGGGCATAAAGGCAACGCCGTTCTCCTGGAAGTAAGTCGTGGCCTCGATGGTAGTGGGCATGTTCGCGCCCTCGCCGACCACCTTGCAGCCGTTGGCGACGAGCGCCTGGGCGTCCTCGAGCAACAGTGTGTTCTCGCGAGCGCAAGGCAGCGCGATGTCGCAGGGTAGCTGCCAAACGCCGCGGCCGTCGCCCTCGTGCCACACGGCGTTGGGCTTCTCGTCAACGTACATAGCGAGCGTGACGCCCTTGTCGTGGCCGGAGCGCTTCTTGTTGTAGACGTGCTCGAGCACGGTGTAGTCGATGCCGTCGGGATCCTCAACCCAGCCGTGGGTATCGGAGCAGGCGAGCACCTTGCCGCCGAGCTGGGAAACCTTCTGGACTGCGTAGATGGCGACGTTACCGGAGCCATGAACGACGACGTTCTTGCCCTCGAAGGAGTCGCCGCGGCTCTTGAGGTACTCGTCCACAAAGTAGGCCAGGCCGTAGCCGGTGGCCTCGGTACGGGCGAGCGAACCGCCAAAGGAGAGGCCCTTGCCAGTGAGGACGCCGGTCCACTCGTTGGTCAGGCGCTTGTACTGACCGAACAGGTAGGCAACCTCGCGGCCGCCAACGCCCAGGTCGCCGGCGGGAACGTCGGTGTTGGGGCCGATGTGGCGATAGAGCTCGGTCATGAAGGACTGGCAGAAGTGCATGATCTCGTTGTTGGACTTGCCCTTGGGGTCAAAGTCGGAGCCGCCCTTGCCGCCGCCCATGGGAAGGGTGGTCAGGCTGTTCTTGAGGATCTGCTCCAGACCCAGGAACTTGAGCATACCCAGGGTGACCGTCGGGTTAAAGCGCAGGCCGCCCTTGTAGGGTCCAATGGCAGAGTTGAACTCGACGCGGTAGCCGCGGTTGACCTGGACCTTGCCCTGGTCGTCGACCCAGGGGACACGGAACATAACGATGCGCTCGGGCTCGACGAGGCGCTCAAGCAGGGCGGCCTCCTCGTACTCGGGATGGGCGTCGAGCGCCGGCTGGATGGTGCCGAGGATCTCGGTCGCGGCCTGGATGAACTCAGGCTGCTCGGGATAGCGGGCCTTGAGCTCGTCGAGAACTTTCTGCGTGTAGCTCATGCTTCCTCCAATTGATGGAAAAGAAAGGTGTCGTTCGAGGCGCCCCATGCGCCGCGAGCTTTATCGAGTATGGATAATATCGCACTGTTGCAGCAAAGTTTCGCATAAGCCGACGAGCAGATGTTTCGTTTTGATTACGATGCAGGTAGAAGCGTTTTTGAGTGCCCGACGCACAAATCGCGTGTTTCGAAGCTGTTTCGTCCACGTGTTCCAAACCACCACATTGGGGACAGGCACCTTTGTGGTGGTGTTGGTGGTTAGAGGACGAGCTGGTGGTAGTCGGCGGGGGTTACGCGGCCCTCGGTGGCGGCGCGGAAGGCGGCGAGGGCATCGCCCGAGAACGGCATGGCCCAGCACAGCCCGCAGCCGGCGGTGATGGAGCCGGGCAGCGGCATGATGCGCCCGGGCACACCGGAGGCAAGACACAGCTGTTCGCATTCCATCACATCGAAGGTGCTGTCGAACGACACGATGATTTTGCGTTCGTGGTCGAGGGCATCACCGGATGGGCCTTCGCGGTGTGCCTCACGATACGCCGCGGCGGCCGCTTCCTCTTCCGCAGTATGTCCACAGCCACCGCAACCGCAGGTACAGGGCTCGGAACCATCGCAAGTGCAAGGCTCTCCCGTGTCGGGACAAATATCGTGAGACATGGCAACTCCAATCGTCTAGGCGAGTAACTCGGCCGCAGCAAACTCCTCGGGCGTATTGACGTTCTCGAAGCAGAGCGTCGAGCCGGCGACCGCGATAATCTGAGGCTCGTCCATATAACCGGCCTGAACTCGATTGATCAGGCAGCGAATGCGCTGTCGGTCGCAGGAGAGCAGCTCTTGGGCAACCGGCGCACACGCGTCACGGCGCCAGACGGCGCAAAGCGGCTCAATCCCCCGCTCCTCGCGCGGCACGCACACATCGAGCGCCTCGGCCTCAACATGATCGGCAAGCGCGCCGATGAGTTCCGGCGAGACAAACGGCATATCACAGGCGACGATAGCCGCGAAAGGAAGCCGAGCCGCAGCCAGCGAGCTCGCGATGCCGCGCATGGCGCCCGCCGACCCCTCAAGGTCCGGCACTATTCGCGGCACCAGGCCGCCAAACGCGCGCTCCTCAAGATAGGCAAGCTCGCTGGGACGCGAAGTCGTCACGACCAACTCGCCGGCAACTGGCGCCAGCCGACCCAGGACGCGCTCGATGAGCAGCTCGCCGCAAAACGCCATGCGCGCCTTGTCGCAACCCATGCGCGACGACAGCCCGCCCGCCTGGACGACACAAGAAAGATCGGCCCGTCTTACGGTAGTCATACGGCAAACCACCCCCATCGGCATGCTCAAAACCCGGCACACGAAGCCAAATACCGTCGCCGATAAAGCGGGCGGCACGGCAAGCCTGTGCAAAAACAAAACAGCGCCTTTGCGGCACGCAGCAAGACCGCGAGCACAAAAGCGCTGGTAGCGTATGGCGGGAACGTATGTGAATCGAACACATCCAAGACGTTTTGCACGCCTCGCAACGGTTTTGAGGACCGCGGAGCCCACCGGAGCCCATCCGTTCCCAAGTGCGGAGGTATTTTACCAAACCGAAACGGCTCCATCCCAAAAAGACGAACAAGAAGTTGCGGTGGAATAGTTCTTGCTTAGGCTGCAAGACCCCAAAAACAGGAACTATTTCACCGCAACTGAGGAGGCGGGAGCGGGTGACCGGCCTAGCGTAGGGACCTCAGGCCGCCGGCATCCTTGTCGAGCACCGTAAAGCGCACGGCATCTAGGTGCTCCAAGATGCTGATGGCGCGTTTGCGCGACACACCCAGGGCCTCGCGCAGCACGCTCGTGGTGGCAGCGCCGCCGGCTGCCTCTATGGCGGCGGCGACAAGCTCACGCGCATGGGACTCGGCGGCAGCGGACAGGGCAACGTCGCGCTCGACCTTAACGATCGAGCGGTTGAGCGAAAGCTCGCGCAGGGCACGCGTCATGGTGTCGCGACCGAGCTGCAGCTGTTCGCCCACCTCGGGAAGCGCCGGTGCATCCAGGCCAGCCTCGTCAAGCAGCGCGACGATGCGCTTGCAAGCCTCTCGCACCACGCGTGCCGCCGCGGCGGCCGAATGCGGATCGAATACCTCGGCGCCCTCGGCGGCGCACACGCCACGGGAGCAGCCCTCGGCAATCAGGGCCGCGGCAACGCCTTCATCAGCGGCAGGCCACGCAGCATGGGCAACGGCGCCGGGCGTAAAGCCCGTCTCCTTGGGAGCCGCCGCGTGCATGGCCGACAGGGTCGCCGCAAGGGCATCCATCGCGGCGTCGAGCACCGCGGCGTCCGCCAAGAGGTCCGCGTCACCCACGGCAAGCTTGCGAACGGAGCCCTGCGCCACCAATCCGCGCAGTGCGGCATCGACCTCGCCGACACCAAGATCCAAAGCCTCGGCAGCATTAACCGCCGTAACCGGCAGCGTCTGCAACGCCAGCCAAGCGCCCACACCGCCCGCGATATCGCCGGACTCGAGCGCCGCATACAGCGCACGCTCTCCTTCGGCAAGCTCGCGCGAGCGACGGCAGCGTGAAAGCAGCACGCGCCCGCCGCCAACAAGCATCACGGGCGAATAGGACAGCACCACGGCATGGTCCCCGGCACGTAGCGGCAGCGAGTTTTCCAAGCGCACCTGAACGATACGGGTCTCGCCCACCGCCATGGGGGCCTCACCCTCCATGAACATGATGCGACCGACAACCTCGGCCGTACCCGCCATCACGTGCACACGCGCACCCGACTCGAGCACACGCGGCTTGGCTCCCTCACGACCCAAATACGTAAACGCCATCATAAAGCGCATCGTCTGGCCAAAGCGGCCCGTCACGCCGAGCATCTCACCGCGATCGAGCGCGGCGACACCATCGCCCACCAAGTTGAGCGCCACACGCTGACCGGGCAGTGCTCGCGGCGTATCGCCGTGCACCTGAATCCCGCGCACGCGACAGACCGTACGCGACGGCAAAGCCATCAACTCGTCGCCCACCGCAACCGGCGCATCGTGCAACGTTCCCGTCACGACAGTGCCGACGCCCTTGATCGTAAAGCAGCGGTCAATCGGCAGACGCGGCGCGGCATCAGTGAGCTCGGCACGGGCACGGCAGGCATCCCAGCAAGCGGCAACCTGCTCGTCGAGCACGGCGAGCAGCCTTTCGATCCCCTCGCCTGTCTTGGACGACACAGGCACGATCGGCGCGTCCGCAAACACGGTACCCGACAAAAAGTCATCGACATCGAGCTCGGCAAGCTCGGTCATCTCGGCATCGGCAAGGTCGCACATCGTCAGCGCGACCACCATATGCGTAACGCCCAGCAGCTCCAGCACGTGCACGTGCTCGCGCGTCTGCGGCATCACGCCCTCGACGGCAGAAACCACCAGCACGGCAACGTCGATGCCCGTGGCGCCCTGCACCATGGCGCGCAGGTAATGCGCGTGGCCCGGCACGTCGACCAGGCCGACGATCTTGCCACTCGGCAGCGCCAACTCGCCAAAGCCCAGCTCCACGGTCATACCGCGACGGCGCTCAACCTCCAGACGATCGGGATTCTTGCCGGTCAGTGCCTCGATCAATGCCGACTTACCATGGTCAACGTGACCCGCCGTGCCAACGATAACGGGACACTCCACCAGCGCCTGAACCTCACTCATCGAGCAATCGCCTTCTCAACGCACGCGACGAGCGTCGATGCCGCCGTCTCGATATCGCGGTCGCCCACGAGTGTACGCATGTCAAACAGGACGCGATCGTGCGAGGCGCGTGTGACGACCGGCGTGTCGAAATCTTGGACGAGCGAGCGCTTGAGTGCGTCAACGGAAAGACGCTCATCGACGAGGCGCACGGCAACGCACATGGTAGGCAGCTCGACGGTAGGCAGCGAACCGCCGCCGGGAGTCGACGACTCCTCGACGATTTCCACCTGCACGGCGCGCGGGCAACCCGCCTTATCGAGGCCCGCCACCATCAGCTCGCGCAGTTTGCGTGCGCGGCGCTCCAGATGAGCCTGCGGAAGCGTGAGCATGTTGAGCACTGGCACCTCGCGATGGGCCGCATCCGCCCCATCCATGTAGATGCGCAGTGTAGCCTCGAGCGCCGCCAGTGCGAGCTTGCCCGGGCGTAGGGCACGCATAAGCGGATGCGACCCGCAGGCCTGGACCAGATCGCGACGGCCCATGATAATGCCCGCCTGTGCGGCACCGAGCAGCTTATCGCCCGAGCACGACACCAGATCGAGCCCTGCCGAAACCGAAGCCGGCGTGGTTTCTTCGCCGCCGCGCACCAAGATGTCGTCGGGCAACAGCGCGCCCGAACCCTGGTCCTCGTAGAACAGCAGACCATGCTTGTGGGCCAGGGCGGCAAGCTCCCGAGAGCCCACTTCCTCGTGAAAGCCCTCGATGCGATAGTTGGAAGGATGGACCTTGAGGATCATCGCCGTATCGGGCGTGATGGCTTGCTCATAATCAGCCAGGTGCGTGCGGTTGGTGGCGCCGACCTCGACGAGTTTGGCGCCCGAAGCCGCCATGACATCGGGGATGCGGAAGCTGCCGCCGATCTCGACAAGCTCGCCGCGGCTGACGATGACCTCCTTGCCTGCGGCATGGGTCGCCAGCACCAGCAGCACAGCGGCGGCGTTGTTGTTAACGACCAGCGCGTCCTCGGCACCGGTAAGCGAGCGGATGAGCTGCGCGGCGTGCTCCTTGCGCGACCCGCGCGAGCAGGTGTCCACGCTGTACTCGAGCGTGCTGTAGCTACGCGCGACCTCGGCCACGGCCTTTGCCGCCGACTCCGCGAGCGGGGCGCGACCCAAGTTGGTATGGATGACCACACCCGTGGCGTTGACGGCAGGGCGCAGGCTCGGCAGTGCGGATCGATGCGCACGCCACTCGATGGCCGAGGCCAGGTCGCGCTTGGAACGCGGGGCGGCGCCGGCACGAATCGCGGCGCGCTCCTCGTCGAGCTCGGCCGTGACGGCGGCATGCACCACCGCGTCGCAGGTCTCCCCCGCCGCCTTCACAACCGGCCACTCTGCGAGCAGCTCGTTGACGGAAGGAATAGCGCGAAGGCGGGCGCGTACCTCATCGGACATGTTCTGGCTATCGCTCATGTGCGACCTTTCAAAACCAAAGGTGAATCAATCGTTCGAACGTCAAACTATCAGCCAATTCGATCGGCTGAGTCAATCAATCGCTATTATCCTCGCGTGCCGCGATCTTTTCCACGCGAACGGCGTTTTCCTGGGTGAGCGCAGCGCCCGTCAACGGGTCCCAACGCAACGGCGTATGGTCGAGCGGACCCACGCCCAAGGCTTGAGCGCCACCGACATCGGCGCCAAACGAACGCCCGCCGGGAGCGGCCGAGGTGAAGATGCACGCCGGATGCAGATACGGCGTCGTCTCCACGCGCACGCGATCGCGGCCCATATCGCTCACGAGTTCGACGACCTCGCCGTCGGCGATGCCCATGTGCGCAGCAGCATCGGCATTCATCTGCACGGCATCCAGATCCGAGCCCGCCTCGGCGGCACCCGCCGCAGCAAGTCTGCGCGAAGTGTGCGACTCAAAGGGTCGGTTGCCGCTAATGAGGCGAAACATCCCCGGCCCTGGCTCCACCATCGGGGCAATCCAGCCGGGCACACGACCCAGGCCGGCGCGCTCCCATACATCGCTTACCAGCGCAATCTTGCCGCCGTCGAGCGGAATCACAGGCTCGCCCGTACGCGGCGGCAGTTGCACGCCCGTGTCAGCCCAACCGCGCTCCTTGAGCGCAGTGAGGTCGATCCCAAACGGAGCCACCTGGGCAGCCGCCAGATCGTCAGACGTAAACTGGAAGTACTCGCCCACGCCGCAGGCCGCAGCCAACCCGGCAAAGATCTCCCGACCGGGACGCGTGTCGCCATGCAACACGGGCAGCACGGCGTTGCGGTAGAACACGCGCGCGTCGTTGCGGCCCACGACCGTTCCCACACCGCGGTCGGCCTCCAGATACGTCACGTCGGGCAGCACGAAATCAGAAGCACGCGCCGTCTCGGACCAGCGAATATCAATCGTCACGAGCAAGTCGAGCTGCTGCAAAATACTCAACCAAGCCTGTGCATTGCCATAGCCCGCACCGGGGTTACTGGCATAGACGATGAGCCCACGCAAATCGCCGGCAAGAATCGACTGGCCGATGGTCGTGCACAGGCCGCGCACCGGATCGACCAGTGGATAGCGCTCGGACCCCAGCTTGGGTCCGCGAGGCACCGGCGGCGTCGCAAAGCGTGCGGGATCGAGGTCGCCCAACACAAGCGGCGTGGGCGGATTGAGGGCGCCGCCCGCGTGTCCGATGCAGCCCAGCAGCACATCGACCAAGCAGATAGCGCGCGCGGTCTGGGTGCTATTGGCATACGCGATACCGATGCCACCATGAAAACCCGCATCCACCACAGCGGCAGGCGCGGCGGCAGCGAGATCGCGCGCCGTGGCGACAATCTCTGCGGCCGGCACGTCGCACATCGACTCGGCCCACTCGGGCGTCCAAGCACTGGCCGCCTGCACCAGCTCGTCAAAACCCGTGGTATAGCGGGCAACGAACTCGTGGTCGTACAGGCCCTCGGCAATGAGCACGTGGACAATACCCAACAGCAGCGCCAAGTCGCAGCCCGGACGCACGCGGAGCCAGCGATCGGCAAGCGCGGCCGAACCGCTGCGCCGGGGGTCAACCACGATGATCTTCGCCCCGCGCCGGCGCGCATCGTTGAGTGCATCAACGGCCCCCATCGTCGACGAATCGACAATGGAACGCCCCAGGTACATGATGCAGTCGGTATGCGCCAGGTCGGAGGCGGGACTATAGCCCAGGCTGTGCTCCCAACCGGTAAGTCGGCTAACCTCGCAGGCACCATCGGCACCGTATACGTTGGGCGAACCCAGCGCATGCATAAAACGATACGCCCAGTAGCGGTCGAACGAGGGCACGCCGAGCGTCATGCCCAGCGCACGGGCACTATGCTCGTCAATAATCTCCGCGAGGCGCTCCGCAATATCCGAGAACGCCTCGTCCCAGCTCACGGCATCGAAACCCGAGCCATCCTGGCGGCGGCGCATGGGGTGCAAAATGCGGTCGCGCTCGTCAAACGGCATTGCCAGACGATGCCGTCCGCGGGCGCACAGGGCTCGCGCCGCGCACGGGTGCCCCGGCACCGGCAACTCGGCCACCACGCGACCGTTCTCAACGCGTGCCGCAAAGGCGCAATCGGCATAGCATCCCCCGCATGTGGTCACCACGGCGCGACCGTCACGCTCCACAGCAGATGCCATCTCGATTACCCCTTTCACAAGTCAAACACAACACGCCAACAGCCCGGCAACGAGCCCCAGACCCAAAAAGCCTCCCGCACGGCAACGCCCCGCGGGAGGCCCAACGTCAAACAGACGGTACCTTACGCCTCGGACTTCTTGGCGTAGATAAACCAGTAGCCGAGCGCGATCAGAACCGCACCGCCCACGATGTTGCCCAGCGTGGCGGCGGATAGGTTAAACGCAATGCCCGCGACGTTGAGTGCATCGGCCCCGGCAACCTTGGCACCATAACCGCATGCATGCATCACGGCGCCCATGGGCAAAAAGTACATGTTGGCAACGCAGTGCTCAAAACCGCAAGCCACAAAGGCTGCGATGGGCAGCAGAATGCCCACGACCTTATCGACCACGGTCTTGCCGGCAGTACCGATCCACACGGCCAGGCACACAAAGATGTTGCACAGGATGCCGCGGAAGAAGATCGTCACCCAGTCGATCGTCACCTTGCCGGCGGCGACGCTCACCATGGAGTTGGCGACCGCCTCGCCGTTGAGCTTATAGATGCCGGCCATGTACACCAAAAAGACGATGAACAGGGCACCGACAAAATTGCCGACCCACACGACGACCCAGGCCTTGAGCATCTGGGCCAGAGTGATCTTTTTGCTCTTGAGCGCGCAGACCATAAGCGAATTGCCGGTAAACAGCTCGGCGCCGCACACCAGCACGAGCACCAGGCCCAGGCAAAAGCACAGACCGCCCACGACGCGCTGAGCGCCCCAGCCCAGCGTGCTGTCGCTCAAGAACACGGTAAAGAACAGGCCGCCGAAGGCGATAAACGCGCCGGCGAACATTGCCAACAGAAAGGCCTTAGCGACCGGCAGGTTAGCCTTGGTCACGCCGGCGGCCTCGGTCTTGGCCTCGATCGCGGCGGGCGCCAGGCAATCGGGAGAGGGGTACTCCACCTTGGAATCTGCCATGTCAATCACTTCTTTCCTAATCAGCAGGAACAAGCGCTCCTATTGCTCTTGCCCCAAGCGGACAAAGTGGGAAAAGTCGTTGGCGGCCACGGCGTCGTACACGGCGTCGACGGCCTCAAAGACTTCCGGGGACATGGGGTTGTAGAACTCCGTGTCGCCCGGCTGAATCCCGACGAAGACGATATCATCACACGATTGCTCAATCTCTTCGATCAGAATCGACAAGGGAAGCGAATGCGTGGTGAACATCGATTTGCGCGCGACGTCGGTCTTATCGAGCAAGCGGATGGCGCCGACGGGCAGCGCCATGTCGGCGGCATCGACCAAAACCAAACGCGGCGGACGCTCGCGCTTGACCTCGATGATGTCATCCTCGGGCGTTTGCCCGCCGTCGATGGTGTACCAACCGGCGATAGGCGTGTCCTCCATCTTTTTGGAGAGCACGGGGCCGGCGGCATCGTCGGCGCGCAGCACGCTTCCCGCCGTGAGCACGATACCCGCAAATGGGGCGCCGTTCACACGACCATCCACAACGCGACCCATTACTGCAACCTTCCCGTCAGATACACGCCCGACACATCGCGCACGCGCTCAACCAGATCGCGGAACTTCATCAGAAACGCGACCTGCTGGGCATGCAGGCCAAAGTCGTCGTCGAACACCGAGATGCCGGCCTTGGCCGAGCCGCGAAAACCGCGCTCGTCGAGCAGCGTGTCGCAGGCCTCGAGCAGCGACGGCACCGCCGCCTTGTCAAGCTGGCACTCGCCAAAGGAGCGGATGGCCTCGAACTTGGTCTTGGCCTCCCCCTCCGGCAGCGCGTCGACGAGCGAATAGAACACATCCACCGGCACCGACAGGCGCGGCTCAAAGCAATCGAGCACGCCGGTGTGGTGGCCCACGGCGAGCGTGTAGTACAGCACGTCGCAGGCCTCCTGGGGAACGTCTTCCTCGGTCTCCACAAACTTACGCGTGAGCTCATAGAAGACCACCTGGTCGGGCGCATGGCCCAGGCAGGGGTCGGCGACGCCCTCGGCGGCCTCGTCGCTTGCGCGCGAGGCATCGCCAAAGGAGCCGCCGAGCATACCGGGGCCCGCAAAGTAACCAGAGCGGTCCGTGAGCTCCATCTAGTGACCTCCGGCCAGCACCAGATCCTGCAGCGCCGAGTAGACCTCAACGCGGCGCGGATCGTCCTGCTTGTCGATGAGCAGCGCCATGGCACCTCGGATATCACCCTTGGGCGCGTCCTCGAGCGTATCCATAAACTCGTTGGCCAGGTCGCGGCCGTAACGGTAGCCGCTCATGGCGCGAGCCTCGCGCTCGATGGCAACGCGCAGCTTGTACGGCACGCCGGGGTGCAGGATATCGGCCTGCTCGCCGGCAGCCTCCACCGTAGTCTCGGCATGGAGCTTTTGGTCCAGCAGGCCAAGTGCCATGGCAAAGCCGTAGACGGTCTGCGCGGGGCTGGGCGGGCAGCCGGGGATGTAGACATCGACCGGCAGAATCTTATCCGTGCCGCCCCAGACGCAGTAGTTGTCGTAGAAGATGCCGCCGGTGCAGCCGCACGCGCCATAGGACACCACGATCTTGGGATCGGGTGCGGCCTCAAACGCGCGCAGGGCCGGCATGCGCATGGCACGCGTCACGGCGCCGGTGTACAGCAGCACATCGGCGTGACGGGGCGAGGGCACGACCTTGATGCCAAAGCGCTCGACGTCAAAGACGGGCGTGATGGAACCGAAGATCTCGATCTCGCAGCCGTTGCAGCCGCCGCAGTCGACACGGTAGACGTACACCGAGCGCTTGATCTTCTTAAGAAGGGTCGCCTTGGCCTTCTCGATGCTCTCGTCGAGCTCGATCTTGGTCGGGCGGTACTGAAGCCGCTCGGGCAAAAGCGTGGGTTCGGCCATGGTTACTCCTCCTTCATTTCAAAATCCATGATGATGCCCTCGACCGGCGCCGGACCGGCGGGAATCTCGGGCGCATCGGGGTTAAGCTCGCGGTCGATATACTCCGGGTTCACGCCGTGGCCGCCCAGATACTCCATGCCGGGGCCCTGGGGCTCGCCGGACGCAAGCGTCTCGTTGGCAGCCATGCCGTGTGCGTTGCCGGTCTTTACGGCCGATGCGGCGCGCAGGGCGTCGAGCTCGCGCTTGCACTCCTGGCACATACCGACGGTGCGGGCGGCCTGCTCGGCCTCCATGCCGCCGGCCTTTTGCAGCAGGCGCTTGGCATAGTCGATCTCCTTGTGCGGGGCAAACGGCTTGCCGCAACGCGAGCAGTGCTCGAGCGTATAGACGCTCTTGCTGGTGAGGTCGTCCTTGCTCATGACGGCCAGCTCAAACTCCTCGGTGAGCTTGATGGCCTCCATGGGGCAGGCTTCCTCGCAGCGGCCGCAAAAGATGCAGCGGCCGTAGTCGATCGACCAGGTAATGGTATCGGCCGCAAGGTCGGTGTCCATGCGAATGGCATCGGCCGGGCATGCCACGCCGCAGGCACCGCAGGCGATGCAGAGCTCGGCGTTGTGCTCGGGCTTGCCGCGCATGTCCTTGTTGGTGGGAAACGGCGCAAACGGGTACTTGACCGTCGCGTCGCCGGCCTTGGCGTTAACCTTCCAAAGCTTCAGCATATTAGAGCGCCTCCTCATCGAGCGGAGCGGCCATGGTGCCCTCGCCCGCAAGCGGCGATTTGTCGCGCCAGACGTTCTCGAACTGCTCCTTGTCGAGCACGTGGTCGCGCTTGGCGGCGACATCGGTCACCGTCACGCGGTCGGTGCAGGAGTAGCACGGGTCGAGCGAACCGACGATCAGCGCCGCGTCGCCCACGGTGTTGCCGCGGAACATGTAGCGCAGGACCGGCCAGTTGCTGTACGTGGCGGCCTTGGCGCGCCAGCGGTAGCACTTCTGGTTATTGCCGAGCATGGCCCAGTGCACGTCCTCGCCGCGCGGCGCCTCGGTGGCGCCGATGGCGTACTTGTGCGGGGTGTACTCCCAATCCGTGGTGAGGATGGGGCCCGATGGGCAGTTCTCGAGCATGGTCTCGATCATGTCGATCGAATCGTAGACCTCCTGAATGCGAACGGCGGTACGGCCGAAGGCATCGCAGGTGTCGGCCGTGGCAGCATGCATCTTCTGGACATCCGGATCGGCGTAGCCGTCGAAGGGATGGTCAAAGCGCACGTCGCGGGCATAGCCCGAGCCACGCATGAGCGGGCCGACCGGCGAGAAGTCGCGAGCGATCTTGCGGTCCAGAATGCCGATGCCACTCGTACGCTCAATAAAGTTGGGCGTGGAGAGCAGCATGTCGACGAGTTCCTGAACCTCGGAGCGCAGCTGGTGGATGGTCGTGAGCGTGGAGAGCTTCTGCTCGGCCAAAATGTCGCGACGCACGCCGCCGATCACGTTGAGGCCGTAGGTCTTGCGGTGACCGGAGAGCTTCTCGGCCAGGTCCATGGACTTCTCGCGGACGCGGAAGAACTGCTGGAAGCCGGAGTCGAAGCCGGTGTAGTGCGATGCGAGGCCAATATTGAGCAGGTGTGAGTGCAGACGCTCGACCTCGAGCATGATGGCGCGGATGTACTGGGCGCGCGGCGGGACATGAATGCCCTGGGCGCGCTCGACGGCCTCGGCATAGGCCACCGAGTGGGCGCAGCCGCAGATGCCGCAGATGCGGTCGGCGAGGAACGTCACGGCGTCATAGTTCAGGCGCGTCTCGGCGACCTTCTCCATGCCGCGGTGCACGTAGAACAGACGGTAGTCGGCGTCGACGATCGTCTCGCCCTCAACGAACAGGCGGAAGTGGCCGGGCTCGTCGGAGGTAATGTGCAACGGGCCCATGGGGACGAGTGTGGTCTCCTTGCCCTTGGTATCGGCCAAGAACTCGTAGTTTTCCATGTCGCTCGCGGGAGCGGGACGGAAACGGTAGTCCATGGAGTCCTTGCGCAGCGGATACAGGCCGCTGGGCCAATCGTCGGGCAGCACCAGGCGACGACGATCGGGCAGACCCTCGGGAATCAGGCCGAACATGTCGCGCAGCTCGCGCTCGCCCCACACGCAGGCGGGGACGAACGGCGTCACGGACGGGAACGCCATCTTGGCGGGATCGACCTCGGTGCGCACGGTCACCCAGCCGGGGTCCTCCCCCTCCATGGAGATGACGTAATACACGGCGTAGCGGCCGCACAGGCTGCGCTCATCGTTGCCGATGATCACGGGAATCCAGCCGTAGCGCTCGTAATACAGGTAGTGGACGGCCTCGGGCAGCTTGTCCTGCTTGACGGTAATCGTCAGCTGGTCCTCGCACTGCCACTCGACCTTCTCGATAGCGCCCGGCACTGCGGCGCGCAGGGCCTCGACGTGGCTTTCGCAACGACGAGCGTAGTCCTTCTTTTCAGGTTCTGCCATGGTGCTAATTCACCTCGCTTGTCTTGGTCTGGGAACTGAACACCATGCGGTAGAGAGGAGCCTCGTGGAGCTCTTCGACGCTCTGGTTCAAAACGACGGACGTTGCATCCTCGACGCCGCTCGTGATGGCGACCGGGGTGGCGATACCGAACCACATGACCACGATCGCGAGGGCGATCTCGGGGATGATCATGAGGGCGGGCACCTCGTGGCGTTTCATGCCCTCGGGCGCCTTGCCGAAGATGGACTTGAGCGCGATGCCGGTAAGGGCAAAGTACACGCCGGTGAGGCCAATGGCCACGAGCACGACCACCCAGATGGGACCGGACTGGATGCCGGCCACGAAGGTGAGGAACTCGGAGATGAACAGGGCGAACGGCGGGAAGGCGGCGAGCGCGAGCAGGGCGATGATGGTGAGCGCTGCCGTGACGGGAGCGATCTCGACGACGCCCTTGATCTTGTTCAGGTCGCGGGTGTGGTAGATGTGCTGGATGTTACCGGCCATGCAGAAGGCGAGCGCCTTCGTGAAACCGTGGAAGATGCAGTGCAGCAGGCAGGCGGCGATACCGAGCGGACCACCGATACCCAGGCACAGCGCGACCACGCCGACGTTGTCGACGGAGGAGTACGCGAAGCGGCGCTTGATATCGTCCTGCTTAAAGATGCACAGGGCGGCCACCAGGATGGACAGCGTGCCCAGGATGAGCAGGAGCGTACGCGGATAGGTGTCGCCCACCGTGATGATGGACAGGGAGTAGAAGCGGATGATCACCAGCATGGCGCACTTGAGCAGCACGCCCGAGAGCAGCGCGGAGACCGGGCTCGGAGCCTGGGAGTGCGCGTCGGGCAGCCAGGTGTGCATGGGGAACAGGCCCGCCTTGGTGCCGAAGCCGATGACGATGAACGCGAACGCGAGGCGCACGAGCATCGGGTCGAACTGGTCGGCGTAGGGCATGATGGAGGTGAGGAAGGCTGCCTCATGCGCGTTGGGCATGATATCGGCGGCATTCGCGTAGATGAGCAGCGTGCCGAACAGGCCGAAGGCCACGCCGGCGGTGCAGACCATCGCGTACTTCCAAGACGCCTCGAGCGCCTGCTTGTTCTTGTAGATGCCCACGAGGAACACGGTCGACAGCGTGGTGGCCTCGACCGCCGCCCAGGTGAGGATGATGTTGTTGGACAGGCAGGCGAGCAGCATCGTGAAGACGAAAAGGCTAAACAGCGCGTAGTACTGCTTGGTGCGCTCGGCCGGCATGGTCTTCTCCTCGATATCGATCTTGATATAGGAGATGGAGTACACGCCGGTGATGAACCCGATGATGCCTACCAGAAGGACGAAGATCGACGAGAGCGAATCGAGATGGAGCCACAGGCCCAAAGCGTCGATATTCTGCCCGCTCGAAAGCATGGTTCCCGCGGTGACGACCGAAAGGACGAGGGTCGCCGCGACGGAGATGGCGTTGAGCCCCGCGAAGACGCTGTAGGACGTCGTCTTGGGGAGCGCAGCCATAATCAGGGAGAACACGAGGGGACAAGCGAGCAGGGCGACCGTCAGCATTGAAACATCCATGGCCTACCCCTTCAATTCGGTAAGGTCGTGGGAGTCGAGCGACTTGGTGTCGTTCCAGATCCTCACGACGACGGCGGACATGATGATGACGGCGAAAATGGCGTCGGTAGCGATGCCGATCTCGATGATCTCGGGGGCCGTGGGCGCGAGCAGGGCGAGCGTCACGTGGCTACCGTTCTCCATAAGGCAGTACCCGAAGATCTGCTTGAGGATGTTGCGCTGGGAGATGATGCACGTGAGGCCGACGAAGAAGTGCGCGAAGCTGATGGCGAGGGCCGGAGTAGCCACCTCGGCGGTGGGCAGACTCAGACGCGTGACCACCGCGAAGCAGATGGCCACCTCCAGACCGGTGAGGATGATGGTCCAGGCCGGCTTGATGGAGGAGGTCAGCGTGCTATCGGCAGGCGAACCCATCTTTTTGTAGGCACGGTTGAGAATGAACGGAACGAGGATCACCTTGGTGACGAAGGCCGACGCGGCCCACATGAGAAGCTCGGTGGCACCGGTGGTGAGGCCCAGGGCGAGCAGCGCGCCCACCAGAACAACCGACTGGATCGCGTACCACTTGATGGCGGACGGGATGGTCTTCGAGACGACCACCATGGTGGAGGTCACGATCAGAAGACCGCCCAGGATATTGACTAACGAATAACCCATGTCCTACCTCCTAACCCATCCAACTAGAGGACAGAGGACCGGCGACGACGACCATGATCATGAGGACGACGAACACGAACGCCATGGCGCGCGGAAGGGGCTGGCCGGCGGCCACGGTCTCGCTCGGCTCACCGGGCAGGACCTTACCCATCCAACGCAGGAACCATGCGAAGGTGGCGACGGTCTCGACGACCATGACGCACACGAGGACGAAGATGACCGTGTTGGAAGCACCAACCGCGAAGCCACCGGAAATAATCTGGAACTTGGAGAAGAACGTGCTCATGGGGGGCACGCCGGCGATAGCGGTCGCGGCGACCGCGAAGCCCACGCCCGTGACCGGGTACTTCTTCATGAGGCCCTGGATCTTGGGCAACATACGGGTTCCCAGCGTGAAGCTGAGGGAGCCGGCGATGAGGAAGAACAGGGTCTTGGTGAACGCGTGGTTGAAGATGTGCTCGACGGCGCCGTTGAACGCCATCTGGCTTCCGAACACGGAGAGGCCCAGGCCAAAGAACACGTAGGCGAGCTGCGCGATCGTCGAGAAGGCGAGCAGGCGCTTCATATCCTTCTGGGGCAGGTACATGAGGAAGCCGAAGAGCATGGTCACGACGGCATCGATAATGGCGACCCAACCGACGATCTCGGGGATATCGCCGGCACTCGCAAGAGCGCGGGCGAACACGCACACGCCGACCTTAACCATGGACGCGCCATGGAGGTAGGCGGAAACGGGCGTGGGGGCCTCCATTGCGGAGGGCAGCCACATGTAGAGCGGGAACTGGGCGGACTTGGCCCAAGCGGCGAACAGGATGAGCAGCAGCACGACGGTCTTCATACCGGAATCGAGCTGGGAGATCGCGCTCAGCGCGAACGTGCCGGTTCCGGCGAACAGGAAGGCCGCGCCGATGTAGAGTCCCAGAGCGCCGATGTGAGTGATGATGAGCGCCTTCATACCAGCCTTCTTGGCCGTGGGCGTCATGTAGTAGCTGATGAGGCCCCAGGAGCACACACCGGTGATCTCGAAGAAAACGAGCTGGCCGACGATGGTGGAGCTGTAGGCGAGACCGGCCATGGCGCCGATGAACGTGGAGAAGTACACGTAGAAGCGACGACGGGGCGCGTCGGGATGCTCCTTGTTCTTATCGCTCATATACGGGAACGAATAGATGACGACGAGCAGACCGATAGCGACGAACGCGGGTGCGAGTAGCGTGCTCATCCGGTCGAATATGAAGCCCATGACCAAGGTCTGACCCATACTCGCCCAGGTTACATCGACCGCGTTCATGCCGTTTCCGGCAAACGTCGCGGCCAAGCCAACGGAAGCGACCGTGGCGATGCCGCCGGCGAAGGCGCAGATCCATTTAGCGTAGGGACGCGGCAGCATGACGATGAGCAGGGAGCCCAGCATGGGGACGGCGATCGCCACCATGGCAAAGAGGGACAAGCTCGATTCGATTGACATAGTTTCTCCCTTCTCCCTACACGCCTACGACGACGAAGACGAACGCGAGGACCGCGATGCCGACGACGGCCCAGGTCTGGTTACCGAGCACCTTGAAGCGCGAACGGGAAACGGAGTTCTCGAGCACGCCGCAGACGACGAAATCGACCAGGCACTTGACGAGGAAGACGACGGCACCCACGAGAGCGGTGACGCCGATGGTCGCGGGCTCTCCCCAGGGGATGAAGATGGAGGTGAACCAAGCGACGACCACGACCTGCTTCATGCCCATGGCGAGCTTCATCATGGCCAGGGACGGGCCGGAGAGCTCGGCGAGCGGGCCCTCCTGGAGCTCCTGCTCGGCTTCGGCCTGATCGAACGGAAGCTTGCCGAGCTCCATGTAACAGGCGGCCGCGAAGGCGACGCCAGCGAGGATAACGGCGACGACGCTCGAGACGTTGCCCGTAACGATGTGCTGACCCATGGTCGCAATGTCCGTGGAGCCGCACACGATGGCGACGGTAAACAGAGCGATGAGCATGGACGGCTCGATGAGCACGCTCATGAGGAGCTCGCGGATACCGCCGAAGCCCGCGTAGGCGTTGGAGGAATCCACGCCGGACAGCGCGAAGAAGAAGCGGGACAGCGCGAGCGCGTACATGATGGTGATGGCGTCACCAAAGACGGGCATGGGGCTCTCGAGCGTGAACATGGGCAGGCCCATGGCGAGCATGAACGACACCGCGAGGAACAGCGGCGGCATGATGCGCAGCACGAAGCTCGAGTCGGAACTCACGGACTCGGGACGCGCCATGAGCTTCGCGAGGTCCCGGTAATCCTGAAGGATGGACGGACCGCGGCGATTGTGCATCTTCGCGCGAATCACACGGGCGAGGCCGGAGAAGAAGGGCGCGACCAGCATGACCACGAGGCCCTGCGCTATCGCAAGAACGATGTTCATAATATCCTCTCCCCTCTCTAGACCATGACCACGGCGAGCACGAGGAAGACCACGAGCGCCGCGACGATGTAGCAGATGTATACGGAGTAGTTGCCGCCCTCGATCTTGGAGGCGAGGCCGGCCAGCTTATCGGCACCCTCGCTCGGTGCATCGACCAGGAAGCGGTCGGGCAGGGGCTCAACGCCCTGGGCGACACCGGTGAGCTTCTGGAACACGTGCGCGATGGACCAGCAGATCTTGGTGCATACCTCGCGCAGGGTGTAGAGCGGGCCCATGAAGAGCTCCACGTCTGACGCGAAGCTCGTGGCGACGACGGGCATGTGCTCGTTGGGCTCGTAGCCGCACGCCCAAGGGTCGGTCTTCTTAGCGGGGGCCTTGGTGCCGAGGCAGGACCTCAACACGAACGCGAGCCCGGTGAGGACCACGAGCGCGATGGCGATCGCGGGGGTGGAGGTGGCGGCACCGGAAATCTCGTTCACCAGAGACACGCCCGAGGTGGCCGTGACGGCGGAGCCGGCAAGCACGCTCTGGGCGACGTCGCCCAGAACCGGGGCGATGACGGGAGAGCCGATTCCCAGCACCACGCAGATGGCCGCGAGGAGCATCTGCGAGAACAACATCGGAGCCGGGGACTCCTTGGCGTTCGCGGCCTCCTGGGAACGAGGGCTGCTCGCGAACGAAACGCCGTATGCCTTCACGAAGCACGTGACTGCCAGGGCACCGGTGATGGCGAGCGCGGCCGCGGAGGCGACGGCGAACACCATGACGACCGGGTCGGAGAGCGTCGAGATGTTGAACAGGGACTGGTAGGTGAACCACTCGGAAACGAAGCCATTGAGCGGCGGGATGGCCGAGATGGCAAGGGCACCGATGAGGAAGCAGACGGCCGTGACCGGCATGCGGCGGAACAAACCGCCCATCTTCTCCATGTTGCGCGTACCCGTGGCATAGAGCAGGGAGCCCGCGCCCAAGAACAGCTCGCCCTTGAACATGGCGTGGTTGAGCGTGTGGTAGAGGGCGGCCATGAGCGCGATCGTCGCGATGACGTCGTTGCCCAGGGCGTGCGCCGTCATGGACGCGCCGACACCGAGCAAGATGATGCCAATGTTCTCGACGGAGTGGTAGGCCAGCAGGCGTTTGATGTCGTGCTCGTGGAGGGCGTAGACAACACCCAGGACCGACGAGATGGATCCGAAGACCAGGACCATGAGGCCCCACCAGAGCTGGACGCCCGAACCCGCGAGCAGGTCCAGACCGACCTTGAGGATTCCCAGGATACCGATCTTGATCATGCCGCCGGACATGAGGGCGGACACGTTGGACGGCGCTTCGGGGTGCGCCTGGGGCAGCCAGGAGTGCAGCGGGATGATACCGGCCTTTGCGCCGAATCCGAAGAACGCGAGGACGAAGCAAGCGGAGGAGACGGCGGGTCCAAAGTCATGCGTACGGAAATCACTGAAGCTGAAGGAACCGCCCACGCCGTTGGTCATGAGCAGGAAGCTCGCCATGATAAGGACAAAGCCCACGTGCGCGATGACGAAGTAGAGCCAACCGCCCCTAATGGAGTTCTTGTTCTCCTCGATGACGACAAGGAAGTAGCTCGTGAGGGACATGAGCTCGAAGGCGACCAGGAACCAGAACACGTTGTCGGCGGTGATGACGAGCATCATCGAGGCGACGAAGGTGTTCATGAAGAAGCCGGCGCGCCCGACCTTGCCCGGGTACTCGTCGAAGTAGGACAGACCGTAGATGAAGCCCGCAAAGGCGAGGATCGAGATGAGGACCACGATCAGGCCCGCAAGGCCGTTAAGCAAGAGCTCGAGACGGGCGAACGGGAAGAAGAAGACCGTGTTGAGGGACGAAACGTCGCCAAGCACGGCCTCGAGGCCCGCGATGAACGACAGCACGGCCGCGACGGCGCCGATCAGGCAGCCGGCAGTCTTGGCGGCGTTATCGGCCTTAATCAGCAGAACCGAGGCGAGCGCACCGATGCACGAGACGGCAAGCGATGCGATAAACAGCGTCATGCTATCCATTGTTTACGCTCCCTTCTGCTTTCTCGGACAGACCCTGGGCCACAGCCGCCACGTCGACGGCAGGGCCGTTCTGAATCGAACGCAGGCGCTTGGCCTCGTCAAGTTCGCGATCTGCCGCGCCGCCCATGACGGTGAGCGCCTTGGTGGGGCAAGCCGCCACGCAGTGCGGACCCTCGGGGTCGAAGGCGCACAGGTCGCACTTGACGGCACAGGTGTACTGGCCGGGCGCCCACGTAAGCAGGCTGCTCAGGGACTTAGGGTACGAAGGCGTCGGGTCGCACATGCCTGCGACACCGGCAATAGACGTGCCGTCCGGATGGATGGCGCCGAAGGGGCACGCGATGGCGCACAGCCTGCACCCGATGCACTCCTGCTCCTTAACGTGGATGCGGTCGCCATCGTGCTCGATGGCGTTCACCGGGCAGACCTCGGCGCAAGGGGCACCCTCGCAATGGTGGCAGGCCAGGGCGGCCGAAATGCCGCCGGTCTTCACGAGCGCCAGACGCGGCGTGTCCTGAAGACCCTGCATCCGGTGGGCATCTGCACAGGCGGACTGGCATGTTCCGCAGCCGATGCACCTCTCCGGGTTGATATCGATGAAGCGGTTCATCCCCACTTCCTTTCAAAATAACGGGCCGGGCGTCCGATGCGCTTGGACGCCCGGCCCAAAAAGCCAACGAGAACGGGACTACACGATTTGGTTCACGTGCGTCTCGTCGTCGAACTTGGCGGCGCCGGGCTCAACATCCTGGGGAGCGGCAGCGTCCACCAGAGCCTGCTTGAGCTCGGTGTACTGACGCTCCACCTCGCCCTCGGCCCACACCTGGTCGGCGATGGCGTCGACCTGGCAGGCAGAGAACTTGTCCTCGGGCGTATGCGAGACCGGGTCGACCTTGTGAATGGTCAGCTCGTTGCACTTGCCGATCCACCACTGGTAGGTCATATAGACCGTGCCCTTGTTGATACGGTCGCTCACGTCGGCGCGGCTGTATACCTGGCCGCGGCGGCTGTGAATCGAGACGATGTCGCCGTTCTTGATACCGCGCGCCTGGGCGTCCGCGGGATTCATGCGGACAAAGCCGGGCTCGTCGGCGAGCAGCGCCAGCGTCTTGCAGTTGCCGGTCATCGAGCGGCAGCTGTAGTGGCCGACCTCGCGGACGGTGCACAGGATGAGCGGGTACTCATCGTCGGGAAGCTCGGAGGGTGCCTCCCAGTCGTGCGCCATCAGGTTGGCGCGGCCGTCCTTGGTGGTGAACTTGCCACCAGCGAACATGTCGGGCGTACCGTGGTCGTTCACATCGGTGCTCTTGACGGGCCACTGGGCGTAACCGCCCTCGGGAGCCATCTTCTCGTAGGTCGCGCCCACAAAGTTGGGGCACAGGCTAATGCACTCGTTCCAGATCTGCTCGGTGTTGTCGTAGTGCATGGGATAGCCCATGCGCGTGGACAGGTCCGCGAAGATCTCCCAGTCGTGACGGCACTCGCCCTTGGGCGGAACAGCCGCGTCAAAGTGCTGGAAGCTACGATCGGATGCGGTAAAGACACCCTCGTGCTCGCCCCAAGAGGTGGCAGGCAGGATGACGTCGGCGAGCATGGTCGTCTGCGTCATAAAGATGTCCTGGCAAATGAACAGATCCAGCTCGGAGAGCGTCTTGCGCATACCGGCCGAATCGGGCTCGGTCTGCACCGGGTCCTCGCCGTAGTTGTAGAAGCAGTGCACCTTGCCCTCGTCGACCAGGTGGCCCAGGTCGGTGAGCTTGTAGCCCTCCTCGAGCGGGAGCTTTTCCTCGGGCACGCCCCAAGCCTTGGCAAACTTGGCGCGCACTGCCGGGTCGGTGACCTTCTGGTAGCCAGGGTACAGGTTGGGCAGCATGCCCATATCGCAGGAGCCCTGGACGTTGTTCTGACCACGCACGGGCGCGAGGCCGGAATTGGGTTTGCCGATCTGGCCGGCAACACAGGCGATGGAGGCGATGGTGTGCACCGTCTTCAGGTTCTGCTTCTGCTGGCATACGCCCATGCCCCAGCCAATGATGGCAGAGGGCTTCGCCGTGGCGTACATCTCGGCAGCTTGGTGGATCAACGCGGGCTCGACACCCGTGATGTCCTGTACGGATTCGGGAGTGTAGTTCTTGATGGTCTCCCACCACTCGTCAAAGCCGTTCGTGTGCTCGGCGACGAATTCCTTGTCGTAGAGGCCATCGTTGACCAAGCAGTTGGCAAAGGCGTTGAGGAACGCGACGTTGCAACCGTTCTTGATCGGAAGGTAGAGATCGGCGATACGCGCGGTTTCGATATGGCGCGGATCGGCGACGATGATCTTGCAACCCTTTTCTTTGGCTCGCACGATACGCCTTGCGACGATGGGGTGCGAATCGGCAGGGTTATAGCCGAAGAGGAAAATGCAGCCCGCATCCTCCATACCGGGGATGGAGCATGACATGCAACCTGAACCAACCGTGTCCATCAGACCGAGGACAGTAGGGCCGTGTCAAGTACGGGCGCAGTTGTCTACGCTGTGGGTGCCGATGCACGCACGCGTAAACTTCTGCATGACGTAATTCGCCTCATTGCCGCCGCCTCGCGAGGAGCCGGTGGTCATGACAGCGTTAGGACCATATTCGTCAATTATGGCCTGCATCTTAGATGCGGTGAAATCCAGTGCCTCGTCCCAGCTTACGCGCTCAAGATCCGCGCCCTTGGTGCGGCGGATCATCGGGTGCAGTACGCGGGGAGTCAAGATCTTGGTGTCGTTGATGAAGTCGTAGCCGCTCATGCCCTTAAGGCACAGCTCGCCCTGATTGGTGATGCCGTTGAGCGGTTCGGTACCCACAACCTGGCCGTTTTGGACCAAGAGGTTAAACTGGCAACCGGCGCCGCAGTACGGGCAGATCACTTTATGCTTCTCCATGACACCCTCCTTCCTTTCTCTGCTACCGAATTCTCGGTACTTATTTGACAATCATTGGGCCTGTCGCCCGACGCTTACGCCTCGTTTTCGATGGTGGCGCGGGCACGCTCGGCAGTCAGTTCTGCCAGACGCTCCTCGTCTACCAGGGTGAGGCCCTTGGTCGGACACGCCTCGGCACACGCCGGACCGCCGGGACGGTCCACGCACAGGTCGCACTTGAGCACGAAGCTCTTAGTCTGCGAACCCACGCGCACGTCGCCCATCAAGACGGGGACCTGCGTGGTCGCCACGCTCACGGCGCCAAAGGGGCATGCCATGACGCAGCTCTTGCAACCGATGCAGTTGTCCTCGTTGACGCCGATGCGATGGTTCTTTGGATCAAAGAACAAGGCGCCCGTGGGGCAGGCCTTGGCGCACGGAGCGTCCTCGCAGTGGTGACATGCCACCGGCGCGGAAATCTCGTAGGTGCGCGTTACGCGCAAGCGAGGTGCGGCGATGTTGCCGGGAATATCGTGTGCCTCGATGCACGCCGCCATACAGGTTTGGCACCCAATGCAGCGTGAAGAATCAGCCACGACTCGTTTATTGCCCATGTTGTTCACTCCCTCCTGAATCCCATGCCGGAGAGACCCTGTCGACGTTGTCCCAAGCCGCCCGTGGCCTGGCATCGACGTATCGAGCGCATGCGGCGAAACAGGCACTTCGATAGAGTTCCTCCAACGATATACAGGCTAAATATACGCAGTTGCAGGGGGCAAACTTGAGCGTAGGCCCTGCAATACGAGTGTATTGCAGGGGTTTTGGCAGGTTGGAACTATTCTCGAATAGCTATAAAGGTGAGTGTATTACATGCGTACGCCTCAGAGATTTTTACGCGCTCTCGTTTTGGATGTACTACGCTTGTATTCGTGTTTATGGTTATCAACTTGAGTGAAATAAAGTAATCGTTATAAGATGCTCAAGTATCGGCACATGCCGCATTTGACCGACTATATTGCACGCTCATTAAGGGGGCCAGTGATGTCATCGACTCAAAAAAGAGCCATCCTGCAGGTGCGCATTCGCGAGGAAGACAAGCAGCATGCCGAGCATCTCTACGACGCCATGGGCACATCGCTCGCCGAGGCTGTCCGTCTATTTGTCGCGCAGAGCATTTTGATGCGCAAGCTCCCCTTTCAGCCGGTCGCCGTGCGTTCCAAGGACGGCACGGCCGCCTATGGATCGCTCAAAGCATATGGGGACCCCAATCGCCGCTCCGAAGAGCGCAATGCCTGGATTGAGTACCTTGCCACAGAAAGCGACGATTCGATTTTGGGTCCCGAGGAAGTAGATATCCATGAGTAGCACCATCATCGACGAGACCGTCATCCTGCGCTACCTGCTTGACGACGACGAGGTTCTGTCACCGCGCGCCGCCAAGGTCATCGCCACGCGCACCGCTCGCGTCTACCCCGAAATCATCACGCGCGTCGTGGTCACACTGCGCGACGTCTATAAGGTTCCCCGCGTTGAGATTACTGCGGCCATGAAAAGGCTGCTCGATGACGTCATGGTCGACGAGCCCACCGTTGTCGCCCTTGCCGTCAAACTCTTTGGCAAGACCCATATGGACTTTACCGACTGCCTCCTCGCAGCCCGAACCGCCATCTACAACGATGATGTCGTGAGCTTTGGCAAGCCCATCATCCAAGGCATGATCGATTACCGCCACAAGCGCCAAACCGCTGCCGACGCCCGCAGCCGAAGCACCGACTCCACCATCGACAAGCTCCGCCACCACGGTCGCCACTAACCCCATCCCTTCTACGTCGTGGCGAAATAGTTCCTTGATTTGGGGTTATTAGGCTTATTCGGGCTTTTCAGAAACTATTTCACCGCAGCTTAGGTGGGACGTGGGGCGACATCGATTCCGTCACCCCGTACACTTACGAAAATGGCTCTGGTCCCAAAAGGAACCAGAGCCATTCATCTATCTTATGGAGCGGGCGACGGGAAGTCCAAGGGTTTGCTTCGCAAACCTTTGTTTCGCTGCGGGCCATTGGCCCTTGCGTGCTGCGCTGGAAAATGCTCACGCATTTTCTCAGCTTCGCACCCTGCCGGGTTCGATTCCCGTCGCCCGGCACACTTATGAAAACGGCTCTGGCACCAAATGGAGCCAAAGCCGTTAAAACTATCCTATGGAGCGGGCGACGGGAATCGAACCCGCGTCATCAGCTTGGAAGGCTGGGGTTCTACCATTGAACTACGCCCGCAAGATATGGTCGGGACGACAGGATTTGAACCTGCGACATCCTGCTCCCAAAGCAGGCGCGCTACCAAACTGCGCCACGTCCCGAAGGTGTTGAGCAGCTAAGGTCTAAACCTTGCGTGTCCCAAAGCGAAGGAAATTATAGGGGAGACTCCCCGCCTGTGCAAGCATTGATGCCTTAGCTCCTCGAATGTGCGACAAAACGACTATGGAGCAGACCGATCACAAATGCCACCACGGCAACCGGCGCCCACGCGGCACCGATATCCGCCAGCGGTAGCGCATCGAACGGCAGCCACGCGCCCGCAAAGAACGCATCACGGACCGAGGTGATCACACTCTGCACCGCGACGACGCCGCCGACCCAGATCCACACCTGCGGATGAGCGTCGCAAAAGCCGTGCACCAGGCCCATCAGCACCAGCACGATGGCAACGGGATACAAGGCGTTGAGCATAGGCACCGAGAACATAAGAATCACGTCGAGGCCCACATTGGAGAGCACGCACGAAAACGCCGCGAACACAAAGGCGAGAACCGCAAAGGGACGGCGCATGGCCTCCTCGGGCGCCTCCGCTCCCCCATCGAACACATACGTTTCGCAAAAATAACGCGAGCAGCAGCTGATAAGGCCAATGCACACGTTCATGCAGGCGAGAAAGAAGATGGCGAAGACCACGACCGTGCCGGCAAGGCCAAAGTGCATGGAGGCAGAGCGGGCAAGGATGGCAGCGCCGTTGGTAGCGTCGGGCATCACGGTGCCGAGCTGCATACCGGCAAGGCCCAAGCCGCAGTAGATGATGGCCATAAGCACGCCTGCGATCACGCCGGAACGCGAAATCTCGAAGGCCACGCGCTTGTCATCGGTAACACCCAGCTCGTGGATGGTCTCGGCGATGATGATGCCGAAGGCGAGCGACGCGAGCAGGTCCATGGTCTGATAGCCAGTCAGAAAGCCCTGCACGGCGGCGCCTGCATCGTAGGGAGCCTGAGGCGCGGCAGCCGGTCCCAGCGGCGAGATCACGGCAGCACCCACGACGAGCACGATGAGCGCAATGAGCGCGGGGCCCGTAATGCGACCGAGCACGCGTGTGATGACACCCGGGCGCAGCGTGAGCGCAAACGCGACGACGAAGAACCCGATTGCAAACACCAGACGTGCCGTGCCGAGTGAAACACCCTCGGGCAGCAGCGGCACCAGCATTTCGAACGCCGTAGAGCTTGTGCGCGGAATGGCCAGGCACGGACCGATGGCCAGGTAGACCGCTGCAACAAAGAATTCGCCAAACTTTGGGTGCACGCGACCGGCAAGCTCGCGCGCCGTTCCGGCAAGCGCCACGGCGATAAAGCCCATGACGGGCAGCCCGATAGCGGCAATCAAAAAGCCGATCATGGCAAGCGGCGTGGCCGTGCCGGCCTGAAGTGCCAGCAACGGCGGAATGATGAGGTTACCGGCGCCAAAGAGCATCGAGAACAGCGCAATGCCGACGGTAACGACATGGTCGGAACGCAGACCGCGCGGGGCGGATGAAGCCATAGGCACACCTTTCGGGTCGAAACAAAAACGGGACGGGCAAAAGACCCGTCCCGCAAGTATATACGCTCTAGCAGGCTAAATCGCGCAGAGCCTCAATCGCCGTGTCGACTTCCTCATCCGTGTTGAAATACCCAAACGAGAAGCGAACGACACCCTGGCGCTCGGTCCCCAGCGCGCGGTGCATGAGCGGAGCGCAATGGGCACCGGGGCGCGTCGCAATCCCCCACCCTTGCATGAGCGCGTCCGAAATCTCAGCCGAATCGATATCGCCTGCGTTGAGCGACACGATCGCCGAGCGCGACGGCTGGTCAAAGGCGCCGTAAAGCTTAATCTCCGGGATTTCGCGCACACCAGCGAGGAAGCGCTCTGCAAGCGCTCGCTCGTGTGCCGCGATCGCCTCGACTCCGCCCTGGGCCTCGATAAAGTCGAGACCTGCGGAAAGTCCCGCGATGCCGTGACCGTTGAGCGTGCCCGCCTCAAGGCGCGTGGGCCACTCAAGCGGCTGCAGCGCATCGAAGCTGTGCACGCCCGTGCCGCCCATGGCCCACGGAGCCACGTCAATGCCCTCCGCCACGGCCAGGCCGCCGGTCCCCTGCGGACCCATGAGCCCCTTGTGACCGGTAAAGCACACGACGTCGAGCCCCATGGCATCCATGTCAATCTTCGCCGTGCCGGCAGACTGCGAAGCATCGACGATCACCAGCGCGCCGGCCGCATGCGCGATGGCAGCCACGCGCGCAATGTCGACCGCGTTGCCGGTCACATTGGAGGCGTGCGTCACCACCACAGCACGCGTACCGGGCGTGACAAGCCGCTCGAGCTCGTCGTAGTCGAGCACGCCGTTGGTATCACAGCCCGCATGCTCAACCGTCACACCCTGCTCTGCCGCCAGGCGGTTGAGCGGACGCAGTACGGAGTTGTGCTCGAGCACCGTTGTGACCACACGGTCGCCGGGGCGCACCACGCCATTGATGACGGTGTTGAGCGCCGCGGTGGAGTTGGGCGTAAAACAAACATGGTCAGCACGCGGGCAGCCCAGCAAGCGCGCAAGCTTGGCGCGGCAGCCGTGGATGGTACGTGCCGCATCGAGCGCACCCGAGGTGGCACCGCGCCCAGCATTGCCGAGCGAGCACATCGCCTGCGTCACGGCATCGATGACCGTCTGCGGCTTGTGCATGGTCGTCGCCGCGTTATCCAGGTAGATCATCGCACGACCTCCCACATATTAATCACGGTATAGCCCTCAGTGGGAACGCCCGCCGCGGCGAGTTCGCCGCGCAGCAGCTCCTCATCGACAGGCAACGCCTTCCACGCCAAACCGCAGCCGGCAGCGACCTCCCCGGGCACGGGAATCGTTCGCCCGGGAAGGCCGCGCTCGATGCACAGGGACTCGCAACCCATGGCGGCCGCCGTGGTGGGAAACGTGATGACAAGCGCCGGGCGCTTCTCCCTCATGGCAACTCCAACCAATACGCTACGGGCGCACAACGCGCACAGCCTGCTCCATCTTCTCCACGATCACGTACATGTTGGTGACCTCGCCCACCGCAAGCTGGTCTTTAATGCCATAGTGGTCGAGGCAGGTACCGCAGGTGAGAATCTCGACACCCTGCTCGGCCAGGCCCTTCAGGTCGTCGAGCACCGGAGAGCCCTCTACGGTGAGCTTGGCACCGCCGTTGTAGAACAGCATAGTCGCGGGCAGCTCCTCCTGCTGCGTCACGGCAAAGATGAAGGCCTTCATGAGCTTGTGGCCCAGCTCGTCGTCGCCACGGCCCATGCAATCGGTGTAGACGGAAATGACGAGCTTGCCCTTGCCGGCGCTGGCATCACAGAAGGCAGCGCCATCCTGCTCGGGATCGGCCACGGCAACGGCGCCAGAGGTCGCCACGGTCACGTGCCACTCGGCGTCAGAAACCTTCTCGACCAAGGCCGTGCAGCCCTTCTCCTGCGCCATCTTGGAGATGTTCTTGACGGCGGTCTCGTTGTCGACCGAGGTCACGACGGCGCCCTCGCCATCGAGCTGCTTGAGGGCCTTGAGCGTCTTGACGACGGGCAGCGGGCAGGCATCGCCCATGGCATTGACTTCAATTTTGGTAGACATAGCTTTTCCTTTCGAATAAATCGTTTTAGAACGGTACATAGCTCAATAAACGTGTCGTTAACGGGCAACGTGGACGGCAGGACCGCCTGGCACCGGCTCGCACACGCGACCGACGACGGCGGCGATACGTCCCTCAGCATGCAGACGACGCGCAAGCTCATCCACATCCGCCGCGGGCGCCGCAATAAGCAAACCGCCCGAAGTCTGCGGATCGTACAGTGCATCCATCATTCCCAGCTCCAAGTCTTCGTCGGCAGCCACACGCGGGCCAAAGAAGTCTTGGTTGCGGTAGGAGCCCGCGGGGATAATGCCCAGACGCGCCATATCGAGCACCTGGTCAAAGAGCGGCACCGCCCCCGACGCAAGTTCAATCTGCACGCCCGAGCCCTCGGCCATCTCGCACGCATGCCCGATCAGGCCAAAGCCCGTAATGTCGGTGCAGCCGTGAAGCTCGAGTCCCTCGGCCAGACGAATCGGAGCCTCGTTGAGGGTGCGCATCGAGTCAAACATGGCTGCGGCCTCGTCCTGCTCGATGAGCTCGCCCTTAATGGCCGTGGTGATGATGCCTGAGCCGATCGCCTTGGTCAGCAGCAGAACATCGCCCACGTGCGCGCCGCTGTTGGCGAGCATACGGTCGAGTGGCACAAAGCCGCTCACGGACAGACCGTACTTGGGCTCGTCGTCGTTGATGGTGTGGCCGCCCGCGATGGAGCAACCCGCCTCGACGCACTTGTCGGCGCCGCCCGCCAGAATCTGGCCGGCAACCTCAACGCCCAGGCAGCTCGGAATGCACAGCAGGTTCATGGCATGGCTCGGCCGCCCGCCCATGGCGTAGATGTCCGACAGCGAGTTGGCCGCGGCGATCTGGCCAAAGAGGAACGGGTCGTCAACCATCGGTGGGAAGAAGTCAATGGACTGCACGAGCCCCAGGTTCTCCCCTACGCGGAAGACGCTCGCATCGTCGGAGGTATCGAACCCCACGAGCAAGTTGTCGTTATGCACATTGGGTAAATCGCCCAGGACCTGGGCGAGGGCTCCAGGAGCCAACTTAGCGGCTCAACCGCTCGCGGCCGTCATGGACGTGAGCCTCATGGTGTCCTTAGCCATACGAACCCCCTTCCAACAAATCAACGACTTTAAGTATACGCGCCAGGCACGCTTTCCAAGAGACCGCCGACGGCTCGAACGTCGAAGGCGGCGCCGCAAGCGCCCGCGCGATAGCATCTGCCAGTGCGCGCTCAAACAACGGAAGATCGGCCGCCACGGGCGTGTCGACATCCGTCATACGCGGCGACGCCACCCACGTCACGGGAGCACCGGGAAGCATCGCCTCCATCCAGGGACGAACGCCGGGCAAATCGGTCGCCACAACTTTGCAGCCGCACGCGAGGGCCTCGATCGTCACGAGCGGCAGACCCTCGTAAAACGAAGGCAGCACAAAGACGTCGGAACTGCGGTAGGCACGCACGAGCCCATCGCTATCCAGGCGCCCCGCCAGCGTCACCGGCACATCCGAGGCCGCGGCCAAGCGCTCGATACGCGCGTACTCGGCATCGTCCCCGCGGCCGCCCACAAGTACCAAGCCAGATGGGCGGACGTCATCGTCAATCGGCAATGACACGGCTCGAACCAGCGACTCGACGCCCTTTTTAAAGCAAATCTTGCCCACGTACACAAGCGACCCCGGCTGCCTCGCCACGCTTACGTCGCGGCAGAAGACGCGATGGTCGTAGCCCGTCCCAATCACGTGGATGCGATCGGCATCGACGCCGCACACCAGGCCAATCTGCTCAGCCTGCTCAGCATGGAGCGCAAAGACGGCATCGAGCCGACGGACCGCACTTACGATGCGATCGCGCTCGAGCGCATGCGAACGCAGCTGGCGCAGGTCGGTCGAATGGCACACGGCAACAACTGGCACGCCCCGGACGCACTCGCGCGCCAATGCGGTCACCAGATACAGGTGATGGCAGAGCACCAGATCGGGCCGAAACTCAGCCACCGCCCGATCAATTGCAGCAGCAAATGCCCGCTCAAACGCCTTGAGCATCGAAGGCGTCAGGTCACGATAGCGTGTGGAGGGATAGGGCATGACATCGGACATACCGCAGATGGGAAACGGCAGCTCGGGCGACTCGAACGTTACGGCAAACACGGCAGCACGCCGGTCCAGCTCACCTTGGGTATCACCCGGTGCCGCGCCGCAAAGCACGGCGGCGCGATGACCCGTCTCGATCTGTTCGCGCACGAGCGCGGCAAGGTAGGTGCCGCTACCGGTGCTATCTGGTTTTTGTGCCAAGATATTGAGGATGCGCATGTCGCGGTACACCCCTAGGCCAAGGCGGCGGCGCGGACAGCCGCGCCGATGGCGCCGGCAAAGCGAGCCTGGGGCGAGGTGGTCACCGGCGACCCCAGTAGCTCGCCCAACCGCTCCACCACGAAGGCGTTCTCGCACAGGCCACCGGTCAGGTAGTACGGGGCGCCCGCGGCCTGCCCGGCCATGGTCGCCACGCGCGAGACCACGCTGTCGATCACGCCACGTGCAATGTTCTCGCGCGGCTCGCCACGGCCGATCAGGCTGATAACCTCGCTTTCGGCAAACACGGTGCACATGCTGCTGATCTTGGTAGGCCCGCCGGAACGCGCCAGGTCGGCCATCTGCTGCTGGGAAATGCCCAGGCGGTCGGC
>UQWG01000016.1 GCA_900544645.1 uncultured Collinsella sp.
GTGCTTTAACTACGAGGATGTTGAGCTGGGCGAGGGCGATGCCGACGAGCGTCCCGTTATCGACCATATGGACCTGTCCATCAAGCCCGGGCAGACCATCGCTTTGGTTGGCCCTTCGGGCGGTGGCAAGTCCACGACCTGTTCGCTGCTGCCGCGCTTTTATGACGTGGCTGCCGGATCCATTAGCGTCGACGGCCAGGACGTGCGCGATGTGACGCAGCAGAGTCTGCGTCGCGCCATCGGCCTGGTGCAGCAGGATGTCTATCTGTTTGACGGCACGATTGGCGAGAACATCGCCTACGGCAAGCCGGGCGCTACGGCAGGAGAGATTGCCGAGGCCGCCCGTCGTGCCAACATCGATGCCTTTATCGAGTCGCTTCCACAGGGCTACGACACGGTGGTGGGCGAGCGCGGCAGCCGTCTTTCGGGCGGACAGAAGCAGCGCGTTGCCATCGCGCGCGTGTTTCTCAAGAACCCCAAGATCCTGATTTTGGACGAGGCGACGAGTGCTTTGGATAACGAGAGCGAGGAGGCGGTCCAGGAGTCACTCGAAGAGCTGGCACGCGGCCGCACCACGATTATCATCGCCCACCGTCTTTCGACCATTAAGCATGCTGACGAGATTGCGACTGTTGAGCATGGTCGCGTTGTGGAGCGTGGCACGCACGAGGAGCTTCTCGCCCGTGGCGGCACCTATGCCCGTTACTATCGAATGCAGTTCGAAGGTGCGCGTGCGCACGAGCTCGACTGATTGATATGACAGGAAGTTTATGGCTGACAAGAACCCTTTGACTCCGGAAGAAGTGACGGAGTTATTCTCCGAAATCGATGCATCCGGTGTCTTGGATCCCACGCTTGCCAAAAAGCGAACCGAGCGCATGCGTGAGAAGGAGGCTGCGGCCAAGCGCGGTGACAAAGCGGCGCTAGCGCAGCTGCGCAGCGAGGACCGCGCGAGCCAGGCAAAACATATCGACCCACTGTCCGAGGACGATCCTTCGGGCTCGCAGGTGAGCCATACCATTACGAAGACCGCGATGGCCGTGGTCATCGGTATTTTGGTGCTGATCGTGGGCATGCAGATTGGCTACGGCGTGATGCGTCGTCTGAACACCGCCAACCTGTCCGAGAGCGTTTCGGTCGATACCGTTTCGACGGCGCTGAAGGGTGGACTTGAATGGGGCAACGGCTTTACGCAGTTCCCGCTCGACTTCACCGTCGATGAAGCCGATGAACGCACGGGCACGGTCGAGGTGACGGTGTTGGACACATCGTCTGCCAACGAGCTCGAGCTGCTGTCCAACGGGCAGATTCAGGCCGCGGCGCTTGCGACCAACGCGTTACTCAACGATAAGATCGACCGCGTGGTGTATAACGTTCACGCCTATATCGACGAGGATAGCAACATTCAGCACGATTCCTTCTTTGGCATGTTCCCCGCGCGCGGCCACCAGAGCGCCATTTTGACGTTCGTGTGGACCAAGAGCTCATCCAACGCCACGAGTATCGACTGGAAGATGCGCATCGTGAGTATGGATGACACCATCGCCGAGCGCATTCAGAAGCAGGTGAACTCGGTGTCGTCGTTGATTGAGGACCCGGTGGTGAGCCAGACCAAGATTGACGAGGAAAAGGCCGAACGTGACCTGGAGCATCGTCTGCATGGCCGCGAGATTTTCCGCGGCGGCAAGCCCGATCGCACACCGTCCGAACTGCTGGAGCAGGACAAGAAATAATAAGACGTCATCATCCCGCGTGAGCCACAAGCCTCGCGGGATGATTTTTCTGGGACGGGGATTAAAAAACATTATGCATAGAAAGTCATAATTATCATTTCGTAAACATTTCGATGAAATTAACGCCATGAGGCATGCTTGCGGTTACAATACCGCGAGGCCTAACTACACACCTTTAAGCCGGTCCTGTGAGACCGGGAAGGAGAATTATGGCGAACAACCATACCGCGGGCGCTGCCGCCCGCACCTTCGCGCCCAGCGAGCTTTGCCAGCGTATGCTGGCCAAAACCAGCAAGGGCACCTGCGGTCCCTGCATCCTGTATCTTGAGGATGGGACCATTTTTTATGGACGTGCATGCGGCGCCGAGGGCACCGCGACCGGCGAAGTTTGCTTCAACACCTCGCTCGAGGGCTACTTTGAGGTCATGACCGACCCGAGTTATGCCGGCCAAATCGTAACCATGACCTATCCGCAGATCGGCAACTACGGTATCGATGAGACCGACGTCCAGTCGGCCTTCCCCGGCGATGCCGTTCGCCCCGCGAGCGCTCCTGCCATGCGCGGCATGATCGTTCGCGACATGTGCGCCACGCCTTCTAACTGGCGCTCGGCCGTCAGCGTGCCGGAGTACCTGCGTGCACACGGCATCGTCGCTATCGAGGGCGTCGACACCCGCGCCCTGGTGCGCCACCTGCGCGACAATGGTTCTAAGATGGGCATTATCTCGACCGAGATCTTCGACGTCGACGAGCTTGCCGAGCGTCTGGCCGCAGCGCCCACGCTGGTGGGCGAGAATTTGGTCAAGACCGTGAGCTGCCCCGCGCCTCACGAGTTTGTGTCCGCCGACCTGCCTGCCACGCATGACTTTGCACTTGCGGCTGCCGCTCCTGCCCGTCACAAAGTGGTCGCCTACGACTGCGGCGTGAAGCGCGGCATTCTGGAGGGTCTGGTCCGCGCCGGCTGCGACCTTACTGTCGTGCCGTGGGATACGCCCGCGAGCGAGGTGCTCGACATGAATCCCGACGGCGTCTTTTTGTCCAATGGCCCCGGCGACCCCGACGCCGTGGTGGAGACCTACGAGCAGGTGCAGCAGCTGATCGGCAAGGTGCCGGTCTTTGGTATTTGTCTTGGTCACCAGATGATCAGCCTGGCCTGCGGCGCCCAGATGGAAAAGCTTAAGTTCGGTCACCGCGGTGGCAACCAGCCGGTCATGAACCTGGTAAGCCGTCGCGTGGAGATCACCGCGCAAAACCATGGCTTTGGCCTGCTGTTTCCCAGCTTGGGCAAGCTTGTCCCCGAGCTTTCCGGCGGCGAGACCGAGCATGCGGCCGATGGCGACCTGCGCGTCTGGGTGCGCCGCGGCATCGCGCCGGTCGTGATGAACGAGCGCTTCGGCCGCATTCGCCTAACACATGTGAACCTCAACGACGGCACCGCCGAGGGCATCCAGCTGCTCGATGCCCCGTGCTTCTCGGTCCAGTACCACCCCGAGGCCTCGCCTGGCCCCACCGATGCCCACTATCTCTTTACCGCCTTTACGCGACTCATGGACGGCGAGGAGAACTACCTGGACATCGACACCGCGAAGGACCGCCTGGCTGGCTGGAATTTTGCCGAGACCGCCGCGACCGAGACCGAGGAGAACTAACATGCCTAAACGTACTGACATCAAGCGCATCCTCGTTATTGGTTCGGGCCCCATCGTCATTGGCCAGGCCTGCGAGTTCGACTACTCTGGCGCCCAGGCCTGCAAGGTACTCAAGGAGGATGGCTTTGAGGTCATCCTGGTCAACTCCAACCCGGCGACCATCATGACCGACCCGGGTCTTGCCGACCGCACCTATGTCGAGCCCATCACCGCCGAGTTTATCGAGCGCGTGATCAAGAAAGAGCGCCCGGACGCGCTGCTGCCCACGCTGGGCGGCCAGACCGGTCTGAACGCCGCCGTCGAGCTGGCAAAAGACGGTACGCTCGACAAGTACGGCGTCGAGATGATCGGCTGCGACCTGGCCGCCATCGAGCGCGGCGAGGACCGCAAGCTCTTCAACGAGGCCATGGCCGAGATTGGCCTGGAGGTCGCGCGCTCGGGCTATGCCTACAGCGTGGCCGACGCCGAGGCTATCGCCGAGCGCGTGGGCTATCCCTGCGTGCTGCGCCCGAGCTTTACCCTCGGTGGCGCCGGCGGCGGCATCGCACATACTCACGAGGAGCTCGTCTCCATCGTGAGCCAGGGCCTGGAGCTCTCGCCTGCCCACGAGGTGCTGGTCGAGGAGTCCATCGAGGGCTGGAAAGAGTACGAGATGGAGGTCATGCGTGACCACGCCGGCAACGGCATCATCGTGTGCTCCATCGAGAATCTCGACCCCATGGGCGTGCATACCGGCGACTCCATCACCGTGGCGCCGGCGCAGACCCTCTCCGACCTTGAGTATCAGCGCATGCGAGTGGCCTCGCTCGCCATTCTGGAGAAGATCGGCGTCGAGACCGGTGGCTCCAACGTGCAGTTTGCCGTGAACCCCAACACCGGTCGCCTGATCGTCATCGAGATGAACCCGCGCGTGAGCCGCTCGTCCGCACTGGCCTCCAAGGCCACGGGTTTCCCCATCGCTAAGGCCGCCGCGCGCCTGGCCGTGGGCTACACGCTTGACGAGATCGTTAACGACATTACTAAGGCAACGCCCGCCTGCTTTGAGCCCACGATCGACTACTGCGTGGTCAAGGTGCCGCGCTTTGCCTTCGAGAAGTTCAAGGGTACCGACCCCACGCTCACCACGCGCATGAAGGCCGTGGGCGAGATTATGGCGATCGGCCGCACCTTTGAGGAGGCCTTCGGCAAGGCTATGCGCTCGCTGGAGGACGGCCACCAGGGCATTTGCGCCGGTGGCAAAGAGGGTGCCGGCAAGCTGAGCGACGATGAGCTCGCTCAAGCCGTGGCAACGCCGACCGAGCACCGCATCTTCTTTGTGGTCGAGGCCCTGCGCCGTGGCTGGGACATCGCTCGCATCCATGCCATCTGCGGTATCGATCCGTGGTACCTCAACCGTATCAACGATATGGTGCGGGTCCAGGAGAGCATCCGCGACCTGCGTGTGGAGGATATCGACGCCGACGCGATGCGCCTGCTCAAGCAGTACGGCACGAGCGATGCCGAGATCGCCGCGCTGACCGGCTCGGACGAGCGCTTTGTGCGCGCCTACCGCAAGGGCCTGGGCGTGGTTCCCAGCATGAAGACGGTCGATACCTGCGCTGCGGAGTTCTCGAGCGCCACGGAGTACCACTACAAGACGTACGAGAACATCTACCGCACGAGCCCGGATGCCAAGAAGTGCGTGGCTCCCGACGAGATCACGCCGGCGGACAAGCCCAAGGCGATGATCCTGGGCGCCGGCCCCAACCGCATTGGCCAGGGTATCGAGTTCGATTACTGCTGCGTGCACGCGAGCTACGCGCTGGCGGCCCGCGGCTTTGAGACCATCATGGTCAACTGCAACCCCGAGACCGTTTCGACCGACTACGACACGTCCGACCGCCTGTACTTTGAGCCGCTCACCTACGAGGACGTCATGGACGTTATCGACGTTGAGCGCCCCGATGGCGTCGTGGTGACGCTTGGCGGCCAGACCCCGCTTAAGCTGGCGCGCATGCTCGAGGAGAGCGGCGTGAACATCATGGGCACCAAGCCCGATGCCATCGACTTTGCCGAGGACCGCGAGCGCTTCGCCGCTCTGCTCGACAAGCTGGGCATCATGTACCCGCCGGCGGGTCAGGCCACCTCGTTTGAGGAGGCCGAGGCCGTTGCCGCGCACATCGGCTACCCGCTGCTGGTGCGTCCGAGCTACGTGCTGGGCGGCCGCGGCATGATGATCGCCTACGATGCCGAGCATCTGCGCGATTACATGGCCGAGGCCGCGCGCATTAGCCCCGACTACCCGGTGTATCTGGACCGCTTCCTGGAGGGTGCGATCGAGTCCGACGTCGACGCCCTGTGCGACGGCGAGGAGGTCTACATCGGCGGCATTTTGGAGCATATCGAGGAGGCCGGTATTCACTCCGGCGACTCTGCGACCTGCATCCCGCCGTTCAGCTTTAGCGAGAGCCTGCAGGCAAAGCTTCGCGAGACCACGCGCCGCATCGCGATGGCGCTGGGCGTACGCGGCCTGGTCAACGTGCAGTACGCCATTAAGGGCGAGACCGTCTATGTGATCGAGGCCAACCCGCGTGCCAGCCGCACCGTGCCGTTTATCTCCAAGGCCACCGGCGTGCCGCTGGCCAAGTGCGCGGCGCGTATCATGGCAGGCGATTCCATCGCCAGCCTGGGCCTGCCGAGCGACGAGCGTCAGCTCGATTGGTTCTGCATGAAGGAAGCCGTTATGCCCTGGGGCCGTTTCCCGGGAGTCGACGTTATTCTGGGCCCCGAGATGAAGTCGACAGGCGAGGTCATGGGTATCGCCAAGAGCTATCCCGAGGCATACGCCAAGACGCAGCTGGCGATTGACTACAAGCTGCCCGACCCGAGCGCCGGCAAGGTGTTCATCAGCGTGTGCGACCGTGACAAGCGCCACATCCTTTCGGTCGCGCGTATCCTGCGCTACCTGGGCTTTGATATCTGCTCTACCGAGGGCACGGCGCGCGTGCTGCGCGGCGGCAACGTGACGTGCGAAGTCGTGGAGAAGATCAGCGGCCCGCACGACGGCGAGCGTCCCAACATCGGTGACCTCATCGCCGATGGCAAGATCGCGGTAATCATCAACACGCCGTACGGCCCGGGTTCGCGTGGCGACGGCTACCTTCTGCGCACCGAGGCCGTGCGCCGCGGCGTGACCTGCGTGACGGCGATGTCTGCGGCCAACACGTACGTGAGTGCCATCGAGGCCGTGCGCGAGGACCAGCAGGGTCACGGCAGCGCCAACGACATGGGCATGGACGTCATCGCCCTGCAGGACCTGCCGCAGCACACGGTGTAGTTGACCTGGCCGGCCGGGGCGGGAGGGGCCGAGATTTCCCCCTTTCGCTCCGGCTGCAAGCAGAGTCGCTCAGGAGGAAACTCGGCCCCTCCCGCCCCGGCCTGCGGTGACTTGGCTGCACCGTGTGCTGCCGAAGGGGCTTTGCGCGATGACTAGGGCTGAATAGAAAATGAGTGTGGGCCCTGCCGTTCGAACGAACGGCAGGGCCCACACTAATAATTCAGCCAACGTACGTCATAGCAACCCCCGGTAGGTCGAGGGTGCCCCGCGGCGGTCTGGTGTTTTCATCTGAACGACTTTGCGAAGCAACCGGAGTGAAGATGAAAACACCAGACCGCCGCGGGGCACCCGCAGACCGCAGGGACGGGAGCAGCTATACTACTCTCAGTAGTTAAGGGTCGCGGATTGGCCGCGTCACCGCTCTCAACAGGAGGTCTTTGTTTATGGCAGATCAGAAGCCGGTTGTCGGGATCATCATGGGCTCCAAGTCCGATCTGGGCGTTATGGAAGGCTGCACCGCCGAGCTCGAGGCGCTCGGTGTGCCCTATGAGCTCGTCATTGCGAGCGCACATCGCACGCCGGCGAAGGTCCACGAGTGGGCTTCGACCGCTGCCGATCGCGGTATCAAAGTGATTATCGCCGCCGCCGGCAAGGCCGCTCACCTGGGTGGTGTCGTGGCTGCCTTTACGCCGCTGCCGGTTATCGGTGTGCCTATGAAGACGAGTGACCTGGGCGGTATGGATTCGCTGCTGTCGATGGTGCAGATGCCTTCGGGCGTGCCCGTGGCCTGCGTTGCCATCAACGGCGCCAAGAACGCCGCCATCTACGCCACGCAGATTCTGGGCGCTTGCGACCCCGAGTACCGCAAGGTTATCGAGAAGATGAAGCAGGAGATGGCCGACGCCTAGGCGTTCCGCCGTTTCGCCGCAGTATAAGGAGAGCCATGTCCGACTATCAGGGAAAACGATTCAAGGCTTCTCAGATTCCCGATCCGTCGAAGCCGGGTGCTGCCAGTGCGGCGCAGCAGGGTCGGACATCCTCTCCTCAGCAGCCGCGCGCGCCGCGTCCTGTGACGCCGGCGACGCATCGTCGACAGGACGCGCCGGCTGCGTATCGCCCTTCGTCATATGGCACGGCAAAGAAGCAGGCCCGGACGCCGAGGCAAACGAGCGGCGCGGCGTCCAGCTACACTGAGCCGCCGCGCAAAAAGCGCCGCTCCATTATTCCCATTCTGCTCATCATCATCGGCATCGGTCTGATTGTTGCCGCCGCTGCCATCTTTATCAATGCACAGATTGGCTACAAGCAGGCGAGCGAGTCGTATCAGAAAATCGAGAAGCAATATGTAAGCGATAAGGACGCCAGCGGCGTGCCGACTATCGACTTCGATGCGCTTGCTCAGACAAACCCCGAGATTGTGGGTTGGATTTATGTGCCGGGAACCAACATCAACTATCCCGTGGTGCAGACCAACAACAACTCCAAATACCTCAACACGCTGTTCGACGGTACGGCCAATGCATCTGGGGCCATTTTCCTGGATAGCGATGACACCGCGCCGGGAATGGTTGACCAGCAGACCACGATCTACGGCCACCATATGAACGATGGGTCGATGTTCAACGTGATTTCGGATACGACTGACCAGGCAACGTTCGATAGCATTGAATATGTGTACTACATCACACGGGATGCTACGTATAAGCTGCGTCCGCTGGCGACCAAGGTCGTTGAGGATACGTACTCCAAGGCGCGCACGCCCAATTTTGAGGGCGATGACGGGCTCAAGAACTACCTGTCCGAGATGCTCGACGGTGCCTCTGCCGTGGCGAGCGATGCCACCGATCGTGCCGCTTCGGCAACCAAGGTCGTGACGCTTGTGACCTGTCGTTCGTTATCGCTGAGCAACACGCGTGCTGTCATGGTGCTCACGCCGGTCGAGGAATAAGTTGTTCGAAAGTAGCTAAAAAAGCCCCGTTCCAAATTGGCTACTCGACGACGGTAAGGGAGAAATGATGCTCGAGAATGGCAAAATGATGCCTTCGGTTGATGCTTGGCTGCGCGAGGCCAAGGCCGATTCGTCGGCACCTGCGTGCGGTATGTATCTGACACATAACGGTGTGGTGCGCGCGACGCCCAAGGCCGAGGCGCGCGGTGTCGAGACCGATGGCGTGGCGCCGGGCCACAAGGTGGGCGGCATGGTGTTTGGCTACGACGCCAGCAAGGTACAGGCCGCCATCGAGGCGACGCGCGCGATGCCGGGTGTCGGCTATGTGCGCGTGTGGCTGGCAAGCGGCGAGCTTGCCGTAGGTGACGACATCATGCTCGTGCTCATCGGCGGGGACATTCGCCCGCACGTGGTCGATGCGCTGCAGGCGCTCGTTGGCACCATCAAGAATGAATGCGTGAGTGAGGTCGAGCGCGAGGCGTAGAGGCTTGCGTCGATAGAAGGCTCGTTTATAAAAATGCCCGCCGGTACGTGTGATACCGGCGGGCATTTTGCGTTTTGGGCGCGGTTGGCGCTACACGCGCGTCGCATCCTTGGGGCTCATGGTCATGCTCTGGAAGCGGTTCTCCATGTAGTCGTTATCGAAATACTTGCCGTAGAACTGTGCGACGGGAATATCCGGCTCCGTGCCGTTGACGCGCTGGTACCAGTAGTCGAGCGACTGCAGCGTCATGACGCCGTCGACCAGCATAATGACGGTAAAGATGACGGTAGCCGAGTAGCGACTCTTCCACGGAATCATGTTGATGAGCTTGAGCAGCCTCGGCAGCAGCAGCTTGATCCAGATAAGGCCACCCAGGCCCCACAGGCAGGCAAAGCCCGTGCAGGTGCGTCCGCCCGTAAGGACGGCGAGTGGGTCGGGCATGCCGAACAGTTTCATGTGCGAGTAGCTCCACGACACCACGCCAAATGAGGTCTGCATAAACCAGCCTACAAACACCTCGAAAGCGCCGCCGATCAGGGCACTTACCAGGAAAATGATCAGAGGATTCTTTTTATAGAAGCGGTTGAGCGCCATGGTCATGAGCACCGCGCCAAATCCGTAGATGGGGCTAAAGGGGCCAAATAGCATACCGGCCCGGTCCTGATAGACGCCGGGATCGACGACGACCATATGCCAGACTTCCTCGAGAATGAGACCTAACACGCTGCAGACGAAGAATACCCAGAACAGGTTGAAGTAGTTGAGCTTGATGTAGCCCTCGCCGGTTTCGTCGCGGCCGAGCATCCCCTCGGCGGCGGCATCGCGGTCGAGCATCTCTTGCAGACGGCGCTGCAGTTCGCGCTCCTGGCGTAGCGTGGGGTCGACGGTGGCCGACAGCGCAATGAGGATACCGAGCTGAATGGCGGGGCGCAGCAGGAAGGGTCCGATACCCTGGAGCATCACGTCAACTAAAAGCTCCACGACGGTCAATGCGATGAGGACGTAAGACAGGCGGGCGGCATTGCGCCGCTGGTCCTTGATGAGGTCCAGGCCAAAGACGATTAAGATGATCGCGCTTGCCGCCGAGAGCATAATGCCGGCGACGATAAGGCCAACCGCGACCAGGGTGTTATCACCGAGCTTAGCGGCGGCGTTGCCGTTAATGAGTGCGGTGATGACCTGCCACATAAAGACGGCGACCGACGGGAGTGTGCCCACGCCGGACAGGATGCACAGGACGGCGTACACTTTAATGATGAGGGGAATCTTCTTGACCTCCGTGGCGCTGGGGACGCTGGGGTCGAGTTCGTTTCGATCCATACAGAACCTTTCTCGCTTTGTCCTAGGTTACTAGGATACGCCGCCGACCTGCTAAAAGACAGGACGAACGTCCCAATTGCAACTTTGCAATCCCCAACGGTGGACGCGGCGGCCATATGGGGGCGCGGGCGCTTGCACTGGGCAGACCAATAAAATGTTTGGCCGCAAAACGGATTATTAGCTCGGTGGGCTTTTAAAAAGCGCTGCTCATGCGCTGGGGAGCGCGTCGCGCCGTGCGTATAATAAGGCGGGTAACGCCAAAATACGAGGCTCTGAGGGGATGCCATGTCTCAAGAAACCATCCGCGCGGCCGAGCGCGCCGCGGGACAGGTGAACGCCATGTCGACGTATGATCCGGACTCCGACCAGCTGCATGAGGAATGCGGCGTTTTTGGTGTGTGGGCGCCCGATCGTGACGTGGCTCGACTGACGTACTTTGGCCTGCGTGCACTGCAGCACCGTGGCCAAGAATCGGCGGGAATCGCTGTTGGTGACGGCGGTACGGTTATGGTCCGCAAGGACCTGGGCCTGCTCGACCGCGTGTTCTCCAATGCCGACTTATCGACGCTCTCCGGTCAGCTGGCCGTGGGTCATGTGCGCTATGGCACCGCCGGCGCCAAGAGCTGGGAAGCCTCTCAGCCGCACCTCTCTACCATCAATAGCGTCATTATCGCGCTCGCGCACAACGGCACCCTCGTCAACACCGACGAGCTGCGCCGTCAGCTGATCGAGCTGGGCGTGCCGTTCCTCTCCAACTCGGATTCCGAGGTCGCGACCAAACTCATCGGCTACTTTACTCAGCGTACAGGCCATCTGCGCGAGGGCATTCGCAAGACCATGGAGCTCGTGCGTGGCGGCTACGCCATGACGCTCATCAACGAGCAGGCGCTCTATGCATTCCGCGATCCGCACGGCATTCGCCCGCTCGTGCTGGGCAAGCTGGTGGACGAGGGCCTGGACCAGGCCGATGCCGCATCCGTTTCGAAGCTGCCGTCGCAGGACGGCGCCGCGACGGTCGACGCCACCACCCGTGTCACCCGCGCCGGCGGCTGGGTCGTCGCCTCCGAGACTTGTGCGCTCGACATTGTGGGCGCCGAGTACGTCCGCGACGTCCGTCCCGGTGAGATTTTGCGCATCAGCGCCGAGGGCCTTGTGTCCGAGCAGGGTGTGCCCGCTGCCGAAGAGCCTGCTAACTGCATCTTTGAGCAGGTCTACTTCGCCCGCCCCGATTCCATCATGAACGGCAAGAGCGTCTACGCCTGCCGTTACGACATGGGTCGTCAGCTGGCACATGAGGAGCCCGTCGAGGCCGACCTGGTCATCGGCGTGCCTGACTCCGGCCTGCCGCCCGCGGAGGGGTATTCGCACGAGAGCGGCATTCCCTTTGGCGAGGGCCTTATCAAGAACCGTTACGTGGGCCGCACGTTTATCGAGCCTACGCAGGAGTTGCGCGCCATGGGCGTGCGTATGAAACTCAACCCGCTGCGCGACAACATCGAGGGCAAGCGCCTGGTCGTCATCGACGACTCCATCGTCCGCGGCACCACCATGGTGCAGCTCGTCAAGATGCTGCGCAACGCCGGCGCCAAGGAGATTCATATCCGCATCAACTCGCCCGAGGTCATCTGGCCGTGCTTCTACGGTATCGATACCGACGTGCAGTCGCAGCTTATCAGCGCCAACAAGACGGTCGATGAGATCTGCGAGTACATTGGCGCCGATTCGCTGGCCTTCCTTTCGGTTGAGGGCCTGCTTAAGGTCATGCCCAAGGGCGGTTACTGCGATGCGTGCTTTACCGGACGCTACCCCGTAGCGATTCCCGAGAGCTTTGGCCGCGACAAGTTCATGGAGGGCTTTAAGCCCCGCAACCTGGACAAGCCGTTGCACTTTGACGACGACGCCGTGGTCGAGAAATACGACGACCGCAGCTGGGAAGAGGAGCACGGCGAGGCCTAAAATCTGCCATTTAGGGACAGGTTTATTCTGGTAGGTTTTACCTGCTGTTTTGTTGATATGACGGCGCGTGCTGTTATGGCGCGCGCCGAAATGAACGCAACTATGAGCACCGTTTGGCGCCCGCGCGGCGCCACGGTAGTGGGAGAGGAAGGCTCAGATGAGCGACAGCAAGCATGTGACGTATGAGGACGCCGGCGTCGATACCGCCGAGGGTGGCCGCGCCGTCGACGCTATTAAGCAGATGGTCAAGGACACCAACCGCCCCGAGGTTATCGGCGGCATCGGTGGCTTTGGTGGCCTGTTCTCGGCTGCCGCGCTCAAGGATATGGAAGACCCGATCCTGATCAGCGGCACCGACGGCGTGGGCACCAAGCTCGTGCTCGCCCAGATCATGGACCGTCACGAGACGGTGGGCCAGGACTTGGTCGCCATGTGCGTCAATGACATTTTGGCTTCGGGCGCCGAGCCGCTGTTCTTCCTGGATTACGTTGCCATCGGTCACATTGAGGCCGAGCACATGGCAAAGATCATCAAGGGCGTGGCCGACGGCTGCAAGCTCGCGGGCTGCGCGCTCGTGGGCGGCGAGATGGCCGAGCACCCGGGCGTCATGGCCCCCGCCGATTACGACCTCGCCGGCTTTACCGTGGGTGTTGTCGATCGTCCCAAGATGCTCGACCCCGCGAACGTTCGCCCCGGCGATGTGATCCTGGGCCTGCCCTCCACCGGCGTGCACTCCAACGGATACTCACTCGTGCGCAAGGTCATCGGCGTCGACGGCATTAAGCCGGGCACGCCCGAGGCCGCCGCTAAGGCCGAGGAGCTGAGCCGCCCGCTCGAGGAGCTCGGCGGCGCATCGCTGGCAGACGCCCTGCTGGCTCCCACGCGCATCTACGTCAAGCCGATTCTGGAGCTGCTGCGCGGCGGCGCCAACGTGCACGCCATCGCCCACATCACCGGTGGCGGCATCACCGAGAACCTCAACCGCGCGCTTGCCGACGACGTTGACGCCGTGGTCACCCGTAACGGTGCCGAGATGGGCTGGGATGTTCCGCCCGTCATCACCTACGTGTCGCGCCAGGCCGAGCTCGCGCCCAACGAGGCATGCAAGACCTTCAACATGGGCGTCGGCCTGTGCCTGATCGTCGCTCCCGAGGACGAGGCCGCGGTGACCGAGGCCCTGGTCGCGCTGGGCGAGAAGCCGTTCCGCGTGGGCGAGTGCGTCGAGGGCTCCGGTAAGGTCGTGTACTCCGATGAGCGCTAACGAGCAGATGGCTGCCGCCAAGGGCCTGGGCTTTGTGCCCTATACCCGTCCGACCGGCACCGATACGGCCGAGCCGCTCAAGATCGGTGTGCTCATCAGCGGTTCGGGTACCAACCTGCAGGCGCTGATCGATCTGATCGCTGCCGGCAAACTCAACGCTTCGATTGAGCTTGTGGTGTCGAGCCGTCCTTCGGCTAAGGGTTTGCAGCGCGCTGAGCGCGCGGGCATCCAGACGCTCACGCTGTCCAAGGATGTCTACGCCGACCCTATTGCCGCCGACGAGATCATCGCGCACGAGCTGCTCGAACGCGGCTGCGAGTATGTGGTCATGGCCGGCTACATGCGCATGGTGCACACGCCGCTGCTGGCGGCGTTTCCCAACCGCGTGGTCAACTTGCATCCGGCACTGCTGCCGAGCTTTACCGGTGCGCATGCGATTGACGATGCCTTTGCGCGCGGTGTCAAGGTGACCGGCGTGACCGTGCACTTTGCCAACGAGATCTACGACAACGGCCCCATCATCGCCCAGCGCGCGCTGGCTGTCGAGGAAGGTTGGGATGTCGACACGCTCGAGGAGCACATCCACGCGATTGAGCACGTGCTGTATCCCGAGGTCGTGCAAATGCTCGCCGACGGCCGCGTCCACGTGCTGGAGAGCGGCAAGGTCGCAATTGACGCGCCTCGCGGCTAGCGGCGCACAGTACAATTTAGCCGAGTAGTCAGGGTGGTCATTGGCGCCAAGGCGCGCGTGGCCACCTTTTGTTTTGGGTAGTCACCTGCGACGTTCTTTAACGACTAGTCATTTAAGAACGTCCCCGATGGCTAGGTGAGAGAGGTGAGCGCATGGCGGATAACGAAGCGCTGTTTACGCCTGAGCTGGTGTTTTTTGATTGGGAGTGTGCGACGCCGGATGAGGTGTTTGCGCGGCTCGAGGGCGAGCTTGCACCACGTGGCTACATTGCATCCGGTTGGCTCGACGCCGTTCTCACGCGCGAGGATGCCTATCCCACGGGCCTTGCCATGCCGGCGGCAAACATTGCCATTCCGCATACCGATCCGGGGTTTGTGACCAAGCCCTATATCGCGGTGGTGAAGCCCACCGCGCCCGTGACATTTAACGCTATGGCTGGCATGGGCGCTCCGGTGCCGGCGCAGATCGTCATTAATCTGGGCATCGCCGAGCCGGGCGGCCAGGTCGAGGCCCTGCAGGCGCTCATGAACATCTTTATGGACGCCGATGCCGCAGCCGACGTGCTCGGCCAGACCACGTCCCAGGGCATGGTCGACGCCATCCGCCGTCATTTCTAAGGTGGGGCTGAGCCGGCACTTGGGGACTGTCCCTAACTGCCGGCTGCCAGAGCTGTCCCCTTTGCACCAAAATGGTGCAGATTAATCTGTCCCCAATGCACCAAGCGTGCCGCGGGGGCTGCGTTGTGACACAATGGCGTTTGTTCGATTCGTTATGCGAAAGGCCAACTATGGCAAATAAGAAAAAGAACTCCGAGGCCGCGCCGACGCCCGAGCGGCAGGCCCGCGCTGCCTCCAGCTCTCGCAAGAAGCAGCGCAAGACGTACGTGTCTAAGACCGTCAAGATCGTTCTGGTGGTCATCGGCGTGCTGGCGATGCTGCTTTCCGTCTCGGCGATGGCGTGCTCCGGCCTTATGTCGCAGGCCGAGGACACCTCGGGCTACAAGCTGACCGGCGGTGTTGCTGCCACTATCAACGGCACCAACCTTACCGAGGACACCGTGACCAAGCAGATCATGAGCATGCGCACGTCCTACGGCTACACCAAGGATGAGGATTGGGCGCAGTATCTGGTTGACAACGACCTCACGCCCAAGAAGTACCGCAAGCAGCTCATCGACTCCTACACGCAGCAGATTCTGCTTCAGCAGGCACAGAAGGAGAACGGCGTGACGGTGTCGGACGAGGAGGTCGAGAAGGCTTGGAAGGACGCGTGCAAGAGCGCGGGCGGTGCCAAGGCCTTTAAGAAGACCCTCAAGACCTACGGCTATACCGAGGACACCTACAAGGATTCGCTCAAGGAGAGCCTGGCGCAGCAGAAACTCAAGGATGCCGTGGCGCCCACCAGCAAGCCCAAGGACAGCGAGATCGTCGATTACATCAACGAGAACCTGTCTAACTACAACGATGCTCGCCGCTCGTCGAACATCCTGATCAAGGTTGATTCCGACGCTTCCGACGAGGACAAGGCTGCCGCCAAGGCCAAGGCACAGGAGTGCCTGGACAAGATCAACTCCGGTGAGCTGAGCTTTGAGGACGCCGTTGAGCAGTACTCCGACGATACCAGCTCCAAGGAGAAGAAGGGCGATGTGGGCTGGGATAAGCTCACCACTTTCGTCGACAGCTACCAGACGGCGCTCGAGGGGCTCAACAAGGGCGACGTGAGCGAAGTCGTCGAGTCGACCTATGGTTACCACATCATCAAGTGCACCGACTACTTCCATGTCGATAATCAGGTCGATGACATCAACCAGGTGCCCAAGGCCATCAAGAAGTACGTTTCCAATGTGGTGAAGACGCAAGCGGCCAGCACCGCGTACAGCGAGTGGCTGGAGCAGTACAAGAAGGATGCCGACATCACCGTTAACCCCATGCCCAAGGACGTACCCTATAACGTGAGTCTGAAGGGCGTCACCAAGAGCTCGACCGACGATTCGTCGACGACTGAGTAATCATGGGGCGGTGCTCGCGCGAGTGCCGCCCACGCTATTAGAGAGGATTTGCAGATGACCAACGAAGAGCTGCAGAAGGAAATGATCGCCGCCATGAAGGCCAAGGACAAGGTCCGCCTGTCCATCATTCGCCAGGTTAAGGCCGAGGTGAAGAATATCGAGGTCAACGAGCGCCGCGATGTGACCGAGGAAGACGTCAACAGCATGATCAAGCGTTTGATTAAGCAGACGAGCGAGACGCTGGAGATGTCCATCAAGGCCGGCACGGACCAGGAGCGTACCGACAACCTGACCGAGCAGGTCAAGATTCTGGAGAGCTTGCTGCCCGCGCAGGTTTCGGGCGAGGAGCTCGAGGCCCTGATTGAGCAGGTCATCGCCGAGCTGGGTGCCACGTCCAAGAAGCAGATGGGTCAGGTCATGGGTGCCCTGGGCAAGGCCACCGGCGGCAACTTCGATAAGCCTGCGGCTGCCAAGATTGTTGGCGCAAAGCTTGCGTAAGGGCCGAGCGGTACATAGTTGATGTTGAGGGGGCGTGGCCGTCATGGTCGCGCCCCTTTTTGCTGGGCTAGGCGCTCATTGGGGACGGGCTTAAATGAGTGCCCAATGAGCAGGTACTCATTTAAGTCTGTCCCCAATGAGTGGGTGGAAGGTTGCGGGTTCTTTACGGGAATGTAGTGTGGGCTGCGGAAACGTGGTTCTTTCCGTACAATAGTGCAATTCGTGTAAGCGCAGGAAAGGGACATTCATGGCAGACATGATCGAGATCAAGCATCTCAACAAGTACTTTGGCGACCTGCATGTGCTCAAAGATATCAATCTCACCGTCAAGCGCGGCGAGAAGCTCGTAATGATCGGGCCTTCCGGTTCGGGTAAGTCGACGCTCATCCGTTGTGTCGATTATCTGGAGGAGCCCACTTCGGGCGAGGTCGTCATCGACGGTACGCCGCTCACAAAAAAGAATCACCTGGAGATGGCTCGCAAGTATAGTTCCATGGTGTTTCAGCAGTTCAACCTGTATCCCAACATGACGGTGCTGGGCAACCTGACGCTCGCGCCCATCAAGCTGCAAAAGAAGAGCAAGGAGGAGGCGACCGAGATCGCCATTGCCGCGCTCAAGCGCGTCGGCATGGCGCATAAGGCCGGCGAGTATCCGCAGAATCTCTCGGGCGGTCAGCAGCAGCGTATCGCCATCGCCCGTGCCCTGTGCACCAAGCAGCCCATCATCCTGTTTGACGAGCCGACCTCGGCGCTCGACCCCGAGATGGTCCAGGAGGTTCTGGACGTTATGATTGAGCTTGCGCAGGAGGACATCACCATGATCTGCGTGACGCACGAGATGGGTTTTGCGCGCCAGGTGGCCGACCGCGTCATCTTTATGGAGGACGGCCGCATCCTGGAGGAGGGCACGCCCGAGCACTTCTTCGATAATCCCGAGAACCCGCGCTGCCGCGAGTTCCTGTCCAAGATTCTGCACTAGGTGCGGTGGTGGACATGACGGATATGACGAGGGCGGCCGTGTCGCGCCGTCACTTTTTGCAGCTGGCGGGCGCCGGTATGCTTACGCTGACGGGGGCCGCGCTTACCGGTTGCGGCAACTCCACCAGCGGCGAGGGCTCGGACAAGGGGTCCAAGCTTGCGGCCATTAAGTCGCGTGGCCATCTGAATGCCGGCGTTAAGAAGGACGTTCCCGGTTACGGCTATTACGACACCGCCAAGGGCCGCTTTGAGGGCATGGAAGTCGATTTGTGCTACCAGATCGCCGCTGCCGTCTTTGGCGTGAGCTACAAGGAGGCCCGTGCCCAGGAGCTTGTCGAGTTTACCGACGTAACGCCCAAGACGCGCGGCCCGCTGATCGATAACGGCCAACTTGACGTGGTCGCGGCGACCTACACCATCACCGACGAGCGCAAGAAGAGCTGGGATTTCTCGACGCCGTACCGTACCGACTACGTGGGACTCATGGTCAAGAAGCGTTCGGGCTTTACCTCGATTGAGGATCTGGACGGCAAGGTCATTGGCGTGAGCCAGGGCGCTACCACGCAGAGCCTGATCGAGCAGATGATCAAGGACAACGGCTTTAGCTGTAAGCCCGAGTTTAGGGCCTTTAGCGGCTACCCCATCATCAAGAGTTCGCTCGACGCCGGCAATATCGACGTCTTTGCCATGGACCGCTCCACGCTGGCCGGTTACATGAACGAGACCGTTGAGCTGCTGCAGCCCGAGGTCAAGTTTGGCGAGCAGGGCTACGGCGTGGCGACCAAGAAGGGCTGCGACCTTTCGGCCGTGGTCGATCAGGTGATTTGCGATCGCCTGGCCGACGGCTGGCTCGACCAAGAGGTCAAGACCTGGGGTCTTGTATAGGCGCATCGTCCAAGGAAGGAATCAAATGCTCGAAGGATTATTTGACGCCGACCGTTGGTCGACGACATTTCAAAACATGGGGCCCTTCTGGGAGGGCTTTGGCGTGACGCTACAGGTGGTCGTTGCCGGTCTGCTGCTGTCGCTGGTGCTGGGCACGCTACTGGGTGTGTTCTCTACCACTCGCTCGCGCGTGTTGCGCGCCATAAGCCGCGTGTACGTGGAGTTTTACCAGAATACCCCGTTGCCCGTGCAGGTGCTCTTTATGTACATGGCCGGTCCGCAGTTTTTGCAGGCCATAACCGGTGCCGACCAGCCGGTGCGCATCGCGCCGTTCGTGCTGGGCTTCTTGGGCGTGGGTCTGTATCACGCGGCCTACATCTCGGAGGTCATCCGCACCGGTATCGAGGCGGTTCCGCGCGGTCAGATGGAGGCGGCCCAGAGCCAGGGCTTCACCCGTGCGCAGGCGTACTGGTACATCGTGCTGCCCCAGACATTCAAGATTATTCTGCCGCCGCTGTGTAATCAGGCGCTCAACCTGGTCAAGAACACGTCGGTGCTGGCGCTCGTGGCCGGCGGCGACCTTATGTACCGTTCCGACAACTTTGTGAGTCTGTACGGGTACCTGCAGGGATACATCGTCTGCTGCCTTATGTACTTCATCATCTGCTTTCCGCTCGCCATGCTGGTGCAGTGGCTCGAGCGCCGCTCCAAGGAGCGTCCGCGCGGCGTGAGCCTGGCCGAGCTGGGGCTCGACAACGTAGAGGAGGCCTAGCGCATGGAAATCTTCAACGCGACCAACCTGCTCTACATTTGGGGCGGCTTTGTTAAGACGATCGAGATCTCGGCGCTGTCAATCTTTTTCTCGCTCATCTTTGGCACGGTGCTGGCGCTCGTCAAGAGCTATGCGCCCCGCCCGTTCCGTATTTTGGTGAGCGCCTATATCGAGCTGTTCCGTTGCACGCCAAACCTGCTGTGGATCCTGTTTATCTACTTTACGGTGCAGGGTTTGGACATTGTGATTTCGACCATCGCCTTTACGCTGTTTACCAGCGCTGTTATGGCCGAGATTGTGCGCGGCGGTCTCAACTCGATTCCGCGTGGCCAGTTTGAGGCGGCGCAGAGCCAGGGCTTTGGCTTCTTTGCCACCATGCGCTATATCATCCTGCCGCAGACGTTTAAGACGATCATTCCGGCGCTGTTTAGCCAGTGCACGACCGTCATCAAGGACAGCTCGTATCTTTCGGGCATTAACGTGGCCGAGCTCATGTACACGGCAAATGTCGTGATGGCCCACGCGATCGACCTGTCGCAGGTGCTTATGCTCTACGGCCTGGTGTTTGCGATGTACTTTGTGCTCAACTTTGGTATCTCGTTGCTGGTTCGCGCATATCAGAGGCGAATGGTGGCAGCGTAGAATGTGGCAAAGGGACAGCCCCTTTGTCACATAGAGAAAGGAATCGCGATGAGCGATCTGGAGAATAAGAAGAATCCTGTGGTCATTACCATCGCGCGCGACTTTGGCGCCGAGGGCCACGAGATTGGTCGTATCCTCGCCGATGAGCTGGGGATTCCGCTGTACGATAACGAGCTGCTGGTGCGTGCGTCGCTGCGCGCGGGCGAGTCGCTCGACAAGATGGCCGCCTACGACGAGCGTCTGGCCGTGGAGAACATGGCGTTTCTGCCCGACCGCTACGATGCGCGTTCGTACTCGGACAAGTTGTTCCAAAAGATGAGCCAGGTGATTTTGGATCTGGGTGAGACCGAGAGCTGCATTATCGAAGGCCGTCTGTCCGATTATCTGCTGCGCAACAACCCCAACCACATTGCCGTGTTGGTGACAGCCCCCTTTGAGGACCGCGTCGAGATCGTGCGCAAGAAGCGCGGCCTCAACAAAAAGAAGGGCGCCAAGCTGGTCAAGCAGCAGCAGAAGGCGCGCGAGGCGTTCTATAAGCGCTACAGTGCCGGAAAGTGGAAGATGACGAGCGGTAAAGACATCGTCGTCAACCGCGCCAAGCTGGGCCGCGAGGGTTGCAAAGACGTTATTGCCGCCGCCTACCGCTACAAGGTGGCGCAGCTCGAAGACTAACCGACTAAAACCACCACGAAGGCGCCTGTCCCCATCGTGGTGGTTGGGGCGGCCGGCATAGAAAAAGTCCCCGCCGGGCGTGTGCTCGACGGGGACTTTGCCGTTTGATGGCTAGCGCTGAGGGTGATTACTCGCCCAGCAGGCTCTTGGTGATGGAAGCGGCGGCCTTCTTGCCGGCGCCCATCGCCAGAATGACCGTAGCGGCACCGGTGACGATGTCGCCGCCGGCCCAGATGCGGGGATCGGTGGTCTGGCCGGTCTCCTCGTCGGCAACGATGTAGCCCCACTTGTTGAGCTCCATCTTGCCGCCGATCTTGGCAGCGAAGGGGTTGGCGTTGGTGCCGATAGCCGAGATCGCGACGTCGCAGGGGATCTCCTCGATGGCGCCCTCGATGGGTACCGGGCGACGACGGCCGGACTCGTCAGGCTCGCCGAGCTCCATCTTCTGGACCTTGACGGCGCACACGGAGCCGTCCTCGCCAGCGACAAACTCAAGCGGGGAGACGAGCGGCAGAACCTCGACGCCCTCGGCCTTAGCATGGTGCAGCTCGGCGCGACGGCAGGGCATCTCGTCCTCGGTACGGCGGTAAGCGATGATGGCGTGCTCGGCGCCCAGACGCTTGGCGGTACGGACGGCGTCCATAGCCACGTTGCCGCCACCAAAGACAACGACGTTCTTGCCGTGCTTGGTGGGGGTGTCGTACTCGGGGAACTTGTTGGCCTTCATCAGGTTCACGCGGGTGAGGTACTCGTTCGCGAAGAAGACGTTGGGCAGGTTCTCGCCGGGGACGTTGAGGAACTTGGGCAGGCCAGCGCCGGTCGCCACGTAGATGGCGTCGAAGCCCTGCTCGAACAGCTCCTCGGCCGTGGCCATGTTGCCCACGACGGAGTTGTACTCAAACTTGACGCCCATGTCCTCAAGGCCGTCAATCTCGCGCTTGACGACTGCCTTGGGCAGACGGAACTCGGGGATGCCGTAGACCAGCACGCCGCCGCCGGTGAAGAATGCCTCGAAGACGGTGACGTCAAAGCCGTTGCGGGCGAGCTCGCCGGCGCAGGTGATGCCGGACGGACCGGAGCCGACGACAGCGACCTTCTTGCCGTTCTTGGGGGCCATCTTGGGCGTGGAGGCGAGCTCGGGGCGGTCACCCAGGAAGCGCTCGAGCTGGCCGATGGCCACGGGCTCGGACTTCTTACCACGGATGCACTTGCCCTCGCACTGGTTCTCCTGCGGGCAGACGCGGCCGCAGATGGCGGGAAGCATGGAGTCCTCGCGGATGGTATCGAGAGCGCCGCCGAAGTCCTTCGCGCGGATCTGCTCGATAAAGCGGGGGATGTTGATGTTGACGGGGCAGCCCTCAACACAGAACGGCTTCTTGCAGTTGAGGCAGCGCTCGGCCTCGGCCAGCGCCATCTCCTCGGTGAAGCCCTTGTCGACGGGGCGGAAGTCGCAGGCGCGTTCGGCAGCCGGCTCCTCGTTATCGGGGGTACGGGGCGACTTCATATCGGCAACGAAACGACCGTTAACTAGTGGCATGCGCAGCTCTTTTCCTCATAGGCCTTGAGGGACTCGCCCTCTTCGGAACGGTAAGCGGCCTGGCGGGCACGAAGGTCATCCCAGTCGACCAGGGTGGCATCGAAGTCGGGGCCGTCGACGCAAGCGAACTTGGTCACGCCGCCCACCTCGACGCGGCAGCAGCCGCACATGCCGGTGCCGTCAACCATGATGGGGTTGAGCGACGCGGTGATGGGGGTGTCGTACTTCTGGGCGGTGAGGGTCGAGAACTTCATCATCGGAACGGGGCCGACGCAGAAGACCTGGCTCACGGCCTTGTCCTGCAGCAGGCGCTCCAGCGGAGCGGTGACAACGCCCTGCTCGCCGTAGGAACCGTCGTCGGTGGTGATGTGGATGTGGTCCTCGTCGAGGAGCTCGCGGAACTGGTCCTCCATGAGCAGGAGGTCCTTGGTGCGGGCGCCCATGATGGCGTGAACTTCGTGACCGGTCTCGACCAGGTGCTTGGCGACCGGGAAGGCAATTGCCAGGCCGACGCCGCCGCCAATGACGGCGCAGGGGCCCTCGGCCATCTCGGTGGGAACGCCCAGCGGGCCCACGACGTCGCGCAGCGACTCGCCGGCCTCGTAGGTGGAAAGCATCTCGGTGGTCTTGCCGATCACCATGAAGATGAACTCGACCCAGCCCTCGTCACCGTTCCAGCCGGCCAGGGTAAACGGGACGCGCTCGCCCGTCTCGTTGGCGCGAACCATGAGGAACTGTCCAGCGTGCGCATGCTTGGCGATTGCGGGCGCCTCGATGCGGAACTTGAACACCTTCTCCGAGAACTGCGTCTTCTCCAGGATCTTATACATAGAACCCCTCTCTTGTTAGGGCCGCCGAACCGTGCCTCCACGGAAATGGACGGTAGCCCGAGTAAAACCGTACGCGCACAGGCGTTGTGCAGACATACGGTGCAAATTATACCCTCATGGCAATGTCGCTTACGTGTTTCTTTGGCAGGTGGGAAAAGTGACCTGCCAAAAAGGGACAGGTTTATTTTGGTCGGTTTTATCAGGCAAAACGGCAAAGGGGGCCGGCCTCAGGTTGTGATGAGGCCGGCCCCCTTTGGGGCGCTATGTGTGTATGGCGGTGCGGGGTTTATTGCGATGCGGTCACCGGGGCGTTTCCGTAGATAAAACCTGCCAAAATAAACCTGTCCCTAAATAGTAGGTTTTAGTGCTTGCCGTTGGCGGAAGCGGCGCCGTTTACGTGATCGCGGGCGTAGATTACGCCGTGGACGATGGCCAGACCGGCGGCATCTGCGGCGCGGGCGCAGGTGTCCTGGAAATCCTCGGCTTCGCGGGCGCGCAGCTGCTTGAGCACGTAGTCGGCGACGGCCATCTTGCCGGGAGGGTTGCCGATGCCGGTGCGGATACGGCTAAAGTCGCGGCTGCCCATCTTGTCGATGATGGAGCGCAGGCCGTTGTGGCCGGCGTGGCCGCCGCCCACCTTAACACGGACGTCGCCGGCGGGAATGTCGAGCTCATCGTGGATCACGAGCAGCTCCTCGGCCTTGATTTTGTACTCGCGGCAGAGCTTGGAGATGGGGCCACCCGAGGTGTTCATGTACGACTGCGGCTTGACCAGCACGATCTGGCGCTTGCCGCCCTCTTCCTCGGCATCGTTGATATTGATGAGCGCGACCTCGGCGCCTGCTTGGTTTTTCCAGTACGTGACACCGGCCTGACGGGCCAGCTCGTCGATTGCCTTAAAGCCGGCGTTGTGGCGGGTCTCGGCATACTCATCGCCGGGGTTGCCAAGTCCGGCAACCATGCGAATCTTAAGCGGCTGTGCAGCTGCCATGTTCATCCTTTCGTTGATTTGTCGCCTGCTATGGTGAGCGACCCTGTTGTCGCTGTCAAATGGAGGGTAATTGAGGTTGTTTGGGGGCGTTTGGACAGCCGTCGAAATCGAGGTGGACAGTTAGTTCAGATACGTATAAGTTCTGAGGACTCGAATTGCTCAATTCAATGCCGATACGTTGTTTTGGAGCTTTAGTTAGTCCATATGACGCTGTTTTGAAGGCTACCCTGCCTTAAATCGGGCGAATGGTATAGAGATAACTGTAAAACAGCCTAATTCAATGTGTCCATTTATACGTATTTGAACTAACTGTCCAGCCCTGCTCGACGGTGCACGGGTGATTTCCCGTTTAGACCGGCGCAAGGCCGATTCCGGCCCGCAGGGCGTTGAGCCAAGCGGCCTGACGCTTGCGATAGCCCTTGATACGGTATCGGAATCGGACTCCCGCGAGTCGATGCATCGTTTGGGCGAAGGCTTCGAGTGCAACAAGGTCTTTCATTTGGTCGCGATTGATAACCAGGACGTGGATGCCCATTGCCTTGAGGCCATTATTTCGATTGCCATCGTGGATGCGAGCGTTTTGAAGCTCATGCCCAATTCCGTTGTATTCGTTGTCGACTCCGGCGGCCGGGCAATATAGGTCGCAGATGGCGTAAGGGATGCCGGAGGACATGTTGACCGCAAGAGTGTCGAAGTCGATTCGATAGTTGGGTAGCAGGCCTCCCATGGGCAGACTGCAACATCCGAATCCGCCAAAGCGCATGGGCGCTCCGAGAACGGCAAACATTAGGGATTCGGCTGGGGATGCAGATCCGGGTCGGGCGAGATTGACTGCCGTGCGAAACGAGGTGTATGAGCTACTTTTGGCGAAGCGTGCGACCGCCTCGAGCTCTTCGATAGTTGTGGCGGGCTCGCATTTGTAGTGTGCCTGTTCGTAGCGGGTTTCGTTCTGTTGTTCGGTCGCCGACTGGTCGCCCAGGCAATCAAGATCGCCCGTCGCTGCGCAGTCATCGCCCTTGGGCCAGATGTCGTCATAGGCGATGGGGTAGGTTGCCTCGGGCGGAAGGGAGTAGGTTCCGAGCAGTTCCATGAGTAGCATCAAGGTTTTGGCGACTGATTCATTCTTGGAACAAAGCATGGCTGTCATGGCAGGAGACGTTGCGTAGATGTCGGCCTCGACGTGCATAATTGCACCTTCAGGAAGCGGAGCAGAGAGAATATGCTGAAGAAGTCGCTTGTCGGGGCGTCTGTTGTCTTCGTTTGAAACGAGAAGATCGAGTAGTTCGGAATCATCTTCATTCCAGGCGTCGAGTATCGAAAGTGCGCCAAAGTCTATCGCGTCATTATTGGGAATGCAGCTAGCCAAGGCCTGTGCTTGCTGTTCACTATCAACGGAGTCCCAGGGTAGGGCAGAGTACGCCCGTCGTGCGCGACGAATTGCGCGGAGGGCGGAGAAATGTGAAATCACGGTCGTCATAGCTATAACGTACTAAGTTGGCGGCAGAATGCGACCACCATGCCGTTCTTTTCGCTCAGCGGGGCGCTGCGCGCCACGAACGGCTGGGTGTTATGAAATCGGTGGAATCGGTTGAGGGGATTGCAGGAAATTGAGCTTTGCCGCGAAGGTTGACGATAGCTACTGGACAGTTAGTTCAGATACGTATAAAGCGGCGGGTGTTCGAGACGTTTCTAAGGGCCTTCGAGGGCGATTTGAGGGTAAAGATGCGGCGGTTGTGCTCGAAAAAGATGAGCTTTGGGCGGCATGGCATCCGCCGGGGGAGCTCAGAAGGTTTCGAACGGCCCTTTGGAGCTTTAAAAAATACGTATCTGAACTAATTGTCCAGTGAAGGTTGGCGAGGGATAGAAAAAGGGTCGGAAGCGAGCTTCCGACCCTTTAAAAGCATCAAAGATGATGCGATGCGCGGCAGGCTACAGCGCGAAGTCGCCGCCGACGAGCGTGGAGACAGGCTCCTCGTGGTAAACGGCGGAGATGGCCTGAGCGAACTCCTCGGCGACCGAGATGGTCTTGATCTTGCCGCCGACCTCGACGGGAATGGCGTCGGTGACGACGCACTCGACGATTGGGGCATCGTTCAGACGCTCGATGGCCGGACCGGAGAAGATGCCGTGGGTGGCGCAGACGTAGATGTCGCCAGCGCCCATAGCCTTGAGCTCCTTGACGTTGGCGCACAGGGTGCCAGCGGTGTCGATCATGTCGTCGTTGATGACGCAGGTCTTGCCCTTGATGTCACCGATGATGCCCATGACCTCGGCGGCGTTGTGGCGCGGACGGCCCTTGTGGGCGATGGCCAGGTCGCAGCCGAGCATGTCGGACAGCTTCTTGGCGGCCTTGGCACGACCCACGTCGGGGGAGACGACAACCAGGTTGTCGGTGTCGAAGTTCATGGCGTTGTAGTACTGGCCAAACAGCGGCAGTGCGGACAGGTGGTTGACCGGGATATCGAAGAAGCCCTGGATCTGACCCTGGTGCAGGTCGAGGGTGATGATGCGGTCGACGCCGGCGCGCTCGAGCAGGTTGGCGACGAGGCGGGCGGTGATGGGCTCGCGCGGGCCGGCCTTGCGGTCCTGGCGGGCATAGCCGTAGTGGGTGATAACGGCAGTGATGGAGCGGGCGGATGCGCGCTTGGCAGCGTCGGTGGCGATGAGCAGCTCCATGAGCATGTCGTTGACGTTGCCGCCGGCCACGGACTGAATCAGGAAGACGTCGGCGCCGCGGACGGTCTCGTCGTAGCGGGCGTAAATCTCACCGTTGGCGAACTGCTTTAGCGTAAGGCCCGAAAGCTCGACCCCAAGGTACTCAGCGATCTTCTGAGCGAGGGGACGGTTGGAGGAACCGGAATACACGCGGATGGACTTGCGCATATTCTCCGACTTCTCGGGATCATTAATCGGCATTACCCTTCTCCTTTATATCGAATGCCATATAGATGCCTTGTTGCATTGTAACCGCGCGACGGGGTTAATCGAGTCTTGATAACGTCTTTACCGTCAACGGACACGAACCGACCACTCATCCGGTTGCGCAGGTCACGATAGAAAAAGGAGCCGCCCCCATGGGAACAGCTCCTTTTGTGCTTGATAAAACGTTATGCCTCGTCGTCCTCGTGCAGACGGCGGCGATAATCGGCGGCCCAGCCCTCAATATTTACCTGACGGGCGCGGCCCAGACCGAGTGCGTCGGCCGGGACCGGCTCGGTGATGACGGAGCCGGCGGCCACGAGCGCACCGTCGCCAATCTGGGCGGGCGCGACCATCATGGTATCGGAGCCGATGAAGGCATCCTTGCCGATGACGGTCTTGTGCTTGTGGACGCCGTCGTAGTTGCAGGTGATAGAGCCCGCGCCCACGTTGACGCCGGAGCCCATGGTGGTGTCGCCGATGTAGGACAGGTGCGGCACCTTGGAGCCCTCGCCGATCGTGGACTTCTTGATCTCCACATGCGTGCCGGCCTTGGATCCGTCGAGCATGTGGGTGCCCGGGCGCAGGTAGGCGCGCGGGCCGCAGTCGACGCCGTTCTCGATGACGGCCTCGATGGCGATAGTCTCATCGATGGTGCAGCCGCTGCCGACGGTAGTGTCGGTGAGGCGGCTGTTGGGGCCGAGCTGGCACTCCTCGCCCACGGTGACGTGGCCGATCAGGTGCGTCTGCGGCCACACGACGGTGTCGCGGCCGATAACGGCATCGGGGCCGATCCAGGCCTGCGTGGGGTCGATGAAGGTAACGCCCTCGGCCATCCAGTGCTCGTTGATGCGGTCGCGCGCGATAGCGGTGAGCTGCGCGAGCTGGATGCGGCTGTTGACGCCCAGGCCATCGCGGTAGTCATCGCAGTGGAAGATGGAGACAGCCTGGCCGTGGCTTTTGAGAATCTCGAGCATGTCGGGCAGGTAGTACTCGGATTGCGCGTTGTCGTTGCCGATCTCGTTAATGTGGGCGGCAAGCTGCGCGCCGTCGAAGGCGTAGCAGCCGGCGTTGCACTCCAGCAGCGTGGCGGCCTGCTCGGGCGTGCAGTCCTTCTGCTCGATGATGCGCTCGATCTGGCCGTCGGCGCCCAGCTTGATGCGGCCGTAGCCGAAAGGATCGGGCGGGGTCATGGTCATGACGGTGCAGGCGAGCTCGCCGGTAGCGACGGTCTGCGCGAACTTGGCGACGGTGTCGGCGGTGATGAGCGGCAAGTCGCCGTTGAGCACGACGACGGGGCCTTGCGTGATGCCGCAGGCCTCGAGCGCGACCTTCACGGCGTGACCGGTGCCCAGGCGCTCGGTCTGCTCAACGCACTCGACCTTGGTGGCACTGTTGGCGTAGGCGCCGTCGATGAGGGCGCGCATCTCGTCGGCGTGGCTGCCGATGACGACCACGACGCGGTTGCAGCCGGCCTTGATGGTAGCGTCGACGATCCACTGGACCATGGGCTTGCCCAGGATCTTGTGCGAAACCTTGCAGTGGTTCGACTTCATGCGGGTGCCCTCGCCGGCAGCGAGGATAATTGCGGTTGCGTCCATGTGATCTCCTGTTACGTTATAGAGACGTGTGTTTGGAAACGATACACGGCGCAATATGATACCGCAGGCATATGTTGAGCGCGTAGCGATTGGTTTTCGGCGGTTGAGGCTTGCACCGCCGGCGTGGCGTTTGCGCTGCTTGCGTGCGGCGTTGGCGATGCCGCGGAGCTGTCGTTTGAGCGAGGGGACGGGGGTGCCCGTGGACAACATGCGAGAGGAGTTTGGCGGCGAGCCCGTCGCGGCGTTCTCGATGTCGCATCCGGCTGTGCCGGCCCTCTACATGGTGCTGACGCTGGGGCTCACCATGTTCTCGATGCAACCGGTGCTGATCGCGCTGTCGCTTGCGGGTGGGCTGGCGTACGGGCTTGCGACGCGCGGTGTTGCGCGCACGTTGGGCGCGCTTCGCTGGCAGCTGCCGGTGATTTTGATCATTGCGGTGCTCAATCCGCTGTTTAGTGCATCGGGCTCGACGGAGCTGTTTCGTATTGGCATGCGTGCGGTGTATCTAGAGAGCATGGTTTACGGCCTGTGCATGGGCGGGCTGTTCGTGGCGAGCGTGCTGTGGTTTGAGGCCGCGGCGTCGATGCTCGAATACGACAAGGTACTTGCGCTTTTGGGCAACGCCGCGCCGGTGCTCGCGCTCATGATCTCGATGTGCATGCGGCTTATCCCGCAGTTTTTACGCCGCGGTCGTACGGTACTGGCGGTGCAGGATGCGATTGATGTGCCGGGTCGCGCGCCGGCCGATCCCGTGCGTTCGCGCCTACGGGCATCGAGCGTGTTGATGGGCTGGGGCATGGAAGATTCGCTGGAGCGCGCGGACGCCATGCGCTCCCGTGGATGGGGCGCCGCGACACGTCGCACGACGTACGCGCGGTATCGGCTGGGTCGCGGCGATGTTGCCGCGCTGGTTGGGCTTGCGGTGTTTGGTGCCGCTGCGGTGGCGGTGGCATGGACCGCGACAACGCAGTATTCGTTTTACCCGCAACTATCGGTGCCGGCGCCGTGGCTGGGCTATGTCGTGTACGCTGCCTGGATGATGCTGCCCTGCGTGTTGCATGCGATCGATGAGAAGAGGTTCGGCTGATGGCTCGGTTGGATAGGGGACCGGTGTCGGGCGCGGCATACGGCCCGGATATGCCGGCGATTGAGGTGCGGAGCCTGAGCTTTGCCTACCCCGATGCGGATGCTGCGGTGCTCGAGGGACTCGACTGGTCTGTTCCCCAAGGTGCATTTGCGCTGCTTGTCGGCGGTACCGGATCGGGTAAGTCGACGTTGCTGTCGCTACTCAAGCCCGAGATCGCTCCGGCGGGCGAGCGCACTGGCGAACTGCTCGTGCTGGGCGAGAACGTCGCCGACATGGATGTGCGGGCATCGGCGGAGCGCGTGGGCTATGTGTTCCAGGATCCCGAGAACCAGATCGTGTGCGAAACCGTGTGGCACGAGATGGCGTTTGGCCTGGAAAACTTGGGGCTAGCGCGTGATGAGATGCGCCGTCGCGTAGCTGAGACCAGCTATTTCTTTGGGCTGGAAGATTGGCTTCACCGCGATACTGACACGCTTTCGGGCGGTCGCAAACAGTTGCTGTCGTTGGCGGCCGTTCTGACGCTGCGCCCGCGCGTGCTGCTGCTCGACGAGCCCACGTCTCAGCTTGATCCGGTTGCGGAGAAGAATTTCCTGCACGCGCTGTTTCGTGTGAATCGCGAGCTGGGCTGCACGGTTGTTGTGGCGACGCATCAGCCGCGCCCAATGCTCGAATACGTGACGTGTGCGTACCGGATTGAGGACGGTCGCGTGCGCGAGGTGGCGGATATGGCTTCTTTGGGACGCCGAGAATCGCTGTTTTCCGATGACATGTTGGGGTGGGGTGCCATCCGATGTGCAAATAAAGGAGTATTCAGCAGGCGTGAGGACAATTTGGGCTCTCTGGAGCCGCCCGGGGACGTATCGAGCGCGAAAAAAAGTTCGGAATTGGACAAATCGTCCGAATTTGTGGCGCAAACGTCGCTCGAGAACGGCTCGGAAGCCTTCTCGCGCACGGATGGAAGCAGAATACTCCAAAAAATGCACGGCGGGTCGGCTACCACCCTGTCGGAAGGCTGGTTTCGCTACGATCGAGCGTCCGGCTGGGTGCTGCGCGGGCTCGATGCTTCGTTTTCGGCTGGCGCGGTGCATGCAATCGTGGGCGGCAACGGATGCGGTAAGTCGACGATGCTCTCGGTGCTGGCGAAGACCGCCAAGCTGCAGCGCGGCCGCATGGTGCGCGAAGCGGCCTCGGCGGCGCTGCTGCCACAGAATCCCAAGGCATTGCTGGTTGCCGAGACGGTTCGCGATGAGCTGATGGAATGGGCCTCGACCTGCGGATACGACGAGGCCGCAGCACGGGAGCAGACAGCGCGCCTGGGTCTGGCGGGCTTGGAGGCGCGTCACCCGTACGATCTTTCGGGCGGTCAGTGCCAGCTGCTTGCGTTGGCAAAGCTGCTGTTGATTGGCCCCGAGCTGCTATTGCTCGATGAGCCCACCAAGGGTTTGGACCTGGCCAGCCGCCGCATCATCGCCCGTGCCCTGCGTGACCATGCGAAGGCTGGCGGCACCGTCATCATGGCTACGCACGATTTGGACTTTGCCGAGCAGGTAGCCGACGACGTCGCCATGATGTTTGACGGCGAGATTGCCTGCATGGAGCCCCCGGCCGACTTCTTTGCCGACAACGTGTTCTATAGGGCGTGATGGGATGACGGACTGTCGTTTCTCGCGTTTACTCACAAAACTGGAGATCCCGCTGTTGCTGGCGGTGCCGGCGGTGATGGCAGCGGCGTTGCTGGCGGGCGTTGAGCAGGCGGCGCTTGCCATGCTTGTCGTGGTGGCGCTGGTGCTTGCACTGTTCTTTGCGGGTTACGAGGCATCTCGTCCGGGCTTGCGCCAGATTATGCCCACGCTGGTTCTGGCGGCGTTGGCCGCGGCTGGGCGCATCTTGTTTGGCCCCATTCCCGACTTTAAACCCGTGAGCGCCATCGCCATTATCGCCGGGGCGACGCTCGGTCGTCGTAACGGCTTTATGGTCGGCGCGCTGGCGGCGCTGACCAGCAACTTCTTTTTTGGGCAGGGCATGTGGACGCCGTGGCAGATGTATGCCTGGGGTCTGGTTGGCTATGTTGGCGGCGTGCTGGCGCATGCCGGTGCGTTCGACCGTGCGGATGGAACCGTGCGCATGCCGGCGCTGATGGCGTACGGCTTTGCGTCGGGCCTGCTCTACGGAGTTGTAATCAACGCCTACGACATCATCGGCTTTGTGCAGCCGCTCACGTGGGCGGGAGCCGTGGCGCGTCTTGCCACGGCGGTGCCGTTCGATATCACACACGGCCTCGCGACCTGCGTGTTCTTGGCCGCCCTCTACAAGCCTTGGTGTCGCCGCATTAACCGAGTCGTCGTGAAATACGGACTGTAGGGCATTTCGCGTTCCCTCACGAACTTGCGGTGGAATAGTTCCTGTTTGGCTATTTGCTACCCAAACAGGAACTATTCCACCGCAACTTATAGGGGGAGAGGGGTCACATGATCCGTATTCCTTCGTCCCCGGGGGATCATTTGGGGGCTAGAGCTCTAGCGTGAGGGTGACGGGGCAGTGGTCGCTGCCAAAGATGTCGCCGCGGATGTCGGTGTCGCGCACGTTGCCGGCGATGGCGTCGCTCACCAGGAAGTAATCGATGCGCCAGCCGGCGTTGTTCTTGCGGGCATTAAAGCGATAGCTCCACCAGCTGTAGACGCCCTCAACGTCCGGATTAGCCGTGCGCCAGGTATCGGTAAAGCCGGCGTTGAGCAGCTCGGTAAACTTGCCGCGTTCTTCGTCCGAAAAGCCGGCGTTGCCGCGGTTGGACTTGGGGTTTTTAAGGTCGATCTCCTCGTGTGCCACGTTAAAGTCGCCGCAAGTTACGACGGGCTTGCCGGTCTCGCGCTCAAGCGCGCTCAAAAAGCCGCGGTAGGCATCGTCCCAGGCCATGCGCACATCGATGCGCGCGAGTTCGTTTTGCGCGTTGGGCGTGTAGACATCCACAAACCAAAACTTGTCGAACTCGAGCGCACAGACGCGGCCCTCGGTTGCGGCTTGGGCGACGAGCTCGGCCGCCTCGCCCTCGCCGGCGTAGGGTAACAGCGCGTCGGCGTGCAGCACGCGCAGCGATTCCTGGCGGCTAAAGACCGCAGTGCCCGAGTAGCCCTTGCGCTCGGCGTAGCTCCAGGTTTGGTGATAGCCGGGCAGGTCAATATCGACCTGGCCATCTTGCAACTTGGTCTCTTGCAGCGCCAGGATATCGACGTCGAGTTCTTGCGCGATCTGGATAAAGCTCGGGTCCTTTTTGAGCACGGCGCGCAGGCCGTTGACGTTCCACGAGGCGAAAGTGTAAGTCTGAGGCATGGTGTCCTTTCGACGGGGTTGGCAGGCTTAAGATTAGCGCAACAGGGGCGGGGTGGGCTCCGCGCATGCTGACTTAAAGGCCGCATGCTGGGACGTCGCCCAACGCTGCCCGACTAACAAGGACGGAGGACAAATATGACGCAGGCAATATCGGACCCCAGGCAGGCCTCCGCCGCGCTGGCGGATCTGTTTGACACTCACAAGCGCGTGGTCTTCTTTGGCGGCGCGGGTGTTTCCACGGCAAGTGGCATCCCCGATTTCCGCAGCGTGGACGGCCTGTATCACCAGCAGTTTGCCTATCCGCCCGAGACCATGCTGTCGCATAGCTTTTACGAGGCGCATCCGGCCGAGTTCTTCGACTTCTACCGGACCAAGATGATCGCGCTTGGCGCCAAGCCCAACCGCTGCCACACCAAGCTGGCCGAGCTGGAGCGCGCCGGCAAGCTTGATGCCGTGGTGACGCAAAACATCGATGGCTTGCATCAGATGGCCGGCTCACAGCGCGTGTTTGAGTTGCACGGATCGGTCCATCGCAACATTTGCCAGTCGTGCGGCGCGGTCTATAGCGCCGAGTGGATTTGCTCGCGCGAGCACGAGGACGCCGCGGGCGTGCCCGTGTGCCCCGCGTGCGGTGGTCGCATCAAGCCCGATGTGGTGCTCTACGAGGAGCCGCTCGACGAGTATGTGTTGACCGGTGCCGTTGCCGCCATCGCCGCGGCCGATGCCCTCATTGTGGGCGGGACCTCGCTCGTGGTGTATCCGGCGGCGGGCCTTACGCGCTACTTTACCGGCGATACGCTGGCCATTTGCAATCTTGCTCCCACCGATCAGGATGCAAATGCCGACCTGCTGATTTCTTGCGACATCGCGGCCGCGTTTGCGTTCTAGCCCGCGCGCGCGGATACAATAGAAAGACTGAGTGCAAAGCGACCCCGCCGCCAGCTCCCCAAGCTCGGCGGCGTGGGCATTTTAGGAGGATGTTCATGGCGAACGACAGCAAGACATGGCGGTGCGGAAAGTATGAGCTCAGCTTTGACCGTCCGCGCATCATGGGCGTCCTCAACGTGACGCCCGATTCGTTTAGCGATGGCGGGGAGCACTTCGACCCGGACGCCGCGATCGAGTACGGCCTGGCGATGCTCGACGCCGGCGCCGACATCATCGACGTGGGCGGCGAGTCCACGCGCCCCGGCTTTACACCGGTCAATCCCGACGAGGAGGCTCGCCGCGTGCTGCCCGTGGTGCGCGCGCTGGCCAAGGAGGGCGCCATCGTCTCGATCGACACGCGTCATGTGGCGGTTGCCAAGGCGGCCGTGCGCTGCGGCGCCTCGATCGTCAACGACGTGACTGGCTTCACCGATCCCAAGATGGTCGAGTTTGTTAAGACGAGCACCTGCGGCGTCATCGTGATGCATGCCGGCGAGGTCGCCGCGCCCGCACGCACGCACGCAACGGTGCAGCTCGATACCTCGGCAGCGGCGTTTGTTGCCGAGAAGGCGCGCGAGGCGGCTGCCGAGGCCGCGCGTGAGGCCGAGAAGCCGGCTCGCCGCCGTCGCGGCAAGTTGCTGGGCGAGCCTAAGCCGGAGGCCAAGCTTCCGGGCGGCGTGGTGCAGCCCTCGTTGCCGTTTGGCGAACCGGAGCCCACGTCCGAGCCTGCAACCGAGCTGGGGCAGGAGACGTCGGCCGCCGAGCAGGCTACTGCAGCCGAGACCGTCGCGCCCGCGCCCGAGGCCGCGCCCGCAGCCACCGAGGCCGCATCGGAGCCCAATGACCGCCTGGCCGCCATGATGCGCCGCAGCGCCCGCCGCGAGGAAGCCTACGTGCCTACCTCGCAGCTCCGCCGCTTCACCCTGCCCGATTCGGCGCCCATCATGCGCCGCGTCATGGGCTTTCTGTCCGACCAGGCCCGCACGCTCATCCATGCCGGCGTGTCGCGCGACCGCATCTGCATCGATCCTGGCCCGGGCTTTGGTAAGTCGGCTAACGAGGGCATCGTCATCCAGCGCGAGACTGCCAAGATGGCGTCACTGGGCTATCCGCTCATGTGCGCCGTGTCGCGCAAGCGCTTTGTGGGCGCCGTCTCGGGCGTGACCGAGGCCGCCGAGCGCGATGCCGCTACGTTTGGCGTGTGCCTGGGCGCCATCCAGGCCGGTGCCAACATCGTGCGCGTGCACGACG
>UQWG01000017.1 GCA_900544645.1 uncultured Collinsella sp.
GGACGCCGCCCTCTCAAGGCGGAGATCACCAGTTCGAATCTGGTACGGGCTACCATGCATCTCATACCCGGTCTTCCCATAGAAGGCCGGGTTTTTTATTTTCAAACAACCGTCTGCAATTCCCGTTTGAACCAGAGCTTTGCGTTCTGCCTATGGCCCTTACGGGTACAATATCCAAGATATTTTGACTGTTAGAAGGAGTCTCATGACGGAGTCCTCTCAGCATACGTCCAAGCCCCAGGTCGAGGTTGAGGCTTCGGGCGGAGATGACAATAAGAGCGCACGCCGCGGCGCCATCTTTATCGGCGTTGTGCTGGTGGGTTATATCGTCTATCTGGTGGTAACCGGGCAGATGGGGCAGTTCTGGGCCGCTATGTCGAGCGTCCAGGCGCCATGGCTCGTTGTCGCGTGTCTTTGCATGTTCATGTATCTGTTCTTTGGCATTGTGGCCTATGCGATCGCCGTCTGGCTCGACCCATATTCGCCCGTCGGCATCCGCGACCTGATCTCGGTCGAGGCGAGTGGCATCTTCTTTGGCAACCTGACGCCCATGATGATGGGCTCGACTCCCGCCCAGATCTACCGCCTGACCAAAGCGGGCCAAAATGTCGGCGAGGCCGGAGCCACGCAGTTCACGCGCTTTATCGTGTACCAGTTTGGCCTCGTTGCCTGGGGCGCTATCCTACTGCTTGCTCGCATGCCGTTTTTTGCCGAGCGCTATGGCGACATGGCGTTGCTGTGCGTCTTTAGCTTTGGTGGGCACTGCTGCATCTTGCTGGGCATCTTCGCCGTCGCGCTCATGCCTAAGACCGTCACGCGCGTCGCCCATTTCATCATCAATTGGCTTGAGCGCATTGGTGTCTCGGCCACTAAGATCGAGGGATGGCGCACGTTTGTCGATGGCGAGATCCACTCCTTCTCCGAGAAGTTCAAGCTTTCAGCCGGACATTTTTCTTCCATGCTGCTCACGGTGGTCATCACCATGCTGCAACTCGCGTTTTTCTATCTGGTGCCGTATTTCCTGATGCTTGCCTTTGGCCACCACGAGGTCGACTTTTTCTCGGTCATGGCCGCGAGCGCCTTTGTCCAGCTGCTGAGCTCTGCGGTCCCCCTGCCCGGTGGAACTGGTGGCGCTGAGGGCGGCTTTGCATTGTTCTTGGGTCATTTCTTTGGGTCGGCTTCGACCGCTGGCTATCTGCTGTGGCGCCTCATTACGTTTATTGCGCCGACCATTTTGGCTGCGCCCCTGCTGGGCCTTAAGAGCGCCCACAACGAGAGCATCCATGCGCGCTGGGATCGCGTGATGCGCAAGCTCGGCCGCACGCCTCAGACGCCCTCTGCGCCCACTAAGCCGCACCCCGCGAATGCTGTTACCGTTGATCCCAAGAAGCAGGCTCAGAAGGCTTCTGGGACCGCTAAGCCGGCTCATAAAGCCTATGTACGCCAGACAGGCGACGGTATTCGCGTATCTCCGTCGGCACTCAATAAGAAGAAGCACCCTAAGTCGCAGTAGGGCAGTCGTGCGTTCTTCATGATGCGGGGCATATTTGTGCTGTAGGGGGGATAATCCTCTTACGTAGATTATTTCTCATCTGTTGATGAATGCTCGCATATCGAAGGGACACTTCCATGGCAACCAGCAAACCGCGTCTTGACCGCCGCATCGTTCGCAGTCGTAATGCCATCCTTTCCGCTTTCGAGCGCCTGCTCATGGAAAAGCCGCTGGCAGACATTACGGTGAGTGCCATCGCGCGCGAGGCCAATGTCGACCGCAAGACCTTTTACGTTCACTTTGGTACGGTTGACGGCCTGCTTGATGCCATTGCCGTCGATGTGGTGGAGATGATTGTCGACTCGGTCGAGAAAACGCTTGCTTCCATGGACGGCGACACCAACGAGCGCGCCCTGGGCGCGGCGGCGACCTTCTTTAAAACCGTTAACGAGGCACTGTGCAACAACTTGGTGCTCAATCGTCAGCTGATCGAGAACATTCCGCTCGATGATTTTATGGCTCGTCTTCGTGTGCCGCTCGAGCACGAGATTGCCGAGCGCGATCTGCTGCCCCAAGGTCTCAAGGACGAGATGTTCGACTACTATCTGGCGTTTTTGCTGTCGGGTATTATCGGTATCTATCGCACGTGGGCATTGTCTGATGGCTCGGTTCCTATCGAGCGCGTCTCGGAGGTTGCCAACGACCTCACACTCAACGGCCTGTCGAGCCTGGAATCTCGCTTCGAATAGCATCGATAATTCAATAACTTAAAGAAGTTGCGGTGGAATAGGGATTGTTTTGGTTATTGGAAGGCCGATCTAGTCCCTATTTCACCGCAACTTAGTAAAACTGTTTTGTTGGTAAGGCGGAGCAGCCTCGAAGATGAGCTTCGAGGCTGCTCCGCTTCATTTCTGAGCGTTTGTCGTGTGAAGCGGCATTAATCGCCGTTTTTGAGTGTGCGGCCCTGTTTTTCGAACTTGTGCATGTCGCTATCGGCCATACCCTGCGACTTGTCCTCGTGACGCTTGGCGTATAGCGGATCGTCGGAGTCGTTCCAGATGCGGTCGGCGACAGGTGACCATGCCTCGGCGGCAGCCTGGGTCTTTTCGCGCAGCTGCTCGGGTGACTCCTTCTCGATAAGATCGGTGCTCATTGCGCCACTCTCGGCGACCATTTTGGGCAGCACGTCGGGATTCTCGAGCATGGGGCATGGTTTGAGGTAGTTGTCGTTGAACGGCATGTTTTCGTAGTACTTCATAAAGAGGGGAGAGCGCAGCGCGTCGAGTAAGCTCACATCGTGGATGTTGGCGTTTGAGTAGTGGATGAACACGCACGGCTCCACGTCTCCGGCGGCGTTGATGTGCAGGTAGCGGCGGCCGCCGGCGATACATCCGCCTACAAACTCGCCGTCGTTTTGGAAGTCGAGCGTAAACAGCGGCTTCTTCTCACGCATTTCGCGGATAAAGTGATACATGTGCTCGCGCTGCTCGGGCGTGGGCATGAGCTCGGGGGTTGCATTGCGGCCAACCGGCATAAAGTGGAAGTACCAGCAGAAGAGTGCTCCCTCGCCGATCATCCAGTCCATGTTCTCCTCGGTAGCAACCGTATCGGCATTGGCGCTGGTCCAACAGGTGGAGATACCAAACGGCAAGTCGCGCTCGCGCAGGAGTTTCATGGCGTGCTCGATCTTTGCGTAGGTACCTTCGCCGCGGCGGGCGTCGGTTGTGTGCTCATTGCCCTCGGCGCTGATGGCGGGGACAAAATTACCTACGCGAATCATGTCGTCGCAGAAGGCCTCGTCGATCAGCGTGGAGTTGGTAAAGCAGAGAAACACGCAGTCCTGATGTTTTTCGCAAATTCTGATCAGGTCGTGCTTGCGGACGAGCGGCTCGCCGCCGGTATAGATGTAGATATGCGTACCGAGCTCTTTGCCCTGCGTAACGATAGAGTCGATGTCTTCGAACGAGAGATTCTGCTTGTAGCCGTACTCAGCGGCCCAGCAGCCCGTGCAATGCAGGTTGCAGGCGCTCGTGGGATCGAGCAGGATGCACCACGGAACGTTGCACTGGTACTTTTCGCGGTTCTTTTCCTGCTCTGGCCAAGCAAGCAGGTTGGCGTCGACAATGAGGGTCTTAAGCAGTTTGGTTCGCATCTGGGGATTAAGGCTGAACACACGCATGATCAGGTCATACCAATTGCCGCGGCTCTTGATGACATTGGTGAATGCCTCTCGCTGTACAGGAAATACGCGATTGGGGACCAGCTTGTTCACGAGGTCCATGATTTTGTCGATGTTTTCTTGCGGGTTGTCGTCGAGATAATCGATGAGCTTGTTAAGCGCTGCACGCTCTGCTGACTGTGTAAGCGACATGGGTATATCCTTTCACGTGTGCTTACTGTGTGATAATACCCACTTGTGGATTAAACGAAGTCTAAAGATTTGTAATGTGTCTATTCAACGAATCAATTTAATTTGGGGTGAAGCGTTATACGCCGACACCTTCTAAGTTGCGGCGAAATAGTGTCAGATGGGGATGCGGACGATTTCTTGGGCCGCGCCTAGGCGTATCCATGGAATCCTCCGATGCGCCTTCGCACGCTCGCATGACCTCGATACCATGCGAGCGTGCGAACTCGACGAGCTCTGCGTTGCGGGCGTTTATGGTGCCGAAGGCGGCGGGGCACACGATAAGGCGTGCGCAGTGGACGAGGAGCTCTTTGGCGCGGGCTATGGTTTTATCCCCGATCGGCTCGAAGGCGCGCTCGGCCACGCATTCCGTCGCTAGGTCGCGCGCGAGCTCGCAGTCGATGTCCCCTTCGTGCAGAACGCCCGCGTAGAACGCCTTGCCCTGCCGGATGAGCTGGCGAAACACAGTCGACCCCGTACCTGCGCCAGCGATGACGAACGTGTGCGCATCGCCGTGTGGGCGCCCAATTTCCACGCTGCCGAAGCGCTCGTTGAAGGTGCCATGTTGAAGGCCGTAGAGCTCGCCAATCGTCTCGCGCGTGAATATGTCCTCGGGTGCGCCGGCGCGGAAGACCCGGCCGTCCTTCACGCAAATCACCTTGTCGGCGCTTTTCTGCGCGAGCTCGAGTTCGTGGATGGACATGATGACAGCCACATTCCGCGATTTCGAAAGGTGGCGAAGTATTCGCAGCAGGTCGATCTGGTAGCGGATATCGAGATACGACGTGGGCTCGTCGAGCACGAGCACACGCGGATCCTGCGCGATGGCTCGTGCGAGCATGACGCGCTGGCGTTGCCCGTCGCTTATCTGCATGAAGTCGCGCTCGGCGAGCTCTTCCACATGTGCGGTTTTCATGGCCTCATCGACCCGACTATGGTCGTCGGGCGAGAGTGTGCCCATTCGCCCGGTGTAGGGATGCCTTCCCGCCTCTACGATATCGCGGCAGGTGAGGAGCTCGGTCCGGGGTCGATCTGTCAGCATAACGGCAAGGTTCCTTGCGAACTCCGCCGTCTTCCATCGGGAAATCTCCCGCCCGTCGAGCTCGACCGCGCCGGCAAGCGGTGCCAGATGGCGTGTAATGGTTTTCAAGATGGTCGACTTGCCCGAGCCGTTCGGCCCGATGAGCGCCACGACGTCGCCCGCGCGAACCTCCAGCTCGACGCCTTCGACTACGACCTTCTTGTCGTAGCCCGCCGACAGGTCGCTTATGCGGAAAAGCGGCGCTCCGTCAGCCTGCGTTTTTACCGGGGTTTCGAGGTTCGACTCCCCTCCGAGCGTTTTGGTCCGCGGCACGAATTCCCCCATCTACCTCACCCGCTTCTTCAACATGAGTGCAATAACCACCGGCGCGCCGAAGATGGCGGTGACGGCGCTGATGGAAAGCTCGACGGGGGAGAACAGCGTGCGCGCGATCAAATCGCAGCCCGCGCAGAAGATGGCGCCTCCCAAGAAGCACGCAGGAATCACGCGGATAGGCTTCGACGACTTCAGCGCCGACTTAACGAGATGCGGAACCGCGATGCCTACGAACGACACCGGACCAGCGAACGCGGTCACGCAGGCGGAGAGCATGCTCGCTAGAAGGACGAGCACCACGCGGAAGCGTGCGACGTTCACGCCGACGCTTTTCGCGTAGGCTTCTCCCAGCTGGAAGGCGGAAAGGGGCTTCGTTATCGCGAATACGCATGCGCTCACGGTGATCACCACGACCGCGATGACCGCGATGTCGTCCCAGCTCGAACCCGAAAAGCTACCCAAAGACCAGTTGTGCAGGTTCACGATGGACTGGTCGTCGGCGAAGGCGATGAGGAAGTTCGTCGCCGCCGAGCAGATGTATCCCACCATGACGCCCGCCACGATGAGCATGGCCATGGAACTTATGCGCCGTGCGATGAGGAGCACGAAGCCGATGGTGATAAGCGAGCCCAGAAACGCTGCGGCCACCATGGCCGGCGAGGACATGGCCTGGTTCGCGCCCAGAAGTACGATCATCGTAAGCGCGACGACGAACTTTGCGCCCGAGGAGACGCCCAAGATGAACGGGTCGGCGATGGGATTGTTGAAAAACGTCTGCAGCAGGAACCCGGAGAGCGAAAGTGCCCCGCCGAGAAGCACGGCTGAAAGCACGCGCGGCAGGCGAATCTCCCAGATGACTTGGCTTTCCATGGAATTGGCCGCGCCGCCCGAAAGGATGCCGGGGATGTGGTCTGCGGGCACGAGCACGCTCCCGATGCACAGGTTGGCCCCGACGAGCACGATGAGGGCAACAGCGAGCAGCGCCGTCACGACGCGACACCGCGCGGCGCGCTCCGATTCGTCGTATGTCATGGAAAGTCGGCTTTTCATGGTGCTAGCCGAGCTTCCTCAGATAATGGAAGTCGCTCGCGTCATCGCCGGTGAACGCCCCGTGCAGTTCGTCGATAATGTCGGCGGTAGAAGTCATCTGCTGGTACATGTCGGCGCTTGTGACCCAGACGTTGCCGTTCTTCACGGCTTTGAACTGCGACAATAGCGCGTTTTTGCTTACGAAGTCGCTCAAGGTGGCAACCGATTCGTCGATGGTGCCGTTGTAGACGATGATGTCGGCATCCTTCGCCGTCGCATAGAAGCGCTCCATTTCGAGCGTTACTGACGAACCTGACGTCGACGCCGTCTGTGCGTCATCGAGCGCGTAGCTGCCGCCTGCGAGCTCGATCATCTGCGCCACGTAGTCGCCCGCCCGCCGCGTGACGGCGGCCCCGTTCGAGTTAATGTAGAAATACGCCACGGTTTTACCTGACGACGCGAGCCCCGACGTTTGCTCGACGCGGGCCTTCTGCTCGTTGAACAGGTGCGCGGCCTCCTCTTCCTTGTCGAACAGGACGCCGAAAAGCTTAATCCACTCGACGCGTCCGAGTGCTTCGGGCTCGCTCGACGACTGTTCGGTGAGCACGACGAGCCCGAGCTTCTGCAGCTTTTCCTTCACATCGGGCGTGTGGTTGATCATGGTGTTCTCGATGGCGAGCGTGCAGCCCGAGGCCGATATTCGCTCGTAGTCGGGCGCGCTGTACTTGCCGCCGTAGGCGATCGCCCCACTTTCGAGCGCGCTTTTGAAGCCCGCGACCGAGCAATCGTCGGCCTTCGTGCCCGACATTAAGATATTGTCGTTCGCATCGAGCGCGTCGACCAGGCACATCGTCGCCGACGACACGAGGTACACCTTGTCGGCGGGGCGTCTTATGACCGCGATGTCGGAGCTCAACCCGTCAGGTACCTTCGCATCTTGCGGCACCACGAGGAAGCGCTCCCCGTTCGAAACGCAGATAAGCCGCAAGCCGCCTTCGAACTCGTCGACAGTGAAGTGCTCGGCGTATTCAAGCTGAAGCGCCCCCGTCGGCTCCCAGCCGCAGCCCAAATCAGCGTTGTGGAAGTCGGCCGCGGCGCTTGAAGCCGTTCCCGCAGGGGAGCCGCCGCTTGCATCGTCGCCCGATTTCTCCTTCATGGTGGATGAGTCGAAGTGGAGCGTGTAGTCGATGGTGTGCGGCGTCGACATGGCGACGGTCTCGGCCGACACGGCGATGTCCTCGTCGAGCGTGACGGGTATCTCGAACGTGGAGTTGCCGTCGTCGTTTACGGGCGCGTAGTCCACGCCGTCGACGGTCATCTTGTCGTAGTTCGAACTCGACCAGGTGATGGTCGCGGTGTAGGTGTCGCCATCCTTCACAATTGTGGTGGGCGAGGCGATGCTTGCGCGCCCTGACCCGCCGGAAAGCGAGACGCTCACAGTGTATTCCTGAGAGCCCGCCGTGGCACCGGTCACGTTCGGGCTCGCACTGCACCCCGCGAAGGGAAGCGCGAGCAGGGCGACGAGAACGCAGGCGATCGCGCGCGCCGCGATGCTGCGGCGCTTTCTGCTTTCCCCCTTGGGAAGAATCGACCGCATGGCGTTACTTCAGTGCGTCGGCGCGCAGATCGACGCCGGCGGATTCGAATACGAGCGTGCGGTCGTACCACCGCTCCCTTTTAATGCTCCACGCGGCGCAGGCGGTGTCCTCGTCGAGCGCATCAACGGGCACGTCGTAGGTGTACTTGCCTTCCGCGTTTTCCACATAGGGGATGAAGTCGGCCTCGCTTGCGGCGGCAGCCTCGTCGCCCGTGCCCATGAAGAGCTTGCCGTAGCCCGTGCCGGAAAGCGTCATCACGCAGTGCATGGAGCCGTTTTCCACGATGAGCTGGGCGTCCACAATCCTGAACATGTTCGAGCTGGAATCTACGGTGATCGGATAGGTGCCGTCGGCCACCTTGTCGGCGGTGATGGGGGCAGCGCTTGCGCCCTCGGGCGCATCGGCCGCCTGTTCGGTCTTTTCCTGGGAATCGGCATCGCTTGCCTTTGCGCTGTCGATTGAATTTCCGCCGCAGCCGGCGAGCGAGAACGCGAAAAGCGCCGCCGACAGGGCGAAGGCGAGGGTTTTCTTCAACATGGAGGGGTTCCTTTCCATCGCTTCGACCGCCCGCGCCGTGCGGTGGGCGGGCGGGATGCGAATGCAACGGGCATGCGCCGTCAGTCGGGGAAGGCGCATGCCCGTTGCACGGGGACGCGACCGGCGCCCCCGTGCGCGGCGAGTTTACAGCTTGGCGATGGCGTCGTCCACGTGCGAGACGTAGATGTCGTCGACCGCGACGTTCTGTCCCAGACCCTGGAGCAGGCACGTCACTTCGAAGCCGGCGGCCACGAACTTCGCAGCCCAGCTGTCGGGGTCGGTCTCGTCTGCCATGTCGTTGTTCGCGTGGTCGCCCGCGACCACCATGAACGGCGCGAGCACGGCCTTCTTGTAGCCTGCGGCGCTCGCGGCGGCGATAACATCCTCGCAGGTCGGTTCAGCCTCGACGGTGCCGACGAAGAACTGCGTCAAGCCCTCGTTCTTAAACACTTCCTGCATCTTGGCATAGTCGGCGTTGGAATCGGCTTCGGTGCCGTGGCCCATGAGGCACAGCGCCGTCTTGCCGTCGTCGAAGGACGCCATGTTCTCCTTAATGGCTGCGGCCACCTTCTTGTAGTCGTCGTCGGAGGTGAGCAGCGGGTCGCCGAGCGAGATTTTGTCGAACTTGTCGGCGTACTTGTCGAGCTCGTCTTTCACGTCGGTGTATTCCAGGCCACCCATGAGATGCGTCGGCTGCACGACGATTTCCTTCACGCCGTCTTCCACGCAGCGGTCGAGCGCCTCGGTCATGTTGTCGATCGTGATGCCGTCGCGCTTCTTCAGCTTGTCGATGATGATCTGCGCGGTGAAGGCGCGGCGGATGTCGTAGTCCTGCCAGTACTTCTCGCGGATAGCGTCTTCGATGGCGCCGATGGTGATGTGGCGCGAGTCGTTGTAGCTCGTGCCGAAGCTCGTGACGAGGATGACCGGCTTCACGGCCTTCTCCTTTTCACTCGATTTCTCGGAACTCGCGGAGGTGTTGGAGCAGCCCGCGAGCGCGACTCCGGCGAGCGCGACGGCTCCGGTTGCTGCGGCGCCCATGAAGCCGCGGCGTGACATCTGGTCGGACATGGTTTTTCCTTTCCTCGATTTGCCGGTCCCCCGGCGACAGTTGCTTGTCGGCACAAGCGAAAGAAAAGCGCACCCCTCGGGGTTCACAAGGAGCTAACGCCACGGCGATGCCGTGAGGAAAAGGCGAAGCAGTCTGGCTTGGGGCGCGAGGCGGTTCGCCCGCGCGTTCTATACAGTAATGTCCCTTGCCCAGGATTCCCACCTGGTTCCCTCCGCAAGCCAGCGCGGGCTGTGCGGGCGCCGCGCCGGTCATTTCCTTTTATCCGATTGTCATATGCTCGTTGCCGAATCTTTTACTATGATAGTGGGCACTTGTGAACGTGTCAAAGCCAGGGCGGGCGGCATTGCGCCTCCTGCCTGCGTATTTGCGCCGATTGCCGCCGCAGAAGCCGTGTTTTGCCCGCTGCGCGAAGGGCGGCGTAAACGGTTGCGATGAGAAACGGGAAGGGAAGGCTCGGATGATTCATATCGTTGGCGCAGGCTCGGGCGCCGCCGACCTTATCACGCTGCGCGGGGCGCGCCTTCTGCGCGCGGCCGACGTGGTCGTTTGGGCGGGAAGCCTTGTGAACCCCGAGCTGCTCGCTGAGTGCAAGGAATCCTGCATCGTCTACGACAGCGCGCACATGACCTTGGAGGAAGTGCTCGACGTGATGTGCGCGGCGGATGCGCGGGGCGAGGAAGTGGTGCGCCTGCACACGGGCGACCCGTGCCTGTACGGCGCCATCCAGGAGCAGATGGACGCACTCGACGCGCGCGGCGTGGACTACGAGGTGGTGCCCGGCGTGTCGAGCTTTTGCGGTGCCGCGGCGGCGCTTCGCCAGGAATACACGCTGCCGGGAATCAGCCAGTCGGTCGTGATCACGCGGCTTTCCGGACGTACCCCCATGCCCGCGGGCGAGGGCATGCGCACCATGGCGGAAAGCGGCTCGACTATGGTCATCTTCCTGAGCTCGGGTATGCTCGCCGAGCTTTCCGCCGAGCTTTTGGCCGCGGGCCGCAGCTCCGATGAGCCGGCGGCGCTCGTGTACAAGGCGACCTGGCCTGAGGAGCGCGTGGTGCGATGCACAGTGGGCACGCTCGCCGATGCGGGCGCGCGAGAGGGCATCGACCGCACGGCGCTCGTGGTGGTGGGCCGCGTGCTCGGAGCTCGCGGCAGGCTTGCACACAACGGCGCGCAAGCGGAGTCGTACGAGCGCAGCAAGCTTTACGACCCTTCGTTTTCCACGGGGTATCGGAAGGCGAGCAGCTAGCGTGGCCTTCGAGCACTACATATATACCGGGACGACCCGCCTGCGCTGCGGCTACACCACGGGGAGCTGCGCCGCGCTCGCGGCGAAGGCGGCCTGCGAGATGCTTTTGTCACGAAAGCCCGTCGGCCGCGTGTCGATCGTCACCCCCGGCGGGCTGCCCGTCGAGGCGAACGTGGTCGACGCATGCATCGGCGAGGGGTGCGCCCAGTGCGCCGTGCGAAAGGACGCAGGCGACGATGCCGATGTGACTGACGGCGTACTCGTGTACGCGCACGTGGAACATGCGGGGTCGGGCACGGGTGCTGCGGGCAGCAAGGACGTGCCCGCGCGCGAATCGGAAGTTTCCGTCGATGGCGGCGTGGGCGTGGGGCGCGTGACATTGCCCGGGCTCGAGCAGCCGGTGGGGGCGGCCGCCATCAACGCGACGCCGCGCGCGATGATCACTTCGGCGGTGCGCGAGGTGTGCGCCGCGCACGGCTTTTCTGGAAATATTGCTGTGACGATTTCGGTACCCGAGGGTGTTGCCCTTGCCAAAAAGACCTTCAACTCGCATCTGGGGATAGAGGGCGGCATCTCCATCCTGGGCACGACGGGCATCGTCGAGCCGCGCAGCCTCGCTGCCTTGCGCGACAGCATCGAGCTCGAGATCCGGCAGCATGCGGCTATGGGGCGGCGCGGAGTCGTGCTCACGCCCGGCAACTACGGCGGGCAGTTCATCTCGGGGCATTTCCACCTAAACGGTGCGCCGGTGGTCTTCATCTCCAACTTTGTGGGCGATGCGATTGACTGCTGCGTTCGCGAGGGATTTACCAATGTCCTTCTTGTGGGACACATCGGCAAGTTGGTGAAGGTCGCGGGCGGCATCATGGACACCCATTCGCGTACCGCCGACTGCCGCGCGGAGATTCTGGCCGCCCACGCGGCCATGGCCGGCGCGGGCGCGAAGACCGTGCGCGAGATCATGTCGTCCGTCACGACCACGGCGGCGCTCGAGGTAATCGAGGCCGCCGGCGTTGGGGACGCTGCGCGCGCCTCGCTCGCTGCGGCAATCGAGGACAGGTTGCGCCGCCGCGCGGCGGGCGCATGCGACATCGCCGCGGTCGTGTTCGACGCGGAGCGCCGTGAGCTTTTCCGCACGTCGGGCGCCGATGCGGTTATCGGGGAATTGGGGGCGACGTATGAGTAAAGGCGTGCTGTACGGGGTGCGCCGCGTAATCGGCTGGTCGGGGACGAAGGTGGTCATGAAGGCGCGCCGCTCGCTTGCGGACACGAAGCGCATCCTTCACGAGGAGGGCGCCTTCGACGGTGCCGAGCTCGTTGAGGACTGTGGGCTTCCGGGCGAGCGCGTGTACCGCTCGCTCGTCGATGTGCCCGATCGGGGCAGCTACTTCTCGACGATGGTGGTGCGCTAGATGAGGATTTCCTGCATAGCGTTCACTGAGAGGGGGTATGCGTTGGCGGAGCGCACCGCACGCGCGCTTTCCGACTGCGCGCAGACAGGTGAAGATGACCCTGGCTGGGACGTTTCCGTTTCGCGCGGGTTCGGCGAGGGGAAGGCCGACCTGCGCGCATGGACGGCGCTCGCGTGGGAAGCGTCGGACGCGCTTCTGTTCGTGGGCGCGGCGGGCATCGCCGTGCGGGCGATTGCGCCGCATGTCGCCTCGAAGGCAACCGATTCCGCGGTTGTGGTGATCGACGAAGCGGGGCGCTTTGCCGTCCCGCTTTTGTCGGGGCATTTGGGCGGTGCGAACGAGCTTGCGAAAACTGTGGCACGCGCGGTAGGGGCCATCCCCGTCATCACCACGGCGACCGACGTCCGCGGCGTGTGGGCGGTGGATACGTGGGCGCGCTGCGCGGGGCTCGCCGTTTCGAATCCCGAGGCCATCAAGCGAGTGTCGGCGCGGCTGCTTTCGGGCGGGCGCGTGGCGCTCTATTCCGACATGCCGATTTCGGGACAGCCGCCTGAGGGGGTTGACATTGCGTCCGACCGCGCTCGGGCCGATATCGTCGTGTCGCCGTTCGCTGGCGCGAATGCTGGTGCGTCCGTTCGCGCGGCGGAGACAACGGGCGAGGTCGTGCCCGCCGGTGAAACGGGGAAGCCGGCGGGCGTGCGGGCGCAGGCGCCTGCGCCCGAGCCGCTTCGCCTTGTCGTGCCCTGCATCGTTGCGGGCATAGGGTGCCGTCGCGGTGCGTGCGCCGAAGCGATCGGGGAGGCGTTTCTTCTCGCGTGCGGGCAGGCGGGTATCTCGCCTTCGGCCGTGCGCAAGGCGGCGACGATCGACGTGAAGGCGCACGAGGAGGGTCTGCTCGCCTTCTGCCGCGCGCGCAATATCCCGCTTGCGACGTATTCCGCAGATGAGTTGTCGCAGGTCGAAGGCAGCGTTTCGCCATCTGATTTCGTGCGCGCGACGGTGGGGGTCGACAACGTGTGCGAGCGCGCGGCGCTCGCGGACGGGGGCAAACTTATCTTCCCGAAGCTCGCTCACGGCGGCGTGACCGTCGCGTTTTCCAAGGTAACTATCAAACTTTCTTTTAAGGAGCGGTGATGGGAAAGCTCTTCGTGGTGGGGGTCGGCCCGGGCGGCCCCGACGGCATGACGATTGCGGCCCGGCGCGCGCTCGAGGCGGCCGACATCGTTGTGGGGTACACAAAATACGTGGAGCTCGCGCTCGCCGCCGTGCCCGACGCGGCGCATCTCGCGACGCCGATGATGCACGAGGTCGAACGGTGCCGCCTGGCGCTTTCGCGCGCGCAGAGCGGAGAAGCCGTGGCGCTCGTGTGCAGCGGTGACGCGGGCGTGTACGGCATGGCGAGCCCCGTGCTGGAGCTTGCGGAGGACTACCCCGATGTAGACGTGGAAGTTATCGCCGGGGCCACCGCGGCTCAGAGCGGGTCGGCGGTGCTCGGTGCCCCGCTTGCCCACGACTTCGCGGTCGTGTCGCTCTCCGACCTGCTCACGCCGTGGGAGGTCATCGAGCGCAGGCTCGCCGCCGTCGCGAATGCCGACTTCTGCATCTGTTTGTACAACCCGCGCAGCAGAAAGCGCGCCGACAGGCTCTCACGCGCGGCGAAGATTATGCTCGAATGGAAGGCCCCCGACACGCTCTGCGGCTGGGTACGCAACATCGGGCGCGAGGGGCAGCAGTCGGGCATGTGCAGGCTCTCTGAGCTGGGGGAGATCGACGCCGACATGTTCACCACCGTGTTCGTCGGCAACGCGGACACGAAGCGCGTAGACGGCCGTATGGTCACGCCGCGCGGGTATCGGGAGATTCCATGCGAAAGGTAACGATCATCGGGGCGGGGCCCGGAAACCCCGACTTGCTCTCGCGCTCGGCGCTCGACGCGATCGGCATCGCCGACGTGGTCATCGGCGCTCATCGCGCGCTTGCCGGCATCGACGTACCGCCCGACGTGGTGAGATACGAGCTCGTGAAGACGGCGGACATCGTCGCCGCGCTCACCGATGCGGCGTCGTGGCGGCGCGCCGTGGTCGTGATGACGGGCGATGTGGGGCTGTTCAGCGGCGCGCGCCGCCTGGTGGAGGCGCTCTCCGGCGATGCGCAGGTGGACGTGCGCGTCATTCCCGGCATAAGCTCAGCGTCGTATCTCGCCGCGCGTCTCGCGCGTCCATGGCAGGATTGGCGCTTCGCGAGCGCTCACGGCGTGGCGTGCGACATCGTGGCCGAGGCCGAGCGCGCAGGTGAGCTCTTCCTCGCCACGTCGGGCGGGGAAGACCCCTCGCGGCTTTCGGGCGAGCTTGTGCAGGCGGGCTTCGGGGACGCGCGCGTGACGGTGGCCGAGCGCCTGTCGTACCCCGACGAGCGCATCACCTGTGCGACCGCAAGTGAAATCGCAGGTCAGACGTTCGACGACTTGAACGTGATGCTTATCGATTTCGCAGGCGGCGCCGGGTCGCCTGCGGGCTCTAGCGCAGCCTCCGAGGCGCCGGCCGGCGCGTCGGCGCCCGCGGCGGCTTCTTCTGCGGCGGACTCTGCGGGCGCATCCCGTGCCGCGAGCTCCCGCTGGCCGTACGCTTCCTCGGGCATTCCCGACGAGCTCTTCATCCGCGGCGACGTTCCCATGACCAAGCAGGAGGTGCGCGCCGTCGCGCTCGCGAAGCTGCGCCTTACCGCGACCGACACCGTGTGGGACGTCGGCGCCGGCACGGGGAGCGTATCGATCGAGGCGGCGCTCGTCGCGCGAGCGGGGTCGGTATGGGCGGTCGAGCGCAACGCGACCGGCGTGCGGCTCATCCGAGAGAACGCGGATGCATTCGGGTGCGGCAACGTGCATGCGGTCCCCGGCGTCGCCCCCGAAGCGCTCGCGAAACTGCCCGTCCCCGACGCCGTGTTCGTCGGCGGGAGCGCGGGCGAGCTTCCCTCCATTGTGGAGGCGGCGCTCGAGAAGAACTCGCAGGTTCGCCTGTGCGTGCCATGCGTCACCGTTGAGACGCTCACCGAGGCGTGTGCGCTCCTCTCGGGTTCGCGCTTTAAGGGGTTCGAGGCGTGCCAGGTGTTGGCCGCCCGCGCCGAGGCTGTAGGCTCGCACCATCTTATGAAGGCGCAAAACCCCGTGTTCCTCGTCAGCGCGCGTGGTGCAGGTGGGGAAGGCGGCGCCCGGTGAGCACGTCCATCCCGCGCTTCATGGTCGCTGCGCCCTCGAGCGGGAGCGGCAAGACGGTCGTAACGTGTGCGCTCCTGCGCGCGCTCGCGCGCCGCGGCCTTGCATGCGCGGCCTTCAAATGCGGCCCCGACTACATTGACCCGCTCTTTCATCGCCGCGTCGTGGGTGCGCGCTCGGGCAACTTAGACGGCTTCTTCACCGACGCCCCGACGCTGCGCGCCCTGCTCGCACGCGGCGCCGCGGGCGCGGATGTCGCGGTGCTCGAGGGGGTCATGGGCTTCTACGACGGTATGGCGCCCGGCGTGGCCGACGCGAGCAGCTACCAGGTTGCGCGCGACACGGAAACGCCGGTCGTTTTAGTGGTGAACGGGCGCGGGGCGTCTTTATCGCTCGCCGCCGTAATCCGCGGCATCGCCGAGTTCCTGCCTTGTGCGAACGTGCGCGGCGTCGTGCTGAACAAGACGAGCGCCGCTGCCTGCGCCTACGCGAAGCCAGCGATCGAGAAGCACACGGGCGTCGCGGTTTTGGGTAATATCCCCGCCGACGAGGCGTTCTCGCTCGAAAGCCGGCATCTGGGGCTTGTGACCGCCGACGAAGTCAAGCAGCTCTCCGCGCGCATCGACAAGATGGCCGAGCTGGTGGAAAAGAGCGTCGACGTCGACCGCTTGCTCGAAATAGCGGCGACGGCACCCGATATCCGCGAGGAACCTTACCGGTTGGAGCCGATCGCGGGAGCGCGGCCCATCGTCGCTGTCGCGCGTGACGAGGCGTTCTCGTTCTACTACGAGGAGAACCTGCGCGCGCTCGAGGACCTGGGTTGCGAGCTGGCCTTTTTCAGCCCCTTGTATGATAGCGAGTTGCCCCGGGGGACAAGCGCCCTCTATCTGGGAGGCGGCTACCCAGAGCTCCATGCGCGGCAGCTCTCCGAGAACGCGCCGATGCGCGAGGCGGTGCGGCGCGCGGTGGAATCCGGCATGCCGACGGCTGCCGAATGCGGTGGGTTTCTGTACCTGCAGCGCGAAATCTCCGATAGCGAGGGGCGGCGCTGGCCTGTTGCGGGCGCCCTTGAGGGCGCAAGCGAGAACGGGGGAAGGCTGTCCCATTTCGGGTACGTGGAGCTCACTTCCCAACGCGACGGGCTCTACGGGCCGCGCGGCACACGCATCCGCGCGCACGAGTTCCACTACTGGCAGTCCACCTGCCCGGGCGGCGACTTCTGGGCGCAGAAGCCCCGGCGCGACAAGGGCTGGCCGTGCATGACGACCACCCCGTCACTGGTTGCGGGCTTCCCGCATGTGTACTATCCTGCGAACCCCGACGTTGCGCGCGCGTTCGCGTCTGCCGCAGCGTCGTTCGCAGAGAGGAGACGGCATGGCTGAAGCAACTGAAACCGCGCTTGCCTGCATCCGCGAGGAAGTCGAGCGCGCGTTCTCGTCGGCGCCGGGCGCCGTGCTCGAAGCCGCGCTCTCCCGGATTGCGCCCGCAGACGAGTGCGCCCGCGCCGCCGCGTACGCCGCGTGGGACTCCATCGCGCACCCCTTGGGGGGATTGGGCGACTTTGAAGACGCCGTCGCGCGTATCGCCGCAGCTCAGGGGAGCGCCGAGGTGGCCGAGTTTCCCCGTGCGCTCGCGGTATTCTTCTCCGACAACGGGGTTGTTGCCGAAGGCGTGTCGCAAAGCGGGCAAGACGTGACGCGAGCCGTCGCGCGCAACATGTGCGAGGGGGCCACGAGCGCCTGTCGCATGGCGGCGTTCGCGGGTGCCGAGGTCGTGCCCGTCGACGTGGGTATGGCCCGGGGCATAGAAGACGCGCGCATGGTGCGCGCGAACGTGCGGCGGGGGAGCGGCAACATCGCGCACGGGTCCGCTATGTCTCGCGATGGGGCCGTGCGCGCGATCGAGGTCGGAATCGCCGTCGCGTGCGGGCTAGCCCGCGCCGGCGTACGCCTTCTCGCCGCGGGCGAGATGGGCATCGGCAACACGACCACCTCGGCGGCGGTGGCCGCAGTGCTCATCCGGACGGACGCGCGGAGCCTCGTCGGGCGTGGCGCGGGGCTCTCGGACGCCTCGCTCGCGCGCAAGCGCGACGTGGTCGAGCGCGCTATCGACGCGAACTCGCCCGATCCCGCCGACCCGATTGACGTGCTCTCGAAGGTGGGCGGCTTCGACATCGCGGCGATGTGCGGCTTCTACCTGGGGGCCGCGGCCTCGAAGGCGCCAGCGCTCCTCGACGGGGTCATATCCTGCACGGCGGCCCTGTGCGCGGCGCGCCTGTGCCCCAACGCCTTGGGCTACCTCGTGGGAACCCACGCATCAAGCGAACCCGCAAGCCAGGAGCTCCTTCGCGAGCTCGGCATAAAGGCACCCCTCGACGCAGGCATGCACTTGGGCGAGGGCGCGGGCGCCATGGCGTATCTGCCCCTTTTGGATTCGGCGCTGCGCGTGTACCGGGATGGAAAGACGTTCACGGCGACTGGTATGGCTGCTTACGAGCATTTCGAGGCCGGAAAATGACGGTGACACTCGTCATCGGCGCCGCCGCGAGCGGCAAGAGCGCCTACGCCGAGTCCCTGTGCCTCGGGCACGACGGCCCTCGCGTGTACATGGCAACGATGGAGCCCTTCGGGGAAGAGGGCGCCCGCCGCATCGCGCGCCATCGGGCGCTGCGCGAGGGCAAGGGGTTTTCCACCCTCGAGCGCACGCGTGACGTGGGCGCCGCAGTGCCCGGGCTTCCGCGCGGCTGCACGCTTCTTTTGGAGGACGTGGGCAACCTTGTTGCAAACGAGCTTTTCGCGGAAGGCGGCTTGTCCCCACGTGACCCCGACGCTGTGGCGCGCGAGGTGCTCGGAGGCATTGAACGGCTCGCTCAGGCCGCTGCGTATACGGTGGTGGTCACCGTCGACGTGTTCGCCGATGGGATGCGCTACGATGAGGAGACCGAGGTATGGAGGCGCGCGCTCGCGCGCGTGAACGCGGGCGTGGCGGCGCTGGCCGACCGTGCAGTCGAAGTGGCATGCGGGATTCCCGTGTGGATGAAAGGCGAAGGACCTACAAGGTGAAGATAGCAGAGGCAATCGGCGCGGCGTTCGGAACGTTCTCGCGCATCCCCGTCCCGAAATCGGCCTGGACCGATTTCGGATCAACCCATGCGCTTGCCGCGTTTCCCCTGGTGGGCCTTGCGGAAGGCTTCCTCATGACGGCGTGGGGGTACGTGGCGAACCTGCTCGGCGTACCCGCGACCATCGTCGCGGCCGTGCTCGCGGCGCTGCCTGTGGCGGTGACGGGAGGCATCCACCTAGACGGGCTCTGCGACACCTCCGATGCGCTTGCAAGTTGGGCCCCGCGCGAGCGAAAGCTCGAGATCATGCACGACCCGCGGGCGGGCGCCTTCGGGGTCATCGGTGTTGTCGTGTACCTTATTCTGCAGTTTTCCCTGTTCACCGCGCTGCCGCTTACGGCGGGGGCGTTCCTCGCGCTTCTGTGCTCGCTCGTGTTCTCCCGCGCGCTTTCGGGGCTCGCCGTAGAATGCTGGCCTGCCGCGCGGGCGGACGGCATGGCCGCGGGACTCTCGCCTGCTAAGAAGCGCGCGGCGATCGTCGTGCCGCTTTGCGCTTTCGCTGCGGCTTCGGCTGCAGGGATGGTCGTGTGCGCTCAGGCCGTCGGCGCCCTTATGGCGGTGGCGGGGCTTTTGGCGCTCGCGTGGTACCGTCATGTTGCCCTGTCCCGCTTCGGCGGGGTGACGGGGGATTTGGCCGGATGGTTTCTGCAATGGGCCGAGCTCGCGATGCTTGCCATGCTGGTGGCGGGGGGTATGCTCCTATGATTCTCGTGGTAGGCGGCGCGCATTCGGGGAAGAGGACCTTCGTGCGCGAAAAGCTCGGGTTCGCGGCGGACGATTTCGTCGACGCGGCGCAGCTTGCGGAGGGCGGCGTGCCCGCGGCTTTTGCCGGCCGTGTCGCGTACCGTGCTGAGGAACTCGTACGCGCGCTCGACGCTGACCGGGCGCTCGAGCGGCTGATTGGCTTCGACGCAGTGATTCTGCCCTTGGTCGGCTCGGGGGTCGTCCCCATGCGAGCGGAAGACGCCCAATGGCGCGAGCGCGCGGGGCGCCTGGGATGCGCGCTTGCTGCGCGCGCCGACGTCGTCGTGCGCATGACGTGCGGGATTCCCCAGGTCATCAAAGGAAACCTTGCCGATGCGCCTCGAGGGACGCAGGGCGCGGGCGCGCCTTTGGAAGTCGTCTTCGTGCGCCATGGTGCCACGGCGGGCACGGAAGACCATCGCTACAGCGGGGCGGGCACCGACGAGCCCCTGTCGAGCGCGGGGGAGCGCGCTTTGCGCGAGCTCGCGTGCGATCGTGACGTGTTCCGTGTTATCACGAGCGGCATGGCCCGCACCGACCAGACGGCACGCATCCTCTTCCCGAATGCGGAGCTTATGGCATGCCCCGGTCTGCGCGAGATGGATTTCGGTGACTTCGAGGGGCGAAGCGCCGCCGAGCTTAAAGAGGATGCGCGCTACCGCGCCTGGGTAGACTCCTGGTGCGAGACGCGGTGCCCGCATGGCGAGGGCAAGAGCGATTTCACCCGCCGCGTCGTCGCGGCGTTTCGGGAGGCGTGCGAATCGGAGCGCGCCCAGGGGAGTGGGCGCGCCGTCTTCGTCGTTCACGCGGGTACCGTGAAAGCGCTGCTTTCCGAGCTTGCTGTCCCGAAAATGGAATACTTCGACGTGCATACCGAGCCGGGCGGCGCATGGGCCGCCACCTGGGATGGGCGCTGCCTTCGCGACGTTCGCCCCGCTTCGGGGGGCGATGCCCGGTGATGACGATTCTTGCCGTCGCCGCCGGGTTCGCGGCCGACCTTGCCTTCGGCGACCCGCGCTGGCTTCCCCATCCCGTCGTCGCCATGGGGCGCGCGATCACGTGGGCCGAAGGCCGCCTGCGGGGCGCATTCCCGCAAACGTTCGCGGGCACGCGCGCCGCAGGGCTTGTGCTCGCCGTGGCGCTTCCGCTTGCGTGTGGGCTTTTGACCTGGGGAATCCTGCATCTTTGCGGCATGGTTCACCCCGGCTTGCGCTTCGTGGCCGAGGCATGGGCGAGCTATCAGATTCTCGCGACATGCGAGCTGCGCCGCCAGAGCCTGGCCGTGGCCCGCGCGTTCTCGAAGGGCGGCCTTGTCGCGGCGCGCGAAACCGTCGGGCTCATCGTGGGACGCGACACGTCTGTTCTCGACGAGCAGGGCGTTGTGCGCGCCGCCGTGGAAACGGTGGCGGAGAACGCGAGCGACGGCGTCATCGCGCCGCTTTTCTACCTTATGATCGGGGGTGCGCCCTTGGGCATGGCGTACAAGGCTGTGAACACGCTCGACAGCATGGTGGGCTACAAAAACGCGCGCTACATCGACTTCGGCTGCGCCTCGGCGCGCCTCGACGATGCGGTGAACTGGATTCCCTCGCGCTTATCGGCCCTGCTCATGATCGTCGTGTGCCCGATCGTCGGGCTCGACGCGCGCGGGGCGGCGCGCATCTGGCGCCGCGACAGGCGTCGCCATGCGAGCCCCAACTCGGCGCAGACCGAGTCGGCGTGCGCGGGCGCGCTCGGGCTGCGCCTGGCAGGACCCGCGGTGTATTTCGGCAAGCTCGTTGAGAAACCGACGATAGGCGACGCGTCCCGCGAAATCGAGTGGGGCGACATCGCCCGGGCGACTAGGCTCATGCTCGCCGCGTCCGTATGCGCGCTCGTCGTCTTCGGTGCCGCACGCGCGGCGGTCGTGCTCGCCGTGGGGGCGATGTCATGAGGGAAGACCACGCCGCGTCCCGGGCTGCCGGGGGAATCCTGCGCGCCCGTGCGCATGGGGGTAGCACGCAATCGCTCGGCATCGCTTGCGAAGGGGGCGCCTCCGAGCTCATTGACTTCTCGGTGAACGTGAATCCGGCAGGCCCCTCGCCGCGCGCCGTTGCCGCAGCTTGCAAGGCGCTTTCTCGAATCGACGCCTACCCCGATAGGGAAAGCCTCGCCCTCGTTCGCGCCCTAGCGCGTGCCCAGGGCATTCCCGAAGATACTATCGTCTGCGGCGCGGGCGCGTCCGACATCATCTGGCGGCTCGCCGCGGCGGTGCGCCCGAAACGCATCGTCGTGTGCGCGCCGACGTTCTCTGAATATGCGGAGGCGGCATCGTACTACGGCGCATGCGTGCAGGAGTTCCCGCTCTCTGAAGCGGACGACTTCGACGTGCCCGCCTCCTTCGCCCGCGCGATCGAGGGGCCGGGAGACGTGGCGTACCTCTGCAATCCGAACAACCCGACGGGGCGCCTCGTCGACCCCCGCGTGATCGATGCCGCGGCTTGCCGCTGCGAGCAGGTGGGCGCGCTGCTCGTCGTGGACGAGTGCTTCCTCGGATTTGCGCCCGACGCCCGCGAAAGGAGCGTGGCCGCACGCGCCGCGTGTTCGCACCGTGTGGCCGTGCTCTCCGCGTTTACCAAGCTCTACGGAATGGCAGGGTTGCGGTTGGGGTATCTGATCAGCGGAAACGCCCAACTCATCGAGGGGATTCGCCGGGCGGGGCAGGCGTGGCCCGTCTCCTCGGTCGCCGAGGCCGCGGGCATCGCCGCCCTGGAAGACGTCGAATACGTTTCGCGCACGCGCGATGTATTGGCGGGCGAGCGAGCGTGGCTTTCCCACGAGCTCTCCTCGCTCGGGCTTTCCGTCGTGCCGTCGGATGCGAACTTCCTTTTAGTCCGCACGCCGGCGAAAGACATCCCCGAGCGCCTGTATAAACAGGGGGTTTTGGTCCGCACGTGCGACTCGTTTTCGGTACTGTCCCGTTTCTGGTGCCGCGTCGCGGTGCGCACGCGCAAGGAGAACGCCCGGCTTGTGATGGCGTTCAGTCGCGCGCTTCGGGCGGAAGGCGCTTCGGGCGAAGGCGAACCCGACGAACGGGGCGGCGCTTCTTGCAGCGGCGCTATGGCGGGCGCGGATGGCCGAGGCTCGGAGAAGGAGGTCGATACCCGTGGGTAGGGCGAAGCCCATCATGATCCAGGGCACCATGTCGAACGCGGGGAAGAGCCTGCTTGCGGCGGGGCTGTGCCGTGCGCTTTCGCAGGACGGCCTGCGCGTGGCTCCCTTCAAGAGCCAGAACATGGCGCTCAACAGCGGTGTCACGGCCGACGGGCTCGAGATGGGGCGCGCCCAGATCATGCAGGCCGAGGCGTGCGGCATCGCGCCCGACGTGCGCATGAACCCCATCCTGCTCAAGCCCGAAAGCGACCACCGAAGCCAGCTCATCGTGGCCGGCAAGGCGCAGGGAGCCTTTGCTGCGAGGGACTACTTCGCGCGAAAGAAGGCGCTCATGCCGCAGATTTTGGAGGCGTTCGATTCGCTCGCGGAGGAAAACGACGTCATCGTCATCGAGGGCGCCGGCAGCCCCGTCGAAATCAACCTTGCCGAAAACGACATCGTCAACATGGGGCTCGCGCGCGCCGTGTCCTCCCCCGTGCTGCTCGCGGGCGACATCGACCCAGGCGGGGTGTTTGCCCAGCTCTACGGTACGGTCGCGCTCCTTGCGCCCGAGGACCGCGCGCTTTTGCGGGGGCTTGTGGTGAACAAGTTCCGCGGCGATGTGGAAATCCTGCGCCCGGGTTTGGCCCCGCTCGAGAAGATGTGCGGGGTTCCCGTCGTGGGGGTCGTGCCGTATCTTAAGCTCGACCTGGACGACGAGGACTCGCTTGCGCCGCGCCTATCTGCCCGCGAGGCGCGCGGCGTCATCGACGTCGCCGTCGTGCGCCTTCCGCACCTGTCGAACTTCACCGACTTCGACCCGCTTTCGCGCGTGCCCGGCGTGGGCGTGCGCTACGTTTCCTCGACGACCGATCTGGGCCGGCCCGACCTTGTGGTGCTCCCCGGCTCGAAGACCACGCTTGACGACGCGCGCTGGCTTGCGGCTAGCGGCATCGGAGCCTGTGTACGCGCGCTTTCGGGCGCGGGCACGCCGGTGCTCGGCATATGCGGAGGCTACCAGCTTTTGGGAGACGAGCTTTCCGACCCGCACGGCAGGGAAGGCGTTGGCACCGCGCGCGGGCTCGGGCTCATCCCTGCAAGTACGGTGTTCAAGGAGGAAAAGCACCTCGCCCAGTCGGAGCTGCGCATCACGGGTGCCCAAGGCGCGTTCTCGGTGTGGAACGGCATGACGGCGCGCGGGTACGAGATTCACGACGGCGAAACGACCGTCTCCTGCGCCCCTGCGGGCACGATTGGCGGCAAACCAGAAGGCGCGGCCTGCGGAAACGTGTTCGGAACCTATCTCCACGGCCTGTTCGACGAACCGGGGGTGGCACTCGCCCTCGCGCGCTCGCTCGCGCGCATGCGCGGCCTGCCCGAGAGCGTCGTGGGTGCTGAGGGCGCGGTGTCCGCGGCCGATCACCGTGCGCGCGAGTTCGACCGCCTGGCCGACTCCGTGCGCGGGGCGCTCGACATGGAGTATGTCTACCGCATTATCGAGGAGGGCGTATGATCCACGTGTATCATGGCGACGGCAAAGGCAAGACCACGGCGGCGATGGGCCTCGCCCTTCGCATGCTCGCCGCGGGCCGCCGCGTCGTCGTCGTGCAGTTCCTGAAAGACGGCGAAAGCGGGGAGGTGCGCCTGCTCGCCGAGCATTTCGGCGTGCCCGTGTTCGCGGGGAAGGCGTCGGATAAGTTTACCTGGTCCATGACGTCGGAAGAACTTGTCGCGACGCGCGAGCTGCACGATGGGAACCTCGCTTCCGCGCTCGCCGAGCTCGAGGGCGCGCAGGAGGGGCTGCTCGTGCTCGACGAGGCGCTCGACGCACTTTCGAAGGGGCTTGTCGACGACGCACTCGTGGACCGCGCGCTCGATATGTCCGCGCGCGGCATCGAAGTGGCGCTCACCGGGCGCGCACCTTCCCGCAAGATCGTGGACAAGGCCGACTACATAACCGAGATGCGGTGCGAGAAACACCCCTACGCTCAGGGGATATGTGCAAGGGAAGGAGTGGAGTACTAGATGGATTCCAAGGAGATGGCGCCCGGCGACATCGAGCGGCGCAGCTTCGAGATCATCACCGAAGAGCTCGGCGGCCGGACGTTCCCGCCGCTCGAAGAGCCTGTCGTGAAGCGCGTCATCCACACCACTGCCGACTTCTCGTACGCCGATTCACTCGTGTTCACCCATGACGCCGCGCACTGTGCGCTCGACGCACTACGCGCAGGGGCCACGGTGCTCACCGACACGAACATGGCGCTCGCAGGCATAAGCAAGCCCGCGCTCGCGAAGATCGGCTGCAAGGCCGTGTGCTACATGGCCGACCCTGATGTCGCCTCGGCTGCGCGCGCCGCGGGCACGACTCGCGCCGTTGCGAGCATGGACAAAGCTTGCGGCATCGAGGGTCCGTTCATCGTGGCCGTCGGCAACGCTCCCACAGCACTTCTGCGCCTCGCCGAGCTCATGGACGCGGGGAAGATCGCGCCCGCGCTCGTCGTTGGGGTGCCGGTCGGGTTTGTGAACGTGGTCGAGGCGAAAGAGGAGCTACTCGCGCGACGCGTGCCGGCCATCGTCGCGAGGGGTCGCAAGGGCGGCTCGACCGTGGCGGCCGCCATTATGAACGCGCTGCTCTACCAGATCACGCGCCCAGGCGGCCCGAAGTGACGGCGCCCGCATCCGCGCCGGCGCTGCGCATCTTCGCCGGCACCACCGAGGGCCGCCTTCTGTGCGAATGGGCGAGCGGGGCGGGCATCCCCGCCCGTGCCTACGCGGCAACCGAGTACGGAGGCGAGCTTTTGGGCGAGCTTCCGGGCATCGAGGTGCATGCGGGCAGGCTCGACGAGGCCGACATGGAGCGCGAGCTTTCCGGCGCGCGCATCGTCGTCGACGCCACGCACCCCTTCGCTACGCTCGCAAGCGGCAACATCCGGGCCGCTTCGCTCGCTGTGGGTGCACGATGCCTGCGCCTTGCGCGCCCGGTCGAGGCGCTGCCCAAAGGCGTCGTGTCGGTCGCGTCGATCGCCTGTGCGGCGCGCTTTCTCTCCGAGAACCCGGGTCGCGCGCTTCTCACGACGGGGAGCAAGGAGCTTGCTCCCTACACACGCGTTGCCGATTTCGCGGAGCGCTTCTTCGTGCGTGTGCTCCCGCTGCCCGGTGCTATAACGAAGTGCATCGACGCGGGGTTCTCGCCGTCGCACGTCATCGGCATGCAGGGGCCCTTCACCCGCGAGCTCAACGAGGCGATGCTTCGGCAGGTGGGCGCCCAGTGGCTTGTGACCAAGGACTCGGGAACCGTAGGCGGCACGGCCGAGAAGATCGCCTCCGCGCGCGGCGTGGGAGCGCACTGTATCGTGGTCGCCCGTCCCGCCGAGGGAGGCGGAGCCCTTTCGCTTCGGGAAGTGGAAGACGCGCTCTTACGGGAGCTCGCGCGCTAGGCGCTCGCCACGCCTGCGCGCCCTCTCGCCCGCGAGGAGGAGCGCCCCGAGCAAGCTCGACCCGTACAAGCCCGTCATCCGCCAAAAGCTCGAGGACGACGCCCGGAACCGGCGCAAGCAGCCCTTCAATAAGTTGCGGTGAAATAGTGTCTGTTTTTGCTGCTAGATAGCATATTCAGTCCCTAATTCACCGCAACTTGTTGGTGGTGACTTACTGGTAGCGTAGGCACTCCACCGGGTTGAGCTTTGCCGCGCGTCGAGCGGGGTAGAAGCCAAAGATTACGCCGATGCCGACGGAGACGGCGAAGGCCAGCAGCACCGTGGCGATTGAAAAACACGGTGTGATTTGCCCGCTGGCACCGAGCTCGCCAAGAATCCCGGATCCGGAGGCAAACATCGCAAGAGCCCAGGCCAGCAGATAGCCAATCAGGACACCCAACAGTCCGCCGGTGACGCACAGCGCCGAGGACTCGGCCAAAAACTGGGCGGTAATATCGCGACGACTGGCGCCCAGGGCACGGCGAATGCCGATCTCACGGATGCGCTCAGTCACGTTGGTGAGCATCATATTCATAATGCCGATACCGCCGACAAGCAGCGAGATGCTGGCGACAGCACCCATGATGAGCGAGAACGCGCCCATAAAGGAGTTGAGCGCATCGATGGCGCTTTTCATGGAGGTTGCCGATACACTGTCGTACTCGTCCTCCTCCTCGATGCCCTTCATCGCGCGCACCTTGGACTCGATGGTCTTGCAAAGCTCATCCATGTCCGTGCCCTCGGCGGCAAGTGCCGTCACGCTGGGGAATGAAGGATTCTCGTCGCCAAACAGTCCGGAGATAGTTTCGCGTGGCATATACAGCGTGAGCGAGCCCATGGAGTCGCTGCCGCCATCAATCACGCCTACAATCTGCACCTCGCCGTTGGACACCTTGATGGTTTTCCCCAGCGCATCCTGTTCGTTGCCGTAAAGCTGATCGGCGCCGTTGCGGCTGATGAGCGCCACGCGCGAGCCTGATTGGGACTCGGCCTGGGAATAGGTGCGCCCCGCAACGAGCTTGCTGGCCCCCACGGCGTCGAGCATGCCGCTATCGACACCCTGTGCCATGACGGTATAGCTTTTATCGCCGGTCTTATACTCGGTATACGCGCTGTCGACAATGCCGATCTGCTCTATCTGCGGCACCAGTTTTTGAAGCTTCTCGATGTCCGACTCGGTGAGTTCTTGCGACGAATAGATTTGCACCATGCGTGCCGCATTGAGGCCCAGACTGTTGACCAGGCTGTTTTGGATACCGCCGATGAGCGAAGTCATGGCGATAACCGAGGCGATGCCGATGACAATGCCCAGGATGGTGAGCAGGCTGCGCCCCTTGTTGGCTTCGAGCGAGTGAAGGGCTTCCTGGATGAGATCGCGGGCGCTCATGCCACCACTCCTTTCGGCGGGTTGGTGGAGGCGGAAATCATGGGCAGGCTATCTACGGCGCTGCGCAGGGTCCGCGGTGCATGTGGAATATACGCGCCGTCGTGAATGCGACCGTCGCGGATGGTCATGGCACGGTCGGCCTCGGCGGCGATGCCGGGGTCGTGTGTGATAAGCACGATGGTTTTGCCGCGCTTCTGGAGCTTATGGAAGGTCTCCATCACAAGCGCTCCAGTGGCGGAGTCCAGGTTTCCCGTCGGCTCGTCGGCCAGAATGATGGGCGGGTCATTGACGAGGGCGCGCGCGATTGCGACGCGCTGCATCTGGCCGCCCGAGAGCTCGGATATGCGGTGGTCCCAGTGGTCGACGGGCAGCGTGACAGCCTGCAGCGCGTGCACGGCGCGCATTTCGCGCTGGCTACGGGGCACATTGGTGTAGGCCAGCGGCAGCATGACGTTTTCGATAACCGACAGGCGCGGCAGCAGGTTGAAACTCTGAAAGACAAAGCCAATACTCAGGGCGCGAACTTCGGTGAGCTCGTCATCATCGAGCTCGGCCACGTTGAGCCCTTGCAGGTAGTAGTCGCCCGCCGTCGGTTTGTCCAGGCAGCCCAGGATGTTCATGAGCGTTGACTTGCCCGAGCCCGAAGGGCCGGTAATGGCGACGAACTCGCCGGGTTCTACCGCCAGGCTCACGTTGTGCAGGATGTGGGCGCAACCCGCCTCGCTCTCAAAAATGCGGTGCACGTTGCGGATGTCGATGACGGGACGCATTACATGCCCTCGTCGGCAGACATACTGCCCGAATCCGCGCCGTAGCCGCCGTCAGCCGTTGCGTCCGCTCCGGTGTCCATGACGAGGGTGTCGCCATCGCGCAGCTTGGTAACCGGCACGTTGGGATTGATCTCGTTGCCCTGGTCGTCGCGCTTGACCTGTGTCTTGCCGACTACGGCTTCGTTGTCGTTTTGCGTCACGACGGTCACCTTCACGCGACGGGTTTGCTTGCCCTCGTCATCAGTCGCCACGTTGACGTAATAGTGTTCGCCGTCTTCGGTCATGAGCGCCATCGTCGGCACCATTACCACGTCGTCGAGCTGCTCGGTCACCACCGATACCTCGGCCGTCATGCCCGGCTTCAGGCGCGCGTCGGGCGCCTCGATGAGAATGTCGACGTTAAAGGTTACGCTGCCGCCGCCACCGTTGGCGGCGTCGGAGTTTGCCACCGACGCGATAGCCGTGACGGTGCCCTGGCTCACGATATCGGGAAACGCGGGATACGTGACGTTGGCGCTCTGCCCAACAGCGATCTTGGCGATGTCCTTTTCGCCCACCTGCACGGTCACCTTCATCTTAGATAGGTCGGCGATCTGCATGCACTGCTTGCCGCCACTCGTATCGCTTTCGCCCATGATCATGCCGCCTGTTACCGTGGCGCCCACCTTGGCGTTGAGCTCCACGATGCTGCCCGAACTCGGCGCTGTAACCGTACGGCCGGCGGCCTTGGCGTTCGCCTGATCGAGGTTTGCCTGGGCCGATGCGAGGCTGCGCTGCGCGGCCGATACGGCGTTCGTGTCCGCTGATGCGTCGGAGACGCCAGCCGCTGCGGAAGCTCCATCGACGTCCGTCGTTGGGTTGGCCTGCGCGGCAGCTGAGGCTTTCTGCGCGTTGGCGAGGTCTTCCTGAGCGGCTGCAACTGCACGTTGCGCCTCGGCAACGTTGCGATCGAGCTCGTCGTTTTTAATGGTCAGAAGCACGTCGCCCTTGTTGACGGATTGGCCTGCCTGCACGTTGATAGAATCGACCGTGCCGTCGACAGAAGGGGAGACCACTGAGGACGAAATGGGTTTGAGCTGGCCTTTCGCCTCGACCGTTGTGGTAAACGTGCCCTCGGTCACCATGTCGGTCACAGGTCCGCTAGCGCCCTGAGGCTGCGCATTGATAACCAGGGTTGCGATAACGGCAATGAGCGCGATGGCACCTACGACGCCAGCGGCAATACCGCGTCGAATCAGCTTTTTGCGTCGACGTTCGGCACGTTTTGCCTTGAGCTTGGTATATGCCTCTTCATCGGAAATCTCGGCCGTATCGTTCGCGCGTCCGTCCTGCTTATCGGCATGTACGTCTGTAATCAGAGGAATCGTTTCGGTGGGACCTTCGAGCGTGTGCTCGGTATCATCCGGGCCCGGGGTGATGGTGGGGACATTCGGCATAGCGTCTCCTTTATAGAAAGAACCTCGATAATTATATGCGCCCACCGGTTGGGGCGGGCGCATAGGACGGTTTCTTTCGGAACTGTTAGATTGGTCGCAGCAGCTCCACGTTGTAGGAATGCGCGCGTTGCACTACGAGTGGACAACCACGCACAGGCCGACTTTGATGCAATCGTGCAGTGCCTTGGCATCGGCCAGGCGCAGGTTGATGCAGCCGTGGCTACCGCACCATTTATAGGACTCGGCATTATCGAAGCTCTTGTCGTTTTGCCAGGTGGCATCGTGGAAGCCGATCATGTTGCCCTCAAACGGCATCCAGTAGCTCACCGGGCTCTCATATTTGGGCTTACCGGTCTCGGGGTCCTTGGCTCCGATCAGGGTACTGCCGCCGTCGTTGCTGTTGATCTGCCACACGCCTTCGGGGGTGGCGTCTTCGCCCGGTTTGCCCGCGATAAAGTTGGCCTCCCAAACGATATTACCGTTCTCGTCATAATAGCGCGCGTGCTGCTCGGACAGGTCGACGTCGATATACGCCTTCCAGTCGGGCTCTCCCTTTGCGGTAAAGGTGTCGGCCTTCTGGGAGTACTTGATCTCGATCTCGCCGGTCTGCTTGTTGTTAATGGCGTCCTCGACCTGCTTGGCGAGCGAGCTGCTGTCGATGGACCAACCAAAGTCGCCGCCTTCGACGGCGCACTGCTTGCCATCGGCGCGCGTCCACCAGCGAGTGGAGCCCACGGTATTAAAGCCGTTGGCGAGCTCGGCTGCCCAGCTGCTGATCTGCGACGTATCGAGCGTGGGGTTGGCCGGATCGGCAAAGCTGATCCACTGCAATACGGAGCTGCCGTCGACCTTTCCGGCATCCTCGCCGTTGAGCTTAAGGGTCACGTTGACGCCCAGGAAGTTGTTGGCGGCATCGCATGCGGCCTGAATCTGATCATCTGTCAGCGTTCCATTGAGCGGCTCATAGGCATCGTTGCCGAGCTTCGAAAGATCTACGGTCTCGGCCAGCGAGGCAAGCTCGAGCTCGGCATACTTAATGACATGCTCGCGGTTGAGTTTTTCGTTGGAGCGTGCCTTCTCGACGGTAAACTTGCCCGCTTGCTCGTCATAGGAGCTATTGGCCTCGAACGTGCCCGAACGCCCCTCGTTAAACTCGTCGATGGCGGCGCCCAGATCCTTCTCAAACTTCTTTTGGTCAAAGGTGTCGGAGAGCATGGACAGGTCGACGCCTTGATCAAGATCGACTTCGTTGGAGGTAGCGGTTGTTTTGGTCTTGCCACTTAAGGATTCCACAAGGCGGACCGGCCATATAAAGGCTTCGTTGTGGCTGATAATCTCTTTTGCTGCAGCTTCACCGTCGACGATGGGTTCATCGGACTCGGGCTGATAGGTCCAGCTAAAGTCATCGCCTGTCACGGCGAGCTTATAGTGCTTCCACGCGGAGTTGACCTTGGTGGCGGCAGACGTGGCGTTGGAGAACGAGACATCCACGCCGGCGATGGTGGTGTTGGGGTAGGCTAGCTGCGAAAACGCTACGACGCCTACGATATAGACAATGACGATAAGACCCAGGATGACAAAGAGCGTCGTCTTTTTGCCCGACTTATTGTTGCCGGCGGACTTGCGCGCGGGGCCGCGATCGCCTCGAGCGTGCGTGGGGGTCTGCTTGGGCGCATTGCCGTTTGCCTGGCGCTGCTGACGTTGTTGACGCTGCTGTCGCTGTTGGTTCGGGCGTTGGGAAGCGTTTGCTGCACTACGCTGCTGACCGTGGCTCGGCGCGATAGGACGCGGCGACTGAACGCCGCCGGTGTGCCTGCTCGGCTGCTGCGGATCGGGAATCAGTTGAGTTCGATCGTTTTGCGACATCGTATGCATATCCTTCGATTTTCGCCTTGCGGTTCATCGTGTTTTTACTGGGCTTGCATTATAGCGATTGCCCTGCTGTTTGTGGTACGGAAACGGTGGCATTCAAAAGAGGTGGGACATTTGTCCCACCTTTGAGTCGTTCTTTGCCGCTATCCGCATACACCGCATTTTGCACAGGCCAAAAGTGCGGCCGGAGCCTGCGCGATGCCGCCCTTTGCCGTCTCGCGCAGCGTGGCCGGCAACGCGTGGCCCACCGAGAGCATGACATGTGCCATCTGGTCAAACGGCACCAAGCTCTTAATGCCTGCAAGGGCGAGTTGTGCCGAGCTAAAGGCCGCTGCCACGCCAATGGCGTTGCGGTTTTGGCAGGGCACCTCCACGAGGCCACCGACGGGGTCACAAACGAGGCCCAGCAGGTTACTCAGCGCGATGGAACTGGCGTCGAGCGCCTGCTCGGGCGTGCCGCCGAGCATCTGCACCAACGCGGCGGCTGCCATGGCAGCGGCGCTTCCCACCTCGGCTTGGCAGCCGCCCTCGGCGCCGGCAACGCAGGCGCTTGTGGTGAGGTTGAGGCCGATTGCGGCTGCGCAGTAGAGCGCGTCCATGACCTGCTCGTCGTCGAGCTGCAGGCGATCGGCGAGCGCCAGCACGCAGCCGGGCACAACACCCGCGGAGCCTGCCGTGGGGGCGGCGACAATCACGCCCATGGTAGCGGAGCGCTCGAGCACGGCCATGGCGCGGGCAACGGCGTCGGTCTGGACGGCGCCCATCAGGCTTGCACTCAAATCGTTGCAGCGGGTTGCTTCGACGAGCTTGGCCTCGCCGCCGATAAGCCCGCCGAGCGAGCGTTGCGGATTGGCGATGGGGGCCGTGGTCTCCTCGCGCATGACGTCGAGCACGCGGCGCATGGCAGCGACGGCGTGGGCCTCGCCGGTCAGACGCGCCTCGCGAACGGCCATGACGGCGCCGATGCTGAGCCCCAGTTCCTCGCATGCATCGAGCAGCTGCTCGCCGTCGTCGAAGATTTCCTTGGCCGAGACGCCGGGGGAGAGCGACGAGGCAGAACCGGGGAGCTCGATAAACGTTGCGTAATCGACATTGTCGAGCTTGCGCAGCATGGGGACGACGGTGTCGTCGGGCGCGCCGTCGGTCTCAAAGACGGAGTAGGCCTGGCCGCCCACCTCGGTGCGGTAGGTGCGGCAGAAGGCGATGTTCACGTGTGCGTAGGCGAGCAGGTTGGTGAGCGCGGCGAGTACACCGGGGACGTCCTTGTGTGCCACGAAGAGCGTGGAGTACATGCCCGAGATGTCGACGCCGACGCCGTTAATGCGGCTGATACGCATCTTGCCGCCGCCCAGGCTCTCGCCGCGGACCTGTGCCGTGGCGCCCGTGTCGTCGACCATGTCGATGTCGACGGTGTTGGGGTGGATGGAGGCGTCGTCGCCCTTGATGTCAAAGTGATATTCGAGGCCCTGCTCGTGCGCGAGGTCGAAGGCTTGCTTGATGTTCTCGTCATCGGTATCAAGGCCTAGGATGCCCGCGACGAGCGCACGGTCGGTGCCGTGGCCGCGGTAGGTGTGGGCGAAGGAGTTCCACAGGCCAAAGGTGACTTTGGTGATGCGGCCTTCCAGCAGGCTGGCGGCAACTTGGGCGCAGCGCAGGGCGCCGGCGGTGTGCGATGAGCTGGGGCCGACCATGACGGGGCCCAAGATCTCGAATGCCGAGGTCGTAGCTAGTGTTTGCGGCTTGCCTGCCATGGGTGCTCCTTTAATCTGTCCCGTCGTCCCGAGGGGCGGGGCATAAGGTCGCCTGCTCGGACAGTCCTGCTCGCACGGAGAGCACATTAAGTGCTCTCCGGCTCGTGCGGAACTCGCGATCGACCTTATGCCCCGCCCCTCGGGACTAAGGATACATGGTTGGAGTTGCTAGATGGCAAAATTCATTAGCTGGGAACTTGTCTGACCTTGCTTATCGAGACGTCTTCACCACCGTTTATATAAAAAAGAAGTACCGGTTGGGGCCGGTACTTCTTTTGGTGCGTCGATATTTGGTTGCAGCATTTGCTGCTGGCTTACAGGCCGCAGGCTGCTTTGAGTTCTTCGACTCGGTCGGTTTTCTCCCAGGTGAAGTCGGCGTCTTCGCGGCCGAAGTGACCGTAGGCTGCCGTCTTTTCGTAGATGGGGCGACGCAGGTCTAGATCGCGGATGATGGCGCCCGGGCGCAGGTCGAACGTCTTCTCTACGGCCTCGACGATCTTGTCCTCGGCAACCTTGGCGGTACCGAAGGTGTCGACCATGATTGAAAGGGGCTTGGAAACGCCGATGGCGTAGGCAAGCTCGACTTCGCAGCGGTCGGCCAGACCGGCGGCGACCACGTTTTTGGCGACCCAGCGCGCGGCATACGCGGCGGAGCGGTCAACCTTGGTGCAGTCCTTGCCGCTAAAGGCACCGCCGCCGTGACGGCCGTAGCCGCCGTAGGTGTCGACGATGATCTTGCGGCCGGTCAGGCCCGTATCGCCCATGGGGCCGCCCACGACAAAGCGACCGGTGGGGTTCACGTAGATGTCCGCGTTGTCCCACGGCATGTTCTCGGCGGCCATGACCGGGGTGATGACGTGCTCGATGAGGTCGGCCTTGATCTTGCCCATGTCCTCGATCTCGGCGGCGTGCTGCGTGGAGATGACGATGGTCGTGACCTCGACGGGCTTGCCTTCCTCGTAGCGCACGGTGACCTGGGTCTTGCCGTCGGGACGCAGATAGGCGAGGGTACCGTCGTGACGCACGGCGGCCAGGCGCTCGGCCAGGCGGCTTGCCAGGTAGTGTGGCATGGGCATGAGGGTCTTGGTCTCGTTGGAGGCATAACCGAACATCATGCCCTGGTCGCCGGCACCGATCAGGTCGATCGGGTCGGTGGTAGCGCCGGTCTGGGTCTCGAAGGACTCGTCAACGCCCTGGGCGATATCGGGCGACTGCTCGTGGATGAGGCTCATAACGCCGCAGGTGTCGCAGTCAAAACCGAACTTGGCACGGTTGTAGCCAATGCGGCGGATAACGCCGCGGGCGATTTCCTGAACGTCGACGTAGGCCTGGGTGCGAATCTCGCCGGCGACGATGACGGTGCCGGTGGTCACGAGGGTCTCGCAGGCGCAGCGGACGTTCTCCACGTTGGCAGGCACGCCGTTGGGGGCGATGTAGCCCTGCTCCTGCAGCTCTATTTCTTTGGCGAGGATTGCGTCGAGGACGGCGTCGCTGATCTGGTCAGCGATCTTATCGGGA